>NZ_JACYFG010000061.1:0-356445 GCF_014803405.1 Pelagicoccus enzymogenes
CTTCGCTCCCCGCCGAACAAAACGACAGCAATCGCAAGTAAACCTAGGCCATCGCCTGCTCACTTCGAGCGGCAACTGGTACTCCCGGCGGGAATCGAACCCACATCTTCGGCTTCGGAGACCAATGTTCTATCCATTGAACTACGGGAGCAGCAGAAAATAACGCGGAAACCTTTTCAAAACCCGCCCCCGAAAGTCGAGGGCAAAGGTGAAAAGAAATAACAAAGGTGGGTCGGCCGCTCCGCGGGCAGCAACAACGACCCCACTTGAAAAAAACGACTAGATGTGGATCGCCTCGGAGTGCGTATCCGCGGCCGCCTCGGCGAGGGCCTCGCTCAAAGTCGGGTGAGCGTGGATGGTACCGTGGATTTCGTCGATCGTACCTTCCATCTCCATGGCGAGACAGTACTCGGTGATGAGCTCCGTCGCGTCGCGGCCTATGATGTGAGCGCCAAGGATTTCGCCCGTCTTGGCATCGCTGATCAGCTTGACGAACCCCTCGGAGTGAGCCCCTGCAACCGCCTTGCCGGAAGCCACGAAGGGGAACTTGCCCACCTTGTAGTCGAGCTTTTGCTCCTTCGCCTTCTTCTCGGTGACGCCTGTGCTGGCGATCTGAGGGTTGCAGTAGGTCGCGCCTGGGAAGTTCTTTACGCGACGCGGCTTGGCTGCGCCGAAAATGCCGTTAACGGCCTGAACCGCTTCGAATGTTGCCACGTGAGCAAGCCAAGGCGGGCCGATGATGTCGCCGGCTGCGTAGATGCCAGCCACGTTGGTCATGTACTTGTCGTCCACGACCAGGTAGTCGCGCTCGGTCTTGAGATTGAGCGAAGGGTTCACTGCACCATCGAGGAAGGCCACGACGCCAACCGCTTGGATCACGGCCTCGACCTCCAGCTCCACTTCCTTGCCCTTCTTTTCGTAGACAAGCTTGACGCCGTCCTTGGTCAATTCGGAGGCCTTCACCTGCACGCCGAGCTCGGACTTGATGCCTTGCTTCTTGAACTCGCGGCCCAAGGTCTTGGCGATTTCCTCGTCCTCAACGGGAACGAGTTGGTCCATCACTTCGAGAATGGTGACCTCCGTGCCAAACGCATTGAGGAAGTAAGCGAACTCCACTCCGATCGCGCCGGAGCCAATGATGGCAACCGACTTGGGCTGCTTCTTCATCACCAAAGCTTCGCGAGAAGTCATGATACGCTCGGAATCCGGCAAGAAAGGTAGCTTGCGAGCCCGGCAGCCGGTGGAGATGAGAATGTTGGAGGCGCTGAGCTTCTTGCCCTTGGACTTTCCTTCGACGATGGAAACCGTCTTGGCGTCGTCTACGTGAGCCTTGCCCACGATGTATTCGACCTTGTTCTTCTTGAAGAGAAACTCGATTCCCTTGGCCATCTGGTCCGCAACGCCTCGCGAGCGTTGGATGATCTTGCCGAAATCGTAGTCGACCGATCCGACCTTGATGCCGAACTCCTCGGACTTCTTGATCGAGTGGATCAGCTCCGCGCTCTTGAGGAGCGCCTTACTCGGGATACAACCCCAATTCAAACAGGTACCGCCCGCGCGATCCATCTCAACGCAAGCAACCTTCTTACCAAGTTGCCCGGCGCGAATTGCAGCCGCGTAGCCCGCTGGGCCACCCCCTACTACTACTAAATCGTATTTTACGTCAGCCATATCTGAATCCGGATTGTGAAAGCCTAGCGGGATAGCCCCACCTGCCCGAAGTGTCTAGCGCAATCGCCCGAAAAGCGATCCCAGTCCCGCTGAACTTAGATGTCGATGACGTCGTCCTTGGCCTTGACCTTGCGAGTCGGCCGTTTGGCCCCGCCGCCATTCGACCGCACCGTGAAGGACCGTCGTGCATTGCCGCCAATCCAGTTAGCGAACAACAAATTGAGGAAGGTTACCCACAGCGCTCCCCAAAAGGCCGCCCCGAAACTTACCACTTCAAAACCTGGCACCAACTCGCCTACCAGCAAGTACAGCAGGGCGTTGATAAATAAGATTCCCAGCCCCAAGGTCAGCACCACGAAAGGAAGCGCCAAAAAGACCAGAATCGGCTTCAACACCGCGCTGAACAAGCCCAAGAGCAAAACCACAATCAGCAAGGTCGTGTTCGCCTCGTAGTGGATCCCCTCCACGAAATAGCTGCCCAGCCAAACGCCCAGACCGCTCACCAGCCAACGTTTCAAAATAGAAGAAAATCCTTCTGATCCATCACGACTCATACCTGCTTAAACACTCGTGCAGCCCAGCGGTTGCACGCGAGCGCAAAATCCCACTCACAAATCCTTGCCCAGCTCACCCCCTCTCCCAAATCTTCCCACACCATTAACTCCCAACCACTCAATATCGCCATCCTGCAAGACCACCTGCGCAACGGCGGCACCGAGCAGCAGACCCTCGCCATCGCTCGCGGCCTCGCCAACGCCGGACACCACGTTCACCTCGTCGTCTTTCGCCGCGGCGGCTCCCTCGACCCACAAGCAAATCAATCCTCACCTTTCACCCTTCACTACTTAAACCAAGGCCTCCTAAAAACCGACTGGTTCGCTCCCGGCCTCAAAAAGCTGCTCGCCCGCCTCGCCCCCGACGTCGTTCTGCCCATGGGCCGCATGGCAAACTGCCACGCCGGCCTGCTCGCCCACGACAAGCGACGCCCCTACAAGCTCCTCGCCACCTTCCGCACGGGCCGCGCGGTCCCCTACCTCTATCGCCACGCCCTCAAACACGCCGACCACCTCGTCGCCAATTCCCAGGAAGCCCTCCGCCGCCTCGCCAGCGAGTACCGTATCCACCGCCCCGATACCTCCAGCGTCATCTACAACGGCTGCATCCGCGACTTCGAAACCCAGATCCCAAATGTGGAAAGCGGCCTTGCGCCGCGATCGCCCAACCAAGTCCCGCCGCCCCTCCACCTGGTCAGCGTCTCCATGTTCCGTCCCCAGAAGCAGCAGATCCGCCTGGTCCGCATCTGCTCCCAACTGCCCGACACCCTCGACTGGAAGCTCACCCTCGCCGGCGACGGCCCCACCCGCGACGCCTGCCAAGCCGAAGCCCAAAAGCTCCGCATCGCCGATCGCATCCACTTCCCCGGCCTGCTCAAAGATCCTCGCAGCCTCTATTTCGACGCCGACATCGCCGTCCATACCTCCGACCAGGAGTCCCTGCCCAATTTCCTCGTGGAAGCCCAAATGTCCGGCCTCCCCGTAATCGCCTACGACGTCAACGGCGTTAGCGAAACCTTTGTCGACAACGAATCCGGCTACCTCATCCCCCACCGCGACGAAACCGCCTTCCTTGAAGCGCTGCAAAAACTGGCACACGACCCAGCCCTCCGCCTCCAGTTCGGCGACGCCGCTCGCCTCCACGCCCGCAAAAACTTTTCCCTAAAATCGCAAACCACCGCGTACATCCGCCTCCTCAATTCGTTGACCGCATCCTAAGGTGGCTCGGCCGCTCCGCGGGCGAATAGCAACTCCCATCCTCCCCCCTATCACGTCTTTCCAATTTCCATCAACCTAGCACGACATCAGTGCAAACCAGTGACATCAGTGGTTCAAAACAACACGAAGCCCGACTCCATCCGCCTCCGCGGCGTCCGCCAGAACAACCTCAAGAACATCGACGTCGACATCCCGCTCGGCAAGTTCATCGCCGTCACCGGCCTCAGCGGAGCCGGCAAGTCCTCCCTCGTGTTCGACACCCTGCACGCCGAAGGCCAACGCCGCTACGTCGAAACCTTCTCCGCCTACACCCGCCAGTTCCTCGACCTGCTCGAAAAGCCCGACCTCGATTCCGCCGAGAACGTGCGCCCCTCCATCGCCATCGAGCAGAAGAACACCATCAAGACTTCCCGCTCTACTGTCGGCACCATGACCGAGCTCACCGACTTCTTCAAAGTCTGGTTCTCCCACGTCGCCGCCCTCTACGATCCGCAAACCGGAGCCCCCATCCACGATGACAATCCCCAGTCCATCTGGCAAAAAGCCAAGGAAAGCTACCCCAACCGCTCCCTCATCGTCGCCTTCGAAGTCAAGAAGCCCGAAAAGCTCTCCTGGAGGGAAATCCTCAAAAACGTCAAAGCCCAAGGCTACTCGAGAATTTTCGTCCAAGAAAAGCCCAGCGACGCCCCCAGTCTCCAACGTATAGAAGATCTTAGTGCCTCTTCGTGTACTTCGTGGGCAGAAAACACTCGTATCCACGTCGTCCAAGACCGTATCCAAATAGCGGACACCCACAAATCCCGCTTCCTCGAAGCTGCCGAAACCGCCCTCGAATTCGGGCAAGGCCAACTCCTCCTGCTCGAAAAAGACGGCTCCATCCTCGCCCGCCACTCCCGCGGCCTCCATTCCCCCGCCACCGGCAAGACCTACCGTCCCGCCAGCCCGCCCCTCTTCTCCTTCAACTCCCCCATCGGCGCCTGCCCCAAGTGCCGCGGCTTCGGACGCGTCATCGAGATCGACTACCGCCTCGCCATCCCCGACGCCAAAAAATCCATCGCCGAAGGCCTCATCAAACCCTTCGAAGGCCAAGTCTACGGTGAGTCCAAAAACGATCTCGTCCGCGCCTGCAAGCGTCTCAAGATTTCCACTACCAAGCCCTTCAACAAGCTCACCCAACGCCAGCAAGACATCGTCATCTTCGGCGAACCTGCCTACCAGAAACTCCCCGCAGGCAGCGATTCCAACGGACTCTGGTACGGCGTCAAAGGCTTCTTCGACTGGCTCGAACGCAACACCTACAAGATGCACGTGCGCATCTTTCTCTCCCGCTTCCGCGCCTACGTCAAATGCCCCGACTGCGACGGCACGCGCCTCCAGCCCGAATCCCTCTGCTGGAAGTGGAACGGCTACCGCCTGCCCGACCTCTACGAAATCCCCGTATCCGACCTCCAAGCACTCATCGAAAAATCCGTAGGAAGCGACCTCGCGTCGCGATTGGACAGCAACCACCAAGCCGACATCGCCAGCGCCTCGATTCTCTCCCGCCTCCGCTACCTCAACCACGTTGGCCTCGGTTACCTCACCCTCAATCGCCCCGCCCGCACCCTATCCGGCGGCGAAGTCGAACGCGTCAACCTCACCTCCTGCCTCGGAGCCTCCCTCGTCGACACCCTCTTCGTGCTCGACGAACCCTCCGTCGGCCTGCATGCCCGCGACATCGACCGCCTCATCCAGATCGTGCGCAGCCTCACCGACTCCGGCAACACCGTGGTCCTCGTCGAGCACGACGACGCCATGATCCGCGCCGCTGACCACGTCATCGAAATCGGTCCCGAGCCCGGCGCCAACGGCGGCCACCTCGTCTTCCAAGGCAGCCAGCAAGAGCTCCTAAAATCCAAAGAATCCATCACCGGCCAATACCTCTCCGGCTCCCAACAAATCCCTGTCCCCACCACAACCAGATTTGTAGGAAGCGACCTTGCGTCGCGATTCAACAGAACTTCGAGCAAAGAAGGGCCCTCCCTCCACATCGCCTCCGCCTCCAAGCACAACATCAAAGACCTCACCCTTTCCATCCCCCTCCAACGCTTCGTCTGCCTCTCCGGCGTTTCCGGCTCCGGCAAGTCCACCCTGCTCAACGCCGTCCTCTACCAAAACCTCATCGCCCAACGCGGGCTCCTCGCCGAAGACCCCGCCGCCATCGCCAGCATCAACAGCGACATCGACTTCGAGGAAATCACCCTCGTCGACCAATCCCCCGTCAGCCGCACCCCGCGCTCCAACCCCATCGTCTTCGTAGAAGCCTGGGACGAGATCCGCAAGCTCTACGGCAAGCTCCAAGCGTCCGTAGAAAACGGATACACCGCCTCCAGCTTCTCCTTCAATGCCGGCGACGGACGTTGCGAGCCCTGCAAAGGCCTCGGCTACGAAAAGATCGAGATGCAGTTCCTCTCCGACGTCTACGTGCCCTGCCCCCATTGCAACGGCAAACGCTTCAAGAACGAGCTGCTCGAAATCAAACACGAAGGACACTCCATCTCCGACCTGCTCGAGCTCACCATCGCCCAAGTCGTGGAGATTTTCGCCGAGTACCCAAAAATTCACGACAAACTCGCCGCCCTCGAACAAGTCGGCCTCGGCTACCTAAAGTCCGGCCAACCCCTCAACACTCTCTCCGGCGGCGAATCCCAACGCCTAAAACTCGTAAAGTACCTTCAAGGTAGGGCGGGCCGTCCCGGCACGCCGCGACAACCCGATCAAACCGGGTCCCTCATCCTACTGGACGAACCCACCACCGGCCTGCACAAGCACGACGTCCGCCGCCTCCTCGCAGTGCTGCAGCAAATCGTAGATTCCGGCCACAGCCTCATCGTCATTGAGCACAACATCGACGTGCTCAAGTCCGCCGACTGGATCATCGAGATGGGCCCC
The DNA here is from genome assembly GCF_014803405.1 of Pelagicoccus enzymogenes. Lineage (NCBI taxonomy): Bacteria > Pseudomonadati > Verrucomicrobiota > Opitutia > Puniceicoccales > Pelagicoccaceae > Pelagicoccus > Pelagicoccus enzymogenes. The sequence continues at coordinate 6,375 of NZ_JACYFG010000061.1, forward strand.
GACGCCGGAGCCAAAGGCGGCCAAGTCGTCTTCCAAGGCACCCCCGAAGCCTGCTCAAAATCCACCACCGAGACCGCCAAATACTTAGCGCCCGAATTTGGAAGTAGGGCTGCCGCTCGAGGCACGCCGCAACAACCCGATCACCTCCTCGCCGCCGAAGCCTCAACTCCCTACAACACACCCCTTAGTGACGCTTCGTGCCCTTCGTGGGCCAAAAACAACACAACCCCATCCACCACCGCACTCACCGTCACCGGTGCCCGAGAACACAACCTGCGCAATATCTCCGTATCCATTCCCCACTACGAATTCACAGTGGTCACCGGAGCCTCCGGATCCGGCAAGTCCACCCTCGCCTTCGACATCGTCTTCGGCGAAGGGCAGCGCCGTTTCATGGAATCCATGTCGCCCTACGCCCGCCAGTTCGTCGAGCAACTCCCCCGCCCCGACCTCGACCAACTCACCGGCATCCAGCCCACCGTCGCCATCGAGCAGCGCGTCACCCGCGGCTCCCGCAAGTCCACCGTTGCCACCATCACCGAAGTCGCCCAGTACCTGCGACTCCTCTACTCCCGCCTCGGCATCCCGCACAACCCCGATTCCGGCAATCCACTCATCGCCCAAAGCGAGACCGAAATCCAAAGCCGTCTCCAAAAAATCCTTACATCTCCAGAGGCAAAGAAAGCCAAGCATCTTTACCTGCTCGCGCCCCTCATCCGCAACCGCAAAGGCCACCACCAGCCCATCGCCAACTGGATCGCCGACCACGGCTACGAGATGATGCGCGTCGACGGAAAGCTGATCTTCACCGACGACTTCAAGAAGCTCGACCGCTACAAAGAGCACAACATCGAAGTCGTCATCGCCGACCTCAAAGGCGAAGTAAACAAAGGTGGGACGGCCGCTCCGCGGGCGTCAATCACTCGCCACCTCAAAGAAGCCCTCCAACGCGGCAAAGGCACAGCCCTGGTAATTCCCCAAGGTGGGACGGCTTCTCCGAAGACGTCTAAACAAGGCATCCAATACCTCTCCACCTCCCGCATGGACCCCGAGACCGGCGAGGCCCTCGCCGAGCTCGACCCCAAGGACTTCTCCTTCAATTCCCACAAAGGCTGGTGCCCCGCCTGCCGCGGACACGGCCGGATCTACCCCTGGATGCGCGAACGCCTCGAAGACGACGAAGAGCTCGCCAAAGCCATCGGCGCCGACGACTCCGGCGATGACGACGACTCCCAAGCCATCATCTGTCCGGAATGCGACGGCGAACGCCTCAACCGCACTAGCCGCCACGTCTACCTGTATCTAAAAAACGGCGACACGATTTCCCTGCCCAAGCTGCTCGCCCAAGATCCCAAGCAACTCCTCTCCACCCTCAAGAAGCTCAAGCTCGACAAGCGCGGCCAAATAATCGCCCGCGACATCGTCGCTCAGATCCACGAACGTCTCCAGTTTTTGGATAAGGTCGGCCTCGAATACCTCAGCCTCGACCGTCCCACCCAAACCCTCTCCGGAGGCGAAGCCCAACGCATCCGTCTCGCCGCCCAGCTCGGCTCCAACCTCGCAGGCGTGCTCTACGTGCTCGACGAACCCAGTATCGGCCTGCACGCCCGCGACGGCGACCGTCTCATCGAGACGCTCAAAAACCTCAAAGGCAAAGGAAACACCCTCCTCGTGGTCGAACACGACGACACCACCATGGAGCAAGCCGACCACATCATCGACCTCGGTCCCGGCGCCGGCATCCACGGCGGCGAAGTCATCGCCCAAGGCACCGTCGCCCAACTCAAGAAAAACAAAAATTCCCTAACCGGCCGCTACCTAAAAACCGGCATCCCCCACCCACTAAACGGCAAATACCGCCCCCTCCCCAAAGGTGGCGCGGCCGCTCCGCGGGCGCAAAAAGGTGGAGCGGCTTCTCCGAAGACGCCCAAGAAGAGTTCCGAAGCAAGCTACCTCTCCCTCACCAACGTCACCTTCCGCAACCTCAAGAAACAATCCGTCCGCATCCCGCACAACCGGCTGACAATGCTTTGCGGAGCCTCCGGCGCCGGCAAGTCATCGCTCGTCCGCGACCTCCTGGCCCCCGCCACAGCCTACGCCATCAAGGCTAAAAAAGACGCCATCACCGGTGCCGACTTCGCCAAAAACGGCCCCAGCATCGAAGGCAACGAAGGTGTCACCCTCTTCGACTCCCTCAGCGGCGCCAACGGCTTCCGCAGCGTCATCGAAGTGGACCAAAGCCCCATCGGAAAAACGCCCCGCTCCACGCCCGCCACCTACCTCGGCGTATTCGATATCATAAGACAATTCTTCGCCAGCTTGCCCGAGTCCAAGATGCGTGGATACAAGCCCGGACGCTTCTCCTTCAACACCGCCCACGGCCGGTGTGACACCTGTTCCGGAGCCGGTCGCGTGAAGCTCGAGATGAGCTTCATGCCCGACACCTACGTCACCTGCGAAGACTGCGGCGGCTCGCGCTACGGCCCCGAGCTGCTCGACCTGCATTGGAAAGGCAAGAACATCGCCGACGTGCTCGCCATGGGATTCGAAGAAGCAGCCGAATTCTTCAGCTTCCACAGCCAACTCGGCGAGATCATGCAACTCATGGTCGAGACCGGCCTCGGCTACCTCACCCTCGGCCAAAGCAGCCCCACGCTCAGCGGCGGCGAAGCCCAGCGCCTCAAGCTCGTTACCGAGCTCGCCAAAGGCCTGCAAAGCTACACCGAGCGCAGCCGCGGTATCCAAAGAACCAATCTCTACATCCTCGAAGAGCCCACTATCGGCCTACACCTCAGCGACTGCGAAAAGTTGATTCGACTCCTGCACAAACTCGTCGACCAAGGCCACACCGTGGTGGTCATCGAACACCATCGAGACCTCATCGCGGAAGCCGACTACGTCGTAGAAGTCGGTCCCGGCGGCGGCCCCAAAGGCGGCAAGATCCTCTACCAAGGCAACCTCGCCGGCCTCAAAAAATCCAAACGCAGCATCACCGCTCCGTATCTCAAGAAGTAGGAGCGACCTTGGTCGCGATCACTGTCCCTAGATCCTCAACCAACTCATATCGCGCCCATTCGAGAGGGTACGGGTCAGGCGATTGCCACCATCAATTCCACCGAGGAAACGCTGGCTAAAGCTCAGCGCTACGCTTTAGCCCAACCGGGTTACGAAAGGGCTACAGTCCCAAGGTCAGCCACTCAAAAGACCTTCCGCCGCTTCGATGGGTTGTATCGACTTTCCTCGGACGTCCTCTTCGACCGCGGCACGAAATCCGGGCGGCGATTCGCTTGCTCGCACTTCAACTGAAACGCCTGCATCTCCATAAAGAGATCGAGCATCTGCTGCTGATCCCTGTATTCGTCCAAGCCACTCCGTTCCAGGGCTAGCAGCAGCTCGTGAGCTGCCTCCAGCGTCGACAAGCAGCCCGCCTCCGGCTGGCGTTTGATTACGTAACGACTGGGAGCCGCATTGGAAAACATAACCTTGGGCAAGCCCTGCAAACACTCGCTGAAGCGCAACATGCCCCGCGCCAGCCGCCAAGTAGCATCCAACAAAAACACCACCAATCGCCGCTCCCCCAATTCCTCGGCGCGCAGCTCGCCCTTCGACAGATCACGGGCCTCCTTGCCCGGGTAAAGCAACACCGGAAAATTCGCAGGGTCCTCGATCAATGCCCGCACCGCTCTGTGGCGATCGAAGTCTTCGCCCACATGCAACTCGCTATCGGCAAGGCAGAGGTGAGTCAGACGCCCCGTATTCAGTTTTATGTGACGATGCTCGTAAGGGTGCATCAGGATCACGAATTTCGTGCGCGTCGGCATGGGCGTCACCTTTCCGCACCAGCACAGTTGCTGAGGCCTGTTGCACTGGTAGCACATCGCTCGTCCCATGACAGTTCAGCCTTTTCCGCTTCGATTTGCCCTCGCCGACCGGCCGGATCCACTCACCATCCCTCTTTCAAGCGAGCGCGAAGCTCCTCTATTATAGAGTCAGCTTCCTTTGCGATATCGATGACTTCCACTGCCACCACGCCAATCGATCCAAAGTCGATGAGCTGCTGCTCCCGGCAAGACTCCAAGGCGGTCAGAGCATCATCCAGATAGACTCTCGCCCGCTTCAATCGTGCGATGATCATAGCGCAATTATCTAAACAGGGCGGCCAATCCACATCATCGAGGGCTCCAGAAAGCTTCACGCCCGCCTTGGCTACGGATTCCACCAGATAGGCAGCCGGATGCTCTTCGTGAGCTCCATCGGGCACCCATTGCCCCTCGCGTTTAGCCTTGAACAGTTGCAAAGTCAGCTCCCGGGCCCGCTCCGACAAGGCATGCTCCTCGACGCCAAAGACCTCCATGTTCAAGCTCAGCTCCTCCTCCCCAACATCCATAGCCTCTTCCATCCACTCGATATTGGGCTCTTTGGTTTCGCCGCTAAGGCGCTCGATCTCCTCCTTTATGATCCGATCGTAATCGCAATCGATGCTTTCCCGCTCTAGTCGAGCGTTGATACGGTCCGTCAAAATATCGTTCCGGTGCAGCATACGGTCGGCCTCCTCCTCGCTCATTGGAGAAGCGTCCCAATCATTGTCCTCTTCTCCTTCCGCCGATTCAACCGCGTCGGCCAAGGTATCCATAAACCCCACCATCGCTTGCTCGTTAGCCAAACGCTGGCTCTCCTCCTCCTTTTCCGACATCTCCCAAGCCACTTCGCCGACGATGTTCAACTGAAAATTCGCCGACTCGATCACCACCCGGCCGTTCAGCACGCTGAACCACTCGAGATACAACGAATTCCCCCAATGCCACGGGAACGGCTTCTTCGCCGCGTAGTACTCGCCGATCTCCTCCATGGGAACGTCAGGCACCTTCACTTTCCGCGAAGCGGTTATATCGCCCACCTTCCCCTTCTGTTCCGCTTTCAGCGCTTGGTGAACCGCGCCTTTCGGCTCCGGGTTGACGAACTCCAGCTTCCGCCCCGCCAGGTCCCGCCAACAATTCCCCGCCAAATCGAGCACGACCGGATCGCTCCAGCCCACCAGCCAGATCCGTCCCACGACGCGGCCACGTTCACAGTTGTCGATTTCGCCTCGGATTACCTGTTCGTCGATTCGCAATGCCATGCCCCATGAAAGGACAGACCCGACCCCAGTGGCCAGAACGCAATGGCCGTTAACAAAAAAACAAGTAAGGGGCAAAGATCACGGTCATCCCACCACTTCCCATTCATCTGCTCACAATACGGAGCCCCATAACCTTCGCTCACGGTAGCGAGCGAAGCCACTGCTCGCCCGACCGACCTGACGTATCCACTATTAAAACACGCGATCCGGCAGGGTACCTTGTTCCGATTTATCGATACGAAGCGGTTTTCCGCAAAGGCGCCAAACCACAATTTCGAACTAACTAGGCACTTATAAAAACGCGCGAATCCAAGATTGACCAAGATGCGCACCTCACTTACGTATTCTCCCTCCTCTATTGTAAGTTTCTCGCCCTCCTCAACCTATGAACTGCGTAAACCACCCTGAAACGCCGTCCGATGCTCGCTGCACCGGTTGCCAAGAACCCTTCTGCCAAGACTGCCTCGTTGAAATCAACGGCGAGAAGTATTGCGGATCCTGTAAAGTCATGGCCGTCGACAGCCAGGCTCCCGTCAATCTAGACCAAGAAGAAACGATACCGAACAAACAAGCTGGTGAAGCCCTCATAATGGCCATCATCGGCATTTTCTGCTTCGGTTTCATCCTCGGCCCCATCGCGATCTACAAGGCATCGAAAGCGAAGAAGGAGATGGACGAGGATCCAAGGCAGTCCGGTCGCGGCAAAGCGACAGCCGCCCAGGTCATCGGCTGTATCATCATCCTCCTGAATGTCATCTCAATCCTTTCGGTAGTCGCCGGCGTTTAACGATGAGTGAAGCCAGCAAATCCCCAGAGGTGCAGCCACTCACGCCAAGCCCGGAGCTAGAGGGGAATCCAGTGCTCGCCTGCCGTTCCCACCCCAGCGTCAAGGCGGAGGCGGCCTGCAAGCATTGCGACGCGCCCATCTGCAACACATGCGCCTTCACCTATCCGAATGGCCTTGTGCTCTGTCCGAGCTGCGCCTCAGCGAAGCCGGAAGTGATGACCCCCAAAAGGATCCAAGGCAGACGGATGTCCTACATCATGGCCTGGATCGCCACTTTCTTTTTCATCGTCATATTCGGCGGATACACGGCACCCCTGTTCGATACGATGACTGAAGACGAGTACGAGACCCTCGCCGGGTTCCTGATCATATTCCTCGTTCTCGCGCCCGCAGTCGCTGGACTTTCCTTCGGAATCGGTTCGCTCAACAAACGGAGAGGGAATCCAGTTTCAATCCTAGTGCCACCCATTTGGAACGGCATCCTCATCGGCATGTTCGTTCTCCTTACGATCATCGGTCTTTTCGCATACTGAAATACCTCCATTCCCCGCCATGCTCTCATTATCCATTACCGATGTATCCGGCAGTAGAAGAAATACGGTAGAAGCGCCCGAAGATGTGCCGGTGAGTCGCATCATCGCCGTTCTCGTGCAGAAGCTCAGCCTTCCCATCAACAGTCCAGACGGCCAAATCATGAGCTACAAGCTCCACCATCGGTCCTCAGGACGCCAGCTGCTTGACGACCAGACATTGTCCGATGCAGGCGTGCTGGACAGCGACGAGCTGCGACTTCAGCCCGAGATCACTGCGGGAGCCCGCCTACCGCATGCAGTCCAACGATAGCCAAGGGGAATCGATATCCCTGAAGGAAAGCCGCTTCTCCCGGTTCGAATCAATCGATTGGTGGAAGCAGGAGACGCTCGATTCAGCCAAGGTGCTGGTCGTCGGCGCGGGAGCCCTCGGCAACGAGGTGATCAAGAACTTGGCTCTCCTGGGAGTCGGTCACCTTGCCATCGTCGATATGGACCGCATCGAGGAAAGCAACCTCTCGCGATCGAGCTTGTTTCGCAGCGAACACGAAGGCGAGTTCAAGGCCGAACGCGCCGCTAAAAGCGCGAAAGACCTTTATCCCAAAATCAAGGTCGAATCCTACGTCGGCAAAATCCAGTCGGACATTGGCTACGGTTTGTTTCGCTGGGCCGACATCGTGGTCGGAGCCCTGGACAACCGCGAAGCTCGGATTTTCGTGAACCGGGCCTGCACCTATGTGGGCCGCCCTTGGATCGATGGAGGAATCGACGTTCTGAACGGAGTCGCCCGCGGATTCCAGGCGCCCCAAACCGCCTGCTACGAGTGCACGATGAGCAAGGTCGATTGGGACCTCATCCAAAATCGCCAATCATGCTCGCTCCACGCTCGGCGGGCCCTCGCCAACCGAGGCGTTCCCACCACTCCCACTACCTCCTCGGTCATCGGAGCCATTCAAGCCCAGGAGGTGCTCAAGTACCTGCACGGCTTGGAATCGATCATCGGCAAAGGCTTCCTCTTCGAAGGGCTGGCTCACAATTCCTACAAAATCGAATACAGCATCAATCCGGCTTGCGACCTGCACTACGAACAAGCGGAGATCCACAACGATCACGACCTGAGCAACCGCTCCACAATGCGGCAGATCTTCCAATGGGGCGAGAAGCGGCTGGGCAAAGTCGAGGCCCTCGATATTTACCGGGAGATCGTGTCGCGCACAAGCTGCCCTCAGTGCGGGCAAATGACAGAGTGCTTTGTGAACGCCGAAACAATTCCAGTCTCGGATACCTTTTGCTCCCGATGCGAGGTGGAAAAGATACCGGAGTACCTGCACTCCCTAGGACCCGACTCCCCTTACTTGGACAAAACAGTCAGCTCCTTCGGCTTGCCGGAAAACGAAATTCTGTGGCTTCGAAATTCCGAGAAATGCATCGGAATCGACCTCACCGAAATACCCTTCCAGTCCCATGTTTAAACCTAAGAAAAACAGGAGGGGCGACGGGAAGACGCGCTCTGCCGATCAGCAAGCCTCCTCCCTTGAGCTTCAAGACTCGGAGGACAGCTTCCAGAATCTGAAAGAGAGGAAATTCCCCGGGCCGGTCGATGCCCGGGCCGCCCTGCGGGTCTCCATGAAAAAGGAGGCCTTCAGCAGCATCGTATCGCACGCTCAGAGCTCTCTCGAACGGGAGATCTGCGGCGTGCTGGTGGGCGACGCGTTTCGCGACGAGGCTGGCCCTTTCCTCGTGGTCGATGCTGTGATAGCTGGAAAAGCCCAAGAGGGAGCGACTCACGTTACCTTCACCCAAGAGACTTGGAACGACATCTACCAGCAACTCGACGAGAAGTACCCCAAGAAGTCGATCGTCGGCTGGTACCACTCTCACCCTGGGTTCGGAGTGACCTTCTCCGAGATGGATTTATTCATCCAGAAAAACTTCTTCTCTTCGGCAACGCAAATAGCTCTGGTTACCGACCCTCTCAAGAACCAGACAGCAGTCATATACAATTCGGCAAGCGGTATCCAGTATTTGGATCGCTTCTGGATCGAGCGTCACGAGCAAAGCCTGCAGTGTCCCATCCAGCCAGCAGCCCCCGAATCGCCAGCGACTTCACTGCCTTCCGGCAGCTCTCTTTCCAACCAAGCGATTGAAGACCGGCTCGGGCAAACGCTGCAGGCGATCGACGACCTCAACAACCGAGTATCGAGCTACCTTTATCTTTTCATCTTTATCATCGGCCTCGGCTTCATCGGATTGGTCGGCTTCTGGGGCTATACCCAAATCTTCGAACGGCGCTCCCCGCCCGAGTTGATGCAATACTACCCTGTGCCCGTCGATATCGAGGGCGAACCGGTAATGCTTGGAGTCGGCGTCTACAAGTGGCCCCTACCCGACAAGCTTGTTTCCCAATTCGCCGAGGAAGAGAGAAAGCTCTACGAGGCTCAATTGGAGCGCATGCAAGCCCTCGAACTAGAGATTTTGGAGCGAGCCCGCAAACACGGGCTGAAAGTGGAGGACCTTCTGAACGACGAAGCCCCTGCCTCCGACACTTCAACCAAGGAAGCCAACGATGAATAGCACAGAACCCTCCTTCAAAAAAGACGCCACGATTCGCATCACGCGCAGCGACGCGATGAGCCCGGAAGTGGATACTTTCATCAACCGACAAAAGAGCCTCAAGGGAGAGTCTGGCATCAAGAAAGGCAAGCGAGCTTGGTTCTACCAAAACTGGTTTGTCTACATGGTCGTCGGCACCCTAGCCGCGGCAGCCGCCTGGTTGTTGATCGACCCCGTGTATTCAGATTACATCTACATCCAAGGCGAAATCGAGGAGGTAAATTTCACGGACCGGAACTCCCCGGAAATCTCTTGGGGCGGCGAGGAGTCGGTCAACATCACTTTCGCCAACAACGGTTGGATTCGCATCCGCGGTGAGCAAATCTGGTTGTGGCACAAGCTTGAGGGAGTCGGCAGCTCCACCGCCGAAATCCCTCTTTCGGAGCTGGTCCCTGGCCGCGAGATCGGCGTCCACCTGGAATACTACGCCAACTACGAAAAGCAGCTTCCCATCGCGATGTACGTCGACCTTTCTCCGCCCGCTCTCGATGCGGAGAGCGCCTCGATGGATATCGCCGAGCTCAGCATCCGCAACGAAACCGTCGGCAGCCTTATCTTCGCGATCGTCGGCGGACTCGTCGGTCTTGCGATTGGAGCCGCTGACGGCATTCTCTGCCGCCTTCCTCGCAGAGCGTTGTTGGCAGGTGGCATCGGCTTAGTCGCTGGCTTCATCGGCGGTTTCCTTTCCAGCATCATCGCAAACATAGCCTATGACCCCATCACCAGCCTCGCGATGTCAAACACCGCGGATACCGGGACTGGTTTGTCCACTGTTGGATTCGTCATTCAAATGGCGGGGCGCGCCTTTTCCTGGGCCTTGGCCGGGATGGCGATGGGCCTCGGCCAAGGCCTCGCATTGCGCTCAAGCCGACTCGTTCTCTACGGATTGCTTGGAGGCATCCTCGGTGGGCTGCTGGGCGGACTCTTGTTCGATCCTGTCGACTTGATCCTGCTCAGCTCCGAAAACGAAACGGCCCGCATCAGCCGCTTGGTGAGCTTCTGCTTGGTGGGCGCTTCCATCGGCGCCATGATCGGTATCGTGGAGCTGCTGGCCCGCGACTCTTGGCTCCGTATGCAAAAGGGCCCCCTCGCCGGCAAGGAGTTCATCATGTTCAAGGACATCATGAAGATCGGCTCCTCCCCCAGCTCCGACATCTACCTCTTCAACGACGAAACGGTGGCTCCCCATCATGCCACGATCCGAGCGGTGGGCGAATATTCGGAAATAGAGAGCCAAAGCAGCTCCAAAAGCGTGAAGGTAAACAACAGGACCATCCAAAGGTCCCGCCTCCGGCAGGGCGATTCCATCGAAATCGGAAACACCGTTTTCGTTTTCGAAAGCAAGCAATAACTCGAAAACTCCTCAGCGACTCGATGGAAGAAACGACCCCAAGCACTGAACCCGACGGAACCGAAAAAAGGGAAGTCGCCACTTGTCCCTTCTGCCAAACTGGCGTTTTCGAAACAGACGAGTCCGAGAGCTGCGGCGAGTGCCGGACGCTTTACCACGCGGATTGCTGGAAAGAAAACGATGGCTGCGCCATCTACGGCTGCACGAACTCCGCGGAGACCATAAAATGGAGCGACAACCAAATTCCCGTCTCCTACTGGGGCAAGGAAACCAAAGCCTGCCCCAGCTGCTCTCAAGAAATCGTGTCCTCGGCGCTTCGCTGCAAGCACTGCGGCACCGTGTTCAAGTCGGCAAAGCCAACGGACTCGGACGAGTTCGGCTCGGACCGAAGCTACGAGAAAAGGAAGAAGGAACTCAAACGGAAGGCGACTTTCGTATTCGTCGCAAATGCGATTCCTATTCTCAGCGTCCTCGGATTGCTGGTAGGTGGAATTTGGACCCTGAAAAATCGAGCGCTCATCAGAAAGCTTCCCAGCATTAACCGGACGCTCTGCTACCTAGGACTCACAGTCGGGGTCGCCCAAATCTTTCTCATCGCCGCCCTCGCCTTCCTCTACACTCTCACGAATTCAGGAAACTGACATGCACCCTCGAATCAGAAGACTCGCCGCCGACTACGAAAAAACCCAGCAGGCATTCGCAGCCCACGAATCGATCAAGCTCATCGAAACCGAAGGCACCCCACCCGAACGGTACGTATTCGAGATTTCGATACCGGGTCTTTCACCAGAGGGAGAAAGAGGGCAAACGCCTTCGACCTTGCACAAAGCCGAAATTTTCCTGCCTCAAGAATATCCCCGCCGCGCCCCCTTCTGCCGCATGCTCACGCCTGTTTTCCATCCAAATATCGACCCCACCAAAATCTGCATCGGCGACCATTGGTCTGCCGGCCAAACCCTCCCTTTTCTGGTCACCCAAATTGCGGAAATGATCTGTTTCCAAAGCTACAACACCAAGAGTCCCTTGAACGCTATCGCGGCTGCTTGGACGGAAACGCACGTCGACGAGCTTCCACTCTACGCGAAAGAAATCACCGTTGACTGACGCGAGCAAGAGACCTCTTGGCAAAAAAAGACTGGGACTGGGCATCGCCTGGCTACTCCCCTTCCCCCTCGCTTGGGCCTACTACTACCGCTACGAGGACTGGCACACGACCACCTGCGTCTACAAGACTTTCACCGGTTACGACTGCGCTTTTTGCGGCCTCACTCGAGCCTTCGCCAACGCGACGCATGGTCACTTCCAAACAGCCTTCGAGCTGAACGTCACTTGGCCATTCTACTTCATTCTGTTCCTCCTAGTCGGTTTCGCCTACCTCTCGGCAGCCTTCGGAAAAAGCGACGCGCTGTTGAGCTTCTTTCAATCCCTTTGGAAGAATCACTATTGGAAAATCCTAGCCGCCATCGTTCTGACTACATTCCTCCTCTGAGATCAGGGCTGATGAAGTGAGGCGAGCCAGAGCACTATACAAACGTCAACAAAGGCTTCGCTCACCAGCCTGCTTCGAGACGAGTACGGAGTTCCGCAATGATGGCGTCCGCCACCTTCGCGATATCGATAACATCTACAGCCAACACCCCTATCGTTCAAAAGTCGATTAGCCTCCGCTCCCGACAAGATTCCAGAGCGGTCAGGGCATCGTCCAGACAGACTCTTACCCGTTTCAATCGAGTTACGATCATCCCACAGCTATCAATGTCTGGCAGCCACCCCTGGGAGTCGAGAGCTCCCGCAAGTTTGGCGGCTGCTTTGGCGACCGATACCACCAGGTAGGCAGCCGTGCGCTCTTCAGCCGCTCCTTCCGGCAAACTTTCCTTTTCACATCTGGCTTCGAACAGTTGCAGGCTAAGCTCACGAGCACGAATTGCCAAAGGATGCTTGGTGAGGAGTCCAAGGCTGAGGCGCTGCCAATGACTGCAGCCTTTTTACACGAAGTAACACAGCAAAGCTAAACCATCACCAAACGTGCCAAATCACACTGGTCCCGACCTCGTCCTTACTGGCTGGATACGTAGATAGTTCCCCATCCTCGAGCTTCCCGCCGAAGCGCCTCCTACCCCAGTGGCCACGTGGGTGATGTGGCGCCGCGTGCTAGGCGCTTCCCACTCCCACACCGATACTCAAGAAGGCGGCTTGCTCGGCCGCGCCATCGGTCAGCGCATGCTCGAAAATCGAACGACCTAACAAGCAATGGCGGAGGTGCGATGCGAACTCGAGCAAAACGGACTGCTTGGAGAATCCGATGCCGCCAGAGCTGCAAAGCAGGGATCGCTTAGATCAGAATGTCCCCTATCGAACTCAATACTCGAAACCACATTCGCGACTCACCCTCAACAATCCGTGTCGCGTACCACATGGTATTGATTGTCCAAGCGTAGGCTGAGGTCGATCGGGTCACCGACACCCACCTTGTCCCGAGGAACCTGATACGCCCAGACATGAAAGAAAGTCAAAGCCGCACCGCCAAAAATAGTGGAAAACGCGCCATCCACCGCATCTTGTCCACAGGAAAGCTTAACACGCCCGATGCGCGGCACGTTAAAGCGCGCATCGATCGTATGCCAGTTCCAGCCAAGGTAGACTTCCGCATAGGCATGAAAATCCATATGCCCGTCCGGTTCCGGATAGCCGATGTCCGGTAAGTGTCCGGTGACGTAGCGCGTGGGGACATTAAAAGCCCGATTCAACGCCACCACCAAGTGAGCGAAATCGCGGCATACCCCGAATCCGCGCTGCAACACGTCCCAGGCGGAAAGGTCCGCCTGCCCTGACATGTAGCGGTACTCGATATTTTCGTGAACCCAATTGCTGATCGCCTGCACGCGCGGCCAACCGTGCTCGATGTAGCCGAAGTTTTGCCAGGCGAAGTCGATGAGCTTATCCGAGTCGCAATAGCGGCTGGGCAAGGTATATCGAAGCAGTTCGGAGGGAATGTCTGCCGGGGCCAAAGGCGTCCGGTCCAGCAGGTCGTAATTGTCCGGATGCGAGCTTACTCGCACGATGGCATCATGTCTAAACGCATTGCTGCCTGGCTGCAAACGTACACGGTGAACGAGGTTGCCGTGGCTGTCCACAAAGGCATTGTCGATCAGCTCGTTACCTAGGGAAAGGGCTTGGAAGACAACTTCATTGCGGGAGCTCGCAGCGGGTTGCAGATTCAGCAACAAGCTCGCTGAACCGGTTACTTCGTAAGCAAGGCTGCAACCGACTCTGATCGTGAGGTCTAAGGGAAAAGTGTCCGGGTCTCTCTGCGTCATAGGATGGTGGCGATTCGCGCCAGCGGGCCAGCCGTAAGTGAACCAACCTCTAACAAGCCATAATCTCCACCCCGCTACGTTGGCAACGCATTTCGAGATTCAACAGCGGTCCCGCCTAGCCAAGCCCTTGCCTCGGACCGGTCACGGAAGACGCAGAGAAGACATCATATTCAACAATTGGATACAATAAACATTTGCTCAGCGATCGTCTGCAGAGGGAGGTACGTACTGGAAAACCTCGCCAAGTTCCTTGCCAAACACTTCCGCGATCTTAAACGCCAGCTCCAAGGTCGGAGAATAGCGTGCCGCCTCGATGGCGAGTATGGTCTGGCGCGTCACCCCTACCTTTTCCGCGAGGGCTTGCTGCGTCATCTCATCCGCGTCGAAACGCAGCCGGCGGATGCTGTTAGTGATCGGCAGTTGCTTCGCCATGCTAGACCAGTCCCTTCCGGTAGTAGACGATTTGCGTGACGCTCTGCACTAGGCCGCTCAAGGAGGCCACGATGAAAAGCGCATGCACCATAAGATTGGTTGTGCCGATGCGAGGCGCCTCCCCAAGTTCCGTCATTCGCTCGTTGAAAAGCGCCATGAAAATCACCACCATCACGGCCATGGACATCACCCAGTAGGCGTTGCGAAAGCCCCGCAGGTCGATCATCCTGTCCATCTCGTCCTTGGCATCGTTCGCGTCCTTGCTGAGAAATCGATTGAGTATCGCCAGTACGATTCCGACGACGATCGAGACCACGATCACCTTGATGATGAAGGGTAGAAAATACGAAAGCTCCGCAGCCATTCCTCCCTCGATCGTAGCCAAGGTTAGCAGATAGTAACCGATGGCCCAAAGGGCCACCAGCAGCTCGATCCAGTTGTTTCGCTCTTGATAGGACGTGTTCATGGTCATCTTGGTTAGGTTAATTAAAGCACTCTCCGTGTTAAGTATGTTTAACATGAACATACAGAAACCTATCATTGTCAAATATTCTTTACTTCATGTTTGGATTTCGTGACACCGCAAATCGATCCTCCGATTTGCCAAGACTCCTCGCAGCCCTAAGCTCGCGAGATTCACTCCTAAAAACCGATACTTATGGCTAACGAACTCGACGAAGAACAAATGAAGCGCCTCGCGGACGCCTTGAAGAGCGGACAAAAGATCGAAGCCATCAAGAGCTACCGCGAGGCCACTGGCCTCGGCCTGAAAGAGGCGAAAGATGCGGTTGAGGCGCTGCACGCAGACCTGCATGCAAAATATCCCGACGAGTATCCTGAGCCTTCCAAGTCCGTGGGCTGCGGCTCCAGCGCCGCCTTGATCGCGCTCGCAGCCGGCGCCCTGTACTGGATCTCTCAGCTTCCAGTCTAGCTAGCGGCTAGACTTGCTGCGTACCGCCAGCACGACTCCAGCGAGAAAACCAAAGAGATGCCCTTCCCAAGATACTTGGGCATCAGTCGGAAGAATCCCCCAGATCATGCTTCCAAACAGCAGCATTACGCCGGTCGAGATCACGATGGAGCTAATGCGGCCGTCGTAGATCCCTCGCGTCATGATGTATCCAAAATATCCGAACACCAGACCGCTGGCCCCGATATGGGTCGCGTCACGTCCGAGCAGCCACACCCCGAGGCCAGCATACAAGGTGATCATGATACTGAGACCTACGAACTGCCAACTTGAGCTTCGCAGGGAGATAATGGCCCCAAATACCACAAGCGTGACGGAGTTGTTCATCAGGTGCGTGCGATCGGCATGCACGAAAGGCCAAGTCAATACGCCGTAGAGCCTTTCCCATTGGCGGGGCTGCACCCCGAAGCCGCTCAAATCCAGACTGAAAACGACCCCAACCAAGTACGCTCCCCAGATAATTCCCACCAGAGCCAGCAAACCACCAAGCTTGCCCCTAGCCATCCAAGCGCCTTCCAGTCTTTAAAATCTCGATACCGAACATGAAGGGCCGGACATTAGAAGCGCTCGCCGAGCCGTCAACCTCCCCCGAACTATCCTCAAAAAAAGTCCCTTCGGCACTCGCGTTTCGACAAGGAACCGCACATGTCCCATACACACGCAACACACTCGGACCCGTGATCGTTCCGCAAGCGGGTGCCTAGCTCCTAAACGTTCCACACCCATGTCTGATCCAGAAATAGAAGAAGAGCCGCCACTGCCCAAAGACGAAAAGCAGAACGATCCTCCAACCCGGCGGGCAAAAGCCAAGATGCAGGAGGACGAGAAGTACGTGCCGGTCATCATCAAGCGCACCGACGAGTCTCGCCGCCATCCGGATGACACCTTGGAGCAAACCATTCACGAGGGACTCGAGCAACTGAATCGCCAATCCCTCTCGCTCTTCATTTCAGCCATCGCCGCGGGCTTGATTCTCGGTTTCTCCGCCATGGCGGTAGGGGTCGTGCAGACCTATTTCGGCTCGGCGGACTCGACGCTCGTCGAACGCTTCGTAACCGCCCTCGTCTATCCCCTCGGCTTCGTCGTTTGCGTGATGAGCGGCTCCGAGCTCTTCACGGAGCACACGGCCACCGCAGTCTATCCGGTGCTGGACCGGCGCTCCACCGTCCGCCGCCTCTTCCGCCTTTGGTCCCTGGTGCTCAGCGGCAACCTGCTGGGAGCCTTTATCAGCGCCCTCTTGCTCCACTACGCCGATCCCGTCGTCGGCGCGGCAGTCGGGTACATCGAAGTAGGCCACCACCTCACCCACTTCGAAACGCTTCCGCTTTTCATCAGCAGCGTCCTGGCTGGATGGCTGATGGCTCAAGGAGCTTGGCTCGTCATGTCAACCCCTGCCAACTTGAGCCAAATGGCCTGCATCTACCTCGTCACCTTCGTGATCGGCCTCGGCGGCCTACACCACGCCATCGCTGGCAGCGTCGAAATCTTTATCGCCCGATTGACCAGCCCCGAATTCACGCTCGGCTCGATGCTGCACTTCATGGGCTTCGCCATCGCCGGCAACACCGTAGGCGGAGCCGGATTCGTCGCCCTCCTCAACTACGCTCACGTGCGTCGGACCCGCACTCTGGGAGACCGAGACGATTTCCACTGAGGACAAGCCAAGGGCGCCAATTGCCTGAACGGAAACCTAGAGGGCCGACTTCCAAGTCGACCCAATCCACGAAAAAAGACTCCTTGGACGGCAGTGGCATGCAGCGTGCCCTAAGCCGTCTCGGCGTGGGGCCACAAGCTCGACCTGATTCCGGAGGTTTTTCCTCTGGTGCAGAGAAGCGCTCAGCTCTCGCAAAACCCCTTTTCAGGCTTGACCGGGTGCTTGGTGAA
The DNA here is from genome assembly GCF_014803405.1 of Pelagicoccus enzymogenes. NCBI lineage: Bacteria > Pseudomonadati > Verrucomicrobiota > Opitutia > Puniceicoccales > Pelagicoccaceae > Pelagicoccus > Pelagicoccus enzymogenes. The sequence continues at coordinate 23,378 of NZ_JACYFG010000061.1, forward strand.
AACTTCCAAGTTCGTGTTGGACAACCACGCCATCATCTCGTCGCGCTTGTCCTCCAACTCGTAGTGGAAAGGGCAAGGATCGCCGTTGCCGCACCAGCCCGGGCCAAAGGGGCACATCAAGGACTCCTCGACTTTTTCGAAGAGCTTTACGATCTCGAGCAGCGTGATGTCGCTGGGTGGACGCGAAAGGTAAAAGCCTCCGCCCGGTCCCGGCGTGCCGTTGACCAAGCCGGCCGTCGACATCTGGGACATCAGCTTGCCCACCAAAGGACGAGAGAGGTTGCGAGCCGTCGCAATCCTCTGGGAATTCGCCTTGAACCCCTCCGTTTCGTAGTTCGCGGCCAGATAGCTCAGGCTGGCGATCGCGTAATTGGCCATTTTTCCGTAACCGAACATAAGTAGATCTAATTTCCCAAGTTATGGATAGCAGATACGACCCAATAAAGACTTTTTTGTAACTATATCTCGCTTTCTATAGATACTACGAACTGAATTTCAGGAATTACCTATCCCCTGAAGCAAAAAGACCTGCAGACGATGACCGAGGCCCCGCCTGCAGGTGCGATTGAACAACGCTTTTACACCAAGAAACTGTTTGAGGAAATTTACCTTTGAATCTCTGTCAGCTAAGGAAGCCCCCTTAAAGAGGCTTCCCCGCTTGTGCCTAATCCAACTTGGCTCGTATATTGCCTGACAGAAATTCAAAGGCGAAACCGCCTTTCAGTTTCACTCGCTCCTGCTAGAAAACCTCGCCCGTTTGGAGTAACTCTTTGTGTGCCTTTTTGCTCCGTTGAGCATGAGTTTTGTTGAGCTTAGTTGTCTAGCGGAGCGCTTGAAACTGGAGATAAACCTAGGACCGATTTTCCAGTACGCAAGCTTATTTGATGATAAACTTGTATTTTTTTATCTTATTCTGAATTCATCCCTGCGAGGGTTGCCTTTGGGACCCTCTGGAGCGGGCCTTCAGGGCGAATGCGGGACGCATTCTCCGCTTTGCAGCGACGCCGCAGCCGCGGGCCAGCAACTACTTGGCGGCGCGGCTGCCCAATACCGCCCACACGATCGCCAGGCTCACCACAGAGCTGGCTGGCATCAATACGGCGGCAATCAAAGGGGTCACCCAACCGACGAGAGACAGCCCTACCGCGAAGAGATTGTAGGCGAGAGCGAAGGCCATAAGCCACTGCACCGCACGACGACGCTGCTTGCCAATCGCCAACAAACGGCGAATCCCGCCAATCCCGTTTCCGAGGTAGTGAAAGTCGGCCTTTTCCGCCACGATGCCTTGCTCGTTGGCCGGAGCCCCGCAGCAGAGGGCCGACCGGAAGGCCAAGGTGTCGTTGGCCCCATCCCCTACCATCAGAGTGCGTTCGGGCTCGCGCGCTTCGATCCAGCGAGCCTTTTCCTCGGGCAACAGGTTTCCGAAAACCGCTCCTGCCTCCAGCCCCAAAGCCTGACCGACGCCTTGCGCCTTCTCCTCCCGGTCCCCGCTCAGAATAACGACCTCAAATCCCGCCTCCCTAAGTCCGGCGACCTCTCGACTGGAGTCCGGCAGAGGCAGGTCCTCGAACCTGAGGTCCACCAGAACGCGACCATTTCGGGAGAACAAGGTACCCGATCCTTCCGTTCCAGCCCATCCTAGCTTGCCGAGCCGCCAAACGCTCTCCCTTCCCTGCAGAGCAACTCCTTTCCCTACGATTTCCTGCAAGCCGTCCGCGCCTTGGGGACGGTATCGCCCCTTCGCCATCAGGCATTCGCGAATTGTGCTGGAAACTGGGTGACGCGACTTGGAGCAAAGCGCGCTCAGGGCTGACAATTCCTCCGTGCTTAAACGCTCGAGACATTCGGGATTAACCAATGCCAGCGACGAACGCGTCAAGGTACCGGTCTTGTCGAAAACGATGCGGCGGATCCGCGTCAAGCGATTCCATAGGGAGTGAGTCGTCACGAAAACGCCTTGCTGCTTCAGCCGGGCCAAAGCGATCTCGTCCCCGAACGGCCAGGCGATGCCCAAGGCGCAAGGACAGGACACCACCAGCACTGATATAAAAACCTTCAATCCCGCCGAGAGCCCGTCTACCGCCAACCAGCTCGCGCCCCCCATGACCGCGATCGCGAAGGCCACCACCAGATAGCGAAAAATCCACTTCTGGGCCACCAGATCCCGTTCCTGGGCACGCGTCCCACGAGAGCTCAGCTTGCTGAGCAGCGAATCGCCCCAATCCTCCTGCGCCTCCAGCCGCACCGAAAACTGGTTCTCCAGCTCCGCGCCCGAGGGAGCCTCTCCCCCTATCTCCACGATACGCGACTCCGATTCGCCGCTGATCCAATCCATCCCCAAACTCGCCCGCTCGCTGAGCAAGGCGGAACGAACCGGCACTCGTTGCCCCGAGGCTAACCAATACACTTCGCCCTCCTTGATCTGGTCGGCTCGCGTCTTGATCCGACCGCCGGTGCTGCTCTCAATCTCCACCTCAGGCGCGCTCAATTGAATGTCGGCCAAGCGATTCCGGTTTCGCTCGATAGCCACCACCTGCAGCCAACGCCCCACCAGCATCAGAAAGACGAAAGTGGATACAAAGTCGAAGTACACCAAATGGTCGTCACCTTTCCAAATGCCGTACCAGCTCACCAAATACGCAAACACGATTCCGATGGAGATCGGCAAGTCCAAGTGGGCAATCCCCTGCGCCGCTGCCTTGGCCGCCTTGGCAATGAAATAGCTGCCGCAAAAGACGAGGCTCAGGCTCGCGAAAAAAGCCGACAACCAATTGAAATGGCTGGCCACCAAAAAGTCGGCCTCCATTCCCAAGTATCCAGGTAGCGTATACAGCATTCCATTGAGAGCGAAGGCGCCCGAAAGGCCCAGCTTCCAAACCACCTTGCGCGACTCCGACTCGCTGGTTTCTCGAGCCGGACAAACCCGGTAGCCAAACTGCTTGATTCGCCCCGCAAAACCCAAGACGTCAAACACGCCGCTTTCCCACTCCAGATCGAGCGTGCCATACTGGACATTGACGCGACAGGACACGCCTCCTTTCGCCTCGGCAAAAACGCGATCGATCAACCAAACGCAACCCACGCAAGAAATCCCTTCCAAAGCCAAGCTCAGCTGGGCAAGCTTCCCCTTGGACTCCGCTACCTCGACCAAGGCTGCCAACCATGGGTAGTCATTGTTTTCGAAGACGCTGGATCCCACCGGACGCGACACCTCTCCGCGCAGCTCGTAAAAGCGCTCCAAGGACTCGTCATGAATAATTCGATACACGTACTCGCAGCCCGAGCAGCAGAATTTCTCCTCGGCCTGCACAGGCTGGAAGCGGGTGCCGCAATGCTCGCACGCGACTTCCTGGCACACCTTTTCGCGACGCGATTCCTGCCGCCCTACTTGCATATTCCCTCTCCGGAAACGATCGCCTGAGCATCCGTCCCCATGAAAGCACGCATGCACAACAGCCCAACCGCCAGCAAGGCTACGCCACGCCGCAAGTAGGCCAGCTTCTTGGCATCCATCCGCAGCGACAACCATGCCCAGCCGCTCTGAGCAAGTAGCATCAGCGGCAACGTTCCGGCCGCGAAACAAAACATGACCGAAGCCCCCTGGCTTGCCGATCCGCTCATGGTGGTGGCCCATAGCATCAAGTACAAGGGGCCACAGGGAATCAGCGGCGTCAGGGCCCCCAAAGAGAAAGCGCGGGCCTTTCCGGAGAGCCGATACGCCCGCTGCACGATTCCACGGCCGATGCCCGACTTTGCCTGCCATTTGGTAAACAAGCCATCCAAGTTCAATGCCAACGCCACGAAAAAGGCGGCAAACGCCCACGGTGCAAAACGAGCGGGATTGTCCCCCACCCAAGAAACCACACCACTCCCCAAGGCGCCCACGACCGCTCCCAGGAACGTGTAAGACAGCAAACGGCCCAAGTGATACACGCCGTGGGCCGGCAACGCGGAGCGGCCCTTCTTCTGACCAATCAAGGCGCAGCTCAACGGCCCGCACATCCCTACGCAGTGCAAGCTCACCAGAGCGCCGGCGACGAAAGCCGCGAGCGGACTGAGCAAGGCGTAGAGATTTCCGTCGTCGATCATTTCGATTGCTCCAGAGGAATCGGCTCCATCGCGTTCTCGGACGCGACCTTGATGAGGAAGTACCAAGCCACGATCACCACCACGAATGCGAGCGTGACCCAAATCCCTAGTGTACGCCAACCGCCTCTGTTCCTCTTTTTCGATCCTTCAGACATTCTATTTCAGCAAGCTTAAGCTCGGGCCTATGAACTCGAGCGGACGTTTCATGAGCGTTTCCCCTTCGTCATCCAAAACCCGAACGGTCATAGAGAACGGCCCCTTGAAATCAGCCTTGTCGACCAGCACCACCACGGGGCGTACCAAGTCGCCATTGCTCTCGATCTCGAAACTCTGATCAACGCCGCGCACCTGCACGCCCGCCTGCTCGGAATCGAGGGCCAGTCGGTAGTTGCCCACCTCGTTTCGGGTGTTCGTCACACGAACCATGAACTGGTTTCGCACCACATCCGCGTCCACGTAATACGACGAACCTGGAGCCCGCCAAGCGGTGATCGTGGCGTCGCCCAAGCCTTGCAGGGAGAAGAGCAAGACGGAGGCACCGATCAGGAGCAACACCGTGTAGAGAATCATGCGAGGACGCAGGTACTTCGTCTTGCGGCCCTCCAGGCCTTCCATCGAATCGTAGCGAATCAAACCGCGCGGACGCTTGAGCTTGTCCATCACCGTATCGCAAGCGTCGATACAAGCGGAACAGCCGATGCATTCCATCTGCAGGCCTTGCCGGATATCGATTCCGGTTGGGCATACTTGCACGCAGCGGTTGCAGTCGATGCAGTCCCCTACATCCGCCGCCTTAGCTTTGCCCCGCGGTTCGCCCCGCTTCTCGTCGTAGCCGATCACCATGGAATGCTCGTCAATCAGGGCCGACTGCAAGCGTCCGTAAGGACAGATAACGATGCAAAGCTGCTCGCGAAACCATGCGAAATTGAAATACAAGACAGCTGCGTATGCAAAAACGAATACAAAGACTTTCCAGTTCTCGGCAGGCGCTTCGTGCATCATGTTCCAAAGTCCTGGAACCGATACGAAATAGGCCATGAACATGTGAGCCAAGGCGAGGGACAAAAAAACGAAAAGAGCATGCTTGAGCCCACGCTTCCAAATCCTTTCGAAGCCCCACCCGGCCGCGTCGAGCTTGCGGCGCTTAACCGCATCTCCCTCTATCCAACGCTCAACTCGTCGGTAGACATGCTCCAGAAACACCGTCTGCGGGCAAGCCCAGCCACACCAAATGCGGCCAAGCAAAGCGGTCACGTAAAAGAGACCAAAGCCCAATCCCGATATGAGGAAGAACGCCAGCCACAAGTCCTGCGACCCGAAGGTCATGCCCAGGAAGTGAAAGCGCATGGCATCCGTATCCAAAAACAAAGCCGGATAACCGCCGATCTCGATCCACGGCAAGGCCGCGTAAACGAGCACCAAGGCATAGGCCACCAAGCGACGCGACAGGGTAAACCGCCCCTTCGCGTCCGCGGGATGGATGATATAACGCGAGCCGTCGTCGTTCACCGCAGTTAGCGAGTCGCGATTCGGAACGTGTTTCTTGGTGTTGCTGGACGTTGCCATGGTTTTACGGGGAACTGGAGCGAGCCGACGCTCGCCCCACGATATCGAAACTACTTAGCTTGCTTGCTCACCAAGAAAGCCACGACTTGGTTGACCTTCTCGTCTCCCAGAACCGGTCCCCAAGGCGGCATGCCCGCAGTGGCGACGCCTTCCGCGACCACCTTCTTGATGGCCAGCGGATTGGCTCCATGCTTCCACTCAGCGTCATTGAGCGCCAAGCCGATGCCCCCTTCCAAGTTCTGGCCATGACAAGCGGCGCAGTTCTGCGTATAGATCGTCTGCCCCGCTGAAACGATGGCCGGATCTTTGGCCATGACCGCAAAGGTATCGTCGTCGAGCACCCCCGCTTCCGCCTTGGCCTTAGCCACGTTTTCGCTGATCTGCTCGAAAGCCGCTTCGAGCTCCTGCTCCTGGTCGAGACCGATGCCCGCTTTTTGGTAGTAAACCCAGTAGGCAATGGAAAAGACGATCGTGGCGTAGAGGGTGAAAAGCCACCAGTTCGGCAGGCTCTTATCGAACTCCTGGATTCCGTCAAAGGTATGTTCGCGGATTTTTTCTTCGTTCGGATTTTGACTCATTTCTAGAATCTTTCTTGTAGGTGTTATTTCAATACAACATTAGTCATCGAGCGGCATGCGGCTCGCCTTGCTGCTTTCGTTCTTTCCCATCTTGAGCGCTTTCCAGACGATGATGCCGAAAGCGAGGAAGAAGAGAACGAAGCCGATCTTGGGGAAGAGCGTGTGCCACTCCGTGTATTCAACTCTTTGAAACATAGCGCGGGTTCCCTTCTATTTGGTGGCGACTTGCTCCTGCACGTCGATAGACTTGCCGAGCTGTTGCAAGTAAGCGATCAGAGCGACTATTTCCGTGTCCGCGTCCACTTCCTTGCCGAGCGACTCGAGATTCTCCTGAATCGCCTTGGCTTGAGCCTTGGCCGCGGAATCGATTTCGGCCGGCGACCAATCAGGAAACGGAACGCCGAGCATTTTCTGGGCGTTGATCTTGGAGGGAAGAGAACCGTAGTCGGTGAACTTCTCGAAGAGCCAAGGGTAATTTGGCATGTTAGAGCCGGGCGACGTTTGACGCGGATCGAGCATGTGATCGTAGTGCCAGGCGTCCGAGTACTTGCTGCCGAGACGCGCGAGGTCAGGCCCGGTGCGACGGGAGCCCCATTGGTAAGGGTGGTCGTAGATCGACTCACCGAGACGGCTGTATTCCTTGTTGATCGGATCGTAGCGCGTGACCTCCGCCACGAAGGGACGAATCATCTGCGAGTGGCAGTTGTAGCAACCTTCGCTGATGTAGATGTCGCGTCCAGCCAGCTCCAGCGGGGTGTAGACCTTCTGCATCTTGTCCTCCGCTACGCTGGCCTTATCGATGTTTACCAGCGGCACGATTTGCACGACACCTCCGACTGCAGCCGAGATGAGCACCAACACCGTGAAGGGCATGGAGTTCTCCAACAGCTTATCGTACCATTGAGCAAAGCTGTCGCCGCTGCGGGTAAAGTGCACCAGGCAGCTCATCACCGTAACGATCGTCGCGCCCATGCCGAAGAGCTCCACGAAACCGTCTGCGAAAAGCCAGATGCAAGAGAAGACGACCAGACCAGCCGAATAGAGGAAAGCGGGGTGAGTCACCGCCCCGATGAGGCCCATCTTCTTGGCTTCGTCCTCCACGGCGGACACTTCGCAGACTCCGTTTACCGCTTCGCCGGACTTCACAGTCTTCCAAATGTTGTAAGCCATAAGGATGAATCCGGCGAGGTAGAGGCCGCCACCCACTACGCGGGTGAGCATCAGCGGACGAATGGATTGCAGCGTTTCCAAGAAATTTGGATACGCGAGCACGCCTTGCTCGTCGGCGTTGTTCAGCATCAAGCCTTGAGTGATGCCCGACACCCACATGGAGGCCACGTAGAGCAAGATGCCCACCAGCCCGAGCCAGAAGTGCATGTTGGCCATGGATACGGAATAGAGCTTCGTCTTCCAGAGACGCGGAGCGAGGAAGTAGAACATACCCGCCGCCATGAAACCGTTCCAACCTAGGGTACCGGCGTGCACGTGCCCAATGATCCAGTCCGTGTAGTGAGCCAAGGCGTTGACCGAACGAATGGACAGCAACGGTCCCTCGAAAGTCGCCATCCCGTAAAAGGTCACTCCGGCGGCAAAAAACTTGAGGACCGGATCCGTGCGCAGCTTGTCCCACGCCCCACGCAAGGTGAGCAATCCGTTGAGCATCCCTCCCCACGAAGGAGCCCACAGCATCAAGCTGAAGATCATGCCGAGCTGCTGCAGCCAGCCGGGAAGCGCCGTGTAGAGCAAGTGGTGAGGCCCTGCCCAGATGTAGATGAACACCAGCGACCAGAAGTGGACCACCGACAGGCGATAGGAATAGACCGGCCGATCCGCCGCCTTCGGCATGTAGTAGTACATGATGCCGAGGATCGGAGTGGTGAGGAAGAAGGCCACCGCGTTATGGCCGTACCACCACTGAACCAACGCGTCCTGTACGCCACCAAAAATCGGATACGAATGCAGCAAGCCCGTTGGGATCGACAAGTGGTTGACGATGTAGAGCATCGCCACCGTCATGATGGTCGCGATGTAGAACCAGATCGCCACGTAGAGCGACTTCTCGTTCCGCTTGGCCAACGTCAGGAAGAAGTTGATCGCGAACACCACCCAGATGAGAGCCACCGCGATGTTGATCGGCCAAATGAGTTCCGCGTACTCCTTGCCCCGGGTGTAGCCCAAGGGAAGCGTGACCGCGGCCGAGACGATGATCAGCTGCCACCCCCAGAAGTGCACCTTCGAGAGCAAGTCGGAGCCAAGGCGAGCCTTCACCAGTCGCTGCGTCGAATGGTAGACGCCCGCAAACATCATGTTGCCCACGAACGCGAAAATCACCGCGTTGGTGTGCAAGGGACGCAAGCGGCCGAAGGTCAGCCACGACGTATCGAAGTTCAGGAAGTGGAAGTTTAACTGGGCCGCTACGATGACGCCTACCAGCATGCCAACGATGCCCCAAAATATGGAGGCGATCATGAACATGCGTACAGTCTGGTCGTCGTATTCGATTACTCGTTTCTGATCGGACATAAGGTCAGTGGGTTATTGGAGGAGGTGTTCGCTTGATGAAAATTCGTTCGCCCTACCCGCTCAGCGGTGTTCGCGGTGGCTGACCGTCCGCTCGTCTTCCAAGGGCATCAAACTGTCGCGCTCCGGACTGCTCCAGCTCGCCGAGCGTCGCGTGAAGGCAAAGAAAGTGAGAGCGAGAGAGACCAGGATGAGGCCGACGAATACGGTTAGGAAAAGGACGTTCATGGCGCGGGCAGAAGCTAGGCTAATTCGATCGGTAAGTTTTTATACTATTAAATACCTTTATTTCTTTTATTACTAAGAAAATCGGCGAATCAAGCCTTAAGAGCAGGCAATTGAAGATAAGAAGGTCGTTAATTACCTTTTCTTATTCTTTTTATCAGTTCCCCTACCCGTCTTCTTCGGAAAAAGGTCGTTCGACCTAGAGCAAACCGAACAAGAGCAGATGTTTGCCCTAGGTCGCGCTTCGGTCTCGTAATCGGAGGGACGACTGAACGTGTCGGCGCCGCGTCGTCCGAGCCGCAGGAACCTCCGTCCCCACCTAATGGTGGGTCAGCCGCTTGCTCCGCAGGTGACATGCCCCCCAAAAAAAAGATTTGCCACCCTTTTGCGGGGACAGTGATTCTGCAGTGGGAAGTGCCCTTGTGGCACGATCGTTCCTGCCCAATCGCAGCACAAGGCCGCTTCCCACAGTCGTACCGAATGCATAGCCAGCAATCTCCACTGTCTTTTGGGATGAACCAAAAAAACGCCCGCAGAGCGGCCGTTCCACCTTAATCGTTAGCCGACGAGTTCAGGTATCAGCGCCAGAAACCGCGAGCCACCCATTCACACTATAAAAAGGCAGCGCCTGCCGGTTCCCCCTCAGCGATCCATGGCGAGGGAGAGCAGATAGCCGTTGTCACCCATCTTCTGCAGCAGGCAGTCGACGATGCCGCTGTCTTGATGGAAACAGAAAACCAGGCTCTCGTTGCGATAGCTGAGCGTCTTGCTCGTTTCCCGCAAGCGAATGGCGCCTTGCAGGTAGTCCCAATGGGAAAGCGGGAAAAAATCGTCCACTCGCTTCGAAGCCGGAAAATGCTTGTCGCAGAATTCCCGAGCCTTGCTGGACGAGGATTCTACCCGCCCTTCCTTGTCGAGAAAGAAGGAAACCACCTCCGAATTGCCTCGTGCCGACATCAAGTCGACCACCCGATCCCGCACCGTTCGACTGAATACGCCCTTGGCGCACATCAAAATCGCTTCGTACTGACTGCGAGGCGGCCAATCAATTCCTTCTGCCGTTACCTCAGCGGCTCGAAAGAGGTGCACGTCGAGGCTCACTCGCAGTCCCACCGAAAGCGAAAGGAGCACCTCACTTGAGGAGATTTCGCGCACCTCTACGCGATCCATACTGTCGATCACCTCCGCGTTCACGTAGTCAGGCCGCAGCTGGATGACCACATCTTCCAGGCCGTAGGCATGCACGAGATAAGCCTTCAACTCGCCCCAATCGGCAAATGCCTTAAGCGAAGTGGCCACCGGACGTTCCCCGCGCCCCTCCAGGCGATGAGCCCGGGCCTCCCTGGCCGCGCTTCGCAGCGAGTCCGTCTGTTTATCGTTTCGAGTCTGAAAATTCATGTCAGGTGCGCCCCTCCCCAGAGCCTCCTGTCCCAGTCAACACCGCTCGCTCAAGGAGCTCACCTGGCAACTGGGTCACAGGATGTAAAAAGTTGGAACCCCATCCTTCAGAAATCCCCGCAGCCCTGTCGAGCATCTTCTCTCTGTTTACCTAGGTAAATTTATGAATTAGTTCAAAAGACAAGACCCCCTTCAGCTGGATCCCGAACTACTTCACAGCCTTCACGAATCGAGGGCGACCGCTCCAGTCGTCCACGCCTTCGACCGAGGCATAGCCCAAGGACTGGCAAAGGTCCGCCAGCGGCTGCCGATGCTTGACCCCGGTCTCCAGCCACAAGACGCCACCCGCCCTCAAGCGTTCGAAGCTTCCCTGCACGATCTTCTCCAGATCCGACAAGCCCTTCTTTTCCGCAAAAAGCGCGGAATGCGGCTCGTAGTCCTTAACCTCGGGCTCCGCCGACCCCATTTCCTCTTCGGTGAGGTAGGGCGGATTGGAAACGATCAGGTCGAATTCGCCTTCGACATCGAAATCGGAAAACCAATCCGACAAAATGAAGGTTACCCGGTTCTGCAAGCCGCAGCCTAGGGCGTTTTCTTGGGCGAGCTCCAAAGCCTCGCGACTCGCGTCCACAGCGAAAAGTTCCGCTCGCGGCAATGCGAAAGCCAAAGCTAAAGCAATCGCCCCGCTCCCCGTGCCCAAATCTACGATACGGTAGGCGACGTCGTTTTCCCCAAAAGAGCCGAGGGCCAGCTCGACTAGCTGCTCCGTTTCCGGACGCGGAATCAAAGCGCGGCGATCGACCTTGAGATCGAGTTCGTGGAAGGGCGTGCTCCCAAGAATGTACTGCAAGGGCTCGCGTTTCGCTCGACGCGCCACCTTGGAACGCATGTCAGCCAGCTCGGACTCCTTGAGCGGACGGTCGAACTGCAAGTAAAGCTTCATGCGATCCATGCCCAAGGCGGAAGCGATCAGCCACTCCGCGTTGAGGCGAGCGCTTTCCACTCCCTTGCTCTCGAGGAAGGCAGCGCTGCGCTGGACCACATCCAGCACTGTCAACATTTCAGGCATAAGGATCGATAAATGCGGGGCGGCGTATCCAGTCTACTTGGACTGCGTGCTGCTCATCAAAGCTTCAATCTTCAGGCGCATGTCCTCGTTCTCCAAGGTTTCCAGGATCTCGTCCATATCGCCTTCCATCACCGCAGGCAAGCTGTGCACCGTCAGTCCGATACGATGGTCGGTGAGACGGCTCTGGGGAAAGTTGTAGGTACGGATGCGCTCGCTGCGGTCTCCCGTGCCAACCTGCTTCTTGCGATTCTCCGCGTACTTGGCCCTCTCCTCCTCCTGCTTCATCTGCAATATGCGCGAGTAGAGAACTTTCATAGCCTTGGCCCGATTCTTGATCTGCGAACGTTCGTCCGCGCAATAAACGGTGATTCCGGTAGGCTTGTGCACGATGTTGATGGCGGAGTCGGTCGTGTTAACGTGCTGTCCGCCCGCTCCACTGGCGCGAGTCGCGGTGATTTCCAAATCCTGCGGGTTGATTTCCACGTCCACTTCCTCCGCTTCCGGCAAGACCGCGACCGTCACGGTCGAGGTGTGGATACGGCCTTGGGACTCGGTTTCCGGAACGCGCTGCACGCGGTGCACGCCGCTTTCTAGCTTGAGTGTCTTGTAAACCTCCTCGCCGCTGATCGAAAAGATCACTTCCTTGAAACCGTCGATGCCGCTTTCGCTGGCGCTCATCTGCTCCACGCGCCAACCGCGACGTTCCGCCAAACGCGAGTACATGCGGTACAAGTCAGCCGCGAAAAGCGACGCTTCGTCGCCCCCCGCTCCAGCTCGGATTTCCACGATCGTATTGCGCGAATCCGTCTCGTCCGGCGGGATCATGGCCGCCAGGATCTTTTCCTCCAGCTTCTCGATCTTTTCCTCCAGCTCGGGGATCTCCATCTCCGCCAGCTCCTTCAACTCGTCGTCAGCGGAGTCGTCATCCAGCATTTCCTGATTGTCCGCCAAGTCCGTCTTCGCCTTCTCGAGAGCCGCATAGTCCTCGATCAGCTGGCGCAGCTTCATGTGCTCGCGGGAGAGAGCTGCAGAACGGCGGGCGTCGCTGTAGAAGTCAGGTTCGTTCATCATCGCGTCGATTTCTTCGACGCGCCTCTTGAAAGGGGAAATTTCTGGAAGCTTGATAGCCATAAGGAAAAGAGCGAGCCGCCTCGCGACGGCCCAGTTGTTGAAAAAGACGCAAATCCGTTACCGAAAGCAAGCCACTTGGCAAGAGCAGCATTTGCAGATTGCCTCCCGACCCGCCAAATTCACCCTTCATCCATCACCCTTCCCGATACACTTCCACAATTCAACCTTCCCGCGCCGTGTCCGCCTCCTACTCCACCCAAAACAAAATCGCCATCGTCTGGGATTTCGACAAGACTCTCATCCCCGGCTACATGCAGCAGCCGATCTTCGAAAAGTTCGAGATCGACGAGCCCCTCTTCTGGGAGGAAGTCAACACCATGGCCGAGCGCTACAAGCAGCGCGGCTACACGGTTTCCGGCGAAAGCGTCTACCTCAACCACATCCTCACCTACGCCCGCGCCGGCAAGATGCCCGGCCTCAACAACAAGATGCTACGCCAGCTGGGCAAGGAAATCGTCTTCTACGAAGGCCTGCCCCATTTTTTCGAGGAGCTGCGCGAGCTCACCCGCTCCCGTCCCGAATACGTTCGCCACGACATCCAGCTCGAACACTACATCGTCACCACCGGCCTCGCCGAGATGGTACGCGGCTCCGCCATCGCCCCCTACGTCGACGGCATCTGGGGCAGCGAATTCATCGAAAACCCGCTCCAGCCCGGCTACCTCGACCAGGACGACCTCGAGATCGAGTCCGAGGACATCATCAGCCAAATCGGCACCATGATCGACAACACCACCAAGACGCGGGCCCTCTTCGAGATCAACAAAGGCGCCAACAAGAACGAGACCATCGACGTCAACGCCAAGATGGCCGCGGAAGACCGACGCATCCCCTTCCAAAACATGATCTACATCGCCGACGGTCCCAGCGACGTGCCCAGCTTCTCCGTCATCCGCAAATTCGGCGGCAAGGCCTACGCCGTCTACAAGCCCGGCAACGACGCCGAGTTCGAGCAAAACGACGTCCTGCTGCAAACCGACCGCATCCATGCCTACGGCCCCGCCCGCTACTCCTCCGAGTCCAACACCTCCATGTGGCTGCGCATGCACGTGCACAAGATCTGCCAACGCATCGTCACCGACCGCGAGGCCTACCTCACCCAACGCGTCGCCAAGCCCCCCAAGCACCTCAAAGACGAAGCCGCCCCCCTCCCCGAAGACCAGCTCGAGCAAGACACCCTCGACCTCGATTGACCTCCCGGTGAGGCGCGGGCTTCATTGCCCGTCCCGCCCCAACCCGATCCCTGCGGGAAGCGGCCTTGAGCCGCGATACCAACACCCCGATTCCCGCATCCCTCCCCCTTCAACACCTCCCCACAAGATCCATCAACTCCCATCCGAGTGATCTGTGGTCAAAAACCAACCTCACCCAATTAACAACTTTCCCCGAAAAAATTCCGAAAACTGAAACTTGATCTTCAAACACCTGTTTCATACACGAATTTCCCGCTAAAAAGCTCCCCGGTCCTCGAGGAGCTTTTGCATGTTCCTTTCCCTAAAACCCAGAACCCAACAAACATGGTAACTGTAGATCGACTCGTTAAGGACTACGGAACGCTGCGAGCAGTCGACGGCGTATCCTTCACCATCAACAAAGGCGACATCCTCGGCTTTCTCGGCCCCAACGGAGCCGGCAAGTCCACCACCATGAAGATGATCACCGGCTTCCTCACCCCCACCGCCGGCACCGCCACCGTCGACGGCTTCGACGTCGCCAAGGACCCCATCGAGGTCAAGAAGCGCATCGGCTACCTGCCCGAGTCCAGCGCCGCGTATCCAGAAATGACTGTCGTCGAGTTCCTCACCTACGTAGCCGAGGCCCGAGGCATCACCGACAAGGACCAGCTCAACGCCCGCCTAGCCGACGTCATCGTCAAGTGCCACCTCGACTCCGTAAAGTACCGGGCCATCGAAAACCTCTCCAAAGGCTACCGCCAACGTGTCGGCGTCGCCCAAGCCATCATCCACGACCCCAAGGTACTCATCCTCGACGAGCCCACCGACGGTCTCGACCCCAACCAGAAGCATGAAGTGAGAAAGCTGATACAGGCCATGTCGAAAGACAAAGCCATCGTGCTCTCCACCCACATCCTCGAAGAAGTCGAAGCCATCTGCAACCGCGTCATCATCATCGACCAAGGCAAGGTGCTCGTCGACGAGACCCCCGCGGAATTCAAGGCCCGCAAGCCCGGCGCCACCATCGACGAGGTCTTCCGCGAGCTCACCAACAAAACCATCCTCGCCTAAGACTCTCCTGTGGGAAGCGGCCTTGTGCCGCGATCGCAACCACCCGATCAACCTGCAGGAGCGACCTTGGTCGCGAACCCGCAACCCGATCAGCGCCACCCCCTTTCACCATTCCCAATTCATAATTCACCATTACCAGCCATGCCCATCTTCAAAAAAGAATTCCTCGGCTATTTCCGTTCACCCGTCGGCTACGTCATCCTAGCCGTCTTCCACGTCATGGTCATCGGCCTCGCCCTCTACTCCGGCTACTATAGCCGCAACGAGGCCAACCTCAACAGCCTCTTCCGCCCGCTCCCCTGGATCCTCATCGTATTCATCCCCGCGGTCGGCATGCGACTCTGGGCCGAAGAAAAACGCTCCGGCTCCATCGAGCTCCTCTTCACCCTCCCCATCTCGCCGCGCTCCGCCGTGGTCGCCAAGTTCCTGGCCGCTCTCGCCTTCATTGGCATCGGCCTCTGCCTCACCTTCTCGCTCGCCCTCACCACTGGCTATCTGGGCGATCCCGACTGGGGCGTCATATTCGCTGGATACGTCGGAGCCCTCCTCACCGCCTCCGCCTTCCTATCCATCACCGCGGTCTGTTCGGCCCTGACCAAGAACCAAGTCATCGCCTTCGTCATCAGCGTCATGATCTGCCTCTTCGCCACCCTAGTCGGCTCCGACTGGCTGGCCCAGTTCCTCGGCAACTCCGCTCCCACCGCCGTGCTCGACTTCCTGCGACTGCTCAGCTTCGAGCAACACTTCGCCACCATGTCCAAAGGCCTCATCGATATCAGCGCCCTGTCCTTCTACATCGTGCTGACCCTCGCCTGCCTCGGCATCAACATGATCGTCATCGAACGCTAGCCAATAGACCTACAGCCTAAAAACCTAAGGCCTAAACACCTACAAAAAATGACCCTTTCCAAAAAAATCTTCGCAGCCGTTCTCGTCTTGATCAACTTCGTGCTGCTCCACTACATCGTATCCTCTCTGCCGATACGCTTCGACTTCACGCAAGAAGGCATCTACACCCTCTCCGACAGCACCGAAAACATGCTGGCAAAGCTCGAAGAACCCGTCTCCGTCGAGTTCTACTCCTCCAAGTCCATCGCGGACCTGCCGGCCTGGTTCAAGAACTTCTCCGACCGCGTCGAGCAAATGATGGAGCAATACGAGAAAGCCTCCGGCGGCCTCATCAAGCTTAAGGTCATCGACCCCAAGCCCGACTCCCCCGAGGAGGAACGCGCCATCGCAGCCGGGCTCAACGGTACAGAGCTGCCAAACGGCGACCGCGTCTTCCTCGGCATGGTCGTAGCCCAAGGCGAAACCGAAACCATCCACCCCTTCTTCAACTGGGACCGCGAGACCTTCCTCGAGTACGACATCTCCAAGGCCATCTACGAAACCCAGCTCATCACCAAGCCACGTCTCGGCCTCATCACCTCCCTCCCGCTCAAGGCCCCGCCCGCCATGCCCATGATGCCGGGCCAACAGCAGCAACAGAGCGACCAGATCATCCTCTCCCAACTGGAAACCCAGTTCGAGATCGTCGAAGTCGACCCCAGCGAATCCGCCCTCCCCGCCGACCTCGACCTGCTCGCCCTCATCCATCCCAAGAACCTCAGCGAAGACCTCCAGTATTCGATAGACCAATACGCCCTCTCCGGCAAGCCGGTCTTCCTCTCCCTCGATCCCTCTTCCGTCATGGAGCGAGAGCAAGGTCGCCAGCAAATGATGATGGGGCAAATGAGTCAGCCCACTCCCAGCGACCTGCCCGAACTGTTGGCCGCCTGGGGTATCGAGTACGATGTCAGCCAAGTCCTCACGGACCAGACCAACTCCCTCTCCCAAGGCCGCTTCACCCAGCCCGCCTGGCTCATATTCCGCAACGAATTCGTCAACCGCGACCTGCTGCCCTCCTCCGAACTCGATGGCGTACTCCTGCTTGAAGCCGGCCAGCTTAAGCACGCCGCCGACGCTACCACAGCTTGGGAACCCATTCTCACCACCTCCGCTGACAGCGGCCAAGTGCAAAGCATGATGCTCCAGTTCTCAGACCCCAGCCAGATCGGCCGCCAAGCCGAGCCGCTCAGCGAACCCGCCACCGTAGCCGGCCTGCTCACTGGAGAAGCCCAAACCGCCTTCCCCGAACGCGAAGACGATAACAAGAAAAGCTCCGGAAACATCACTGTATTCATCATCGCTGACAGCGACTTCCTGCTCGACCAGTTCTCCGTGCAACGCGTCAACTTCCTCGGCATGCAGCAGGTCCAGAAGCTCAACGACAACCAAGACCTCGCCAACAACTTCATCGAGTACCTCGGCGGCAGCCGCGACCTCATCGGCATCCGCGGCAAGGCCGGCGCCAGCCGCCCCTTCGACGTCGTCCAACGCATGGAAGCGGAAGCCCAAAAGCTCTACCAAGCCAAGCTCGAAGTCGTCGAAGCCGAACTGCAAGAGACCAATCAAAAGCTCAGCCAAATCCTCAGCGAGCAAACCGGCTCCGGCATCATCTACGCCACTCCTGAGATGGAAGAGCTCATCGCCGAGAACCAAAAGAAGCAAGCCGAGCTCAAATCCCAAATCCGCGAGATCCGCAGCGGCCTCCGCCAAGGCATCGACCGCCTCGGCAACACCATCGGAGCCCTCAACCTCCTCTGGGCCCCGCTCGGCCTCCTCGCCTTCGCCCTCCTCTTCAACCGCATGCGCAAAAGCAACTAGGAACCTAAAACTGGAGGGACGACTTCCACGTCGTCCGCACAACCCAATCGTGGGAAGCGGCCTTGCGCCGCGATAGCAACAACCCGATCCCAATACCCAGCGTAAGCACAATGAATCTCAACAAACTCTACATCTCCACCGCTGTCCTCGCCGTGGCAGCAGGCATCACCTACTTCATCAAAAACGCCGATAGCTCCCGTCCCGAAGATCCCCGTATCGGAACGGCCATCGTCTCCAACGACGACCTCAACAAAGTCGCCGAGCTCGAGCTCATCAGCGGAACCGAGTCCATGACCTTCCTGTACGATGCCGACGCATCCAATTGGCAACTACAGGAGCGTTACGATCTCCCCGCCGATACCAAAAAGATCACCGACCTCACCAACCAGCTCAAGGAGGCCAAGCTCCAACGCATAGCCTCCCGCAAGCCCGAGCGCATCGCCGACTTCGGCTTCGGCGTCGACTACATCAACCTCAACGACGCCTCCGGCAACTCTGTGCTTTCGCTCGACCTCGGACGCGAAACCGACAGCGGCAAACAGCTCGTACGCTTCGGGCAAGAAGAGCTCGCCTTCATCGCCAGCGACTCCTTCTCCGTCGATGGCGACCCCGTCTCCTGGCTCGACAAAAAGCTCATCGACGTCGAACGAGACGCTATCCGCTCCGCCACCTTTCAGCTTGAGAACGGCGACACCCTCAACGTCGCCCGCGAGTCCGACACCGCCGACTGGACAACCGAAGACACGCTCCCCGAAGGCAAACAGCTCAACCAAGGAGCCATCACCCGAGCCATCAACCGACTCGTCTCCATAAACTTCATACGCCTCGCCGAGCACAACGACCCCGAAGTCGTAGGAGCCCAAGAGCACAGCTACACCATCAGCTACACGCTCGCCGACGATACCACCTACACTGTCACCGCCGGACGCCGCCCCGAGGTAAAGGTCGAAAAAGAAGTCGAAACCACCAACGAGGAAGGCGAGACCGTCACCGAGATGCAGGAAGAAGTAGAAACGCCCGCCGGAGCCGTCTTCGTCAAGATCTCCAGCAGCGACGCGGCCGCGCCCATCAACGATTACATGGGCCGCACCGCCTTCGCCACCACCGGCACCCTCTATACCGCCGCTCCGAAAGAGCTCGCCGCTCTCCTCGCCGACATCCCCGAGCCGGAGCCAGAAACCGAGGTGTCAACCGAAGAAGCCCCCGAATAGGTAGGGTCCGCTGTACCAGCGGTCCGCCAATGCCCAGTAACAAAACGAAGGACGAGCCCACAAAAGCTCGTCCTTTTTCATCGCCATTGACACAACCCCAAAATGGACGGACCGATTCCGCATCGTCCAAACCCACCACGATCAATAGCGCTACCATTCTCAGAAATCGTTTTCGTCCTCTCGGAATATACTCAATCCCAGCTTCCTTTTGAAAACCTTCGTCACTATCCTCGCCGCCTTCAACACCCTACCGCTCGGGCTCTGGGTTTTCACCGTGCTGCCCCTTGTCCAGATCGCTCGCCAAGGCATCACCGCCCCCACGCCCCTCGCCCAATTTTGCGGTTACGGCTTCATCTGGGGCGCTTTGTTCTACCCCGCCTTCCTGCTCTTCAACCACTACTGCTTCATCCAAAACTACCGCCGCGAAGCCTACCGCCCCGCCCTCTACAACCAAATCTACACCACCGTATATCTCCTCTTCCTACTCACCTATGGCTTGATCACTTTCGGCTGACACCCAGTCGAAGACGTCAACTCTCGAGCCAATTTCGGGCGCTCGCTAGGGAGACAAAAAACAGCCAAAGATTTACCCATGAATCCAAACGCCTTATATCCAATCGACGGTTTCACCAACACCCTCCTCCTGAAACCGTTAATCGCAGATAGCGACGTCAGCAACGTCTCCGCCGGCGACTACAGCTACTACAGCAACTTCGACGATCCGACAAAGTTCCTGACAGAGAGCGTGCTCTACAATTTCGGACTTTCGCAGACCTCGCTCAACATCGGGAAGTTTTGCGCCATCGCTCACGGAGCGAAGTTTATAATGGCCGACGCCAATCATGCGACCAGCGGGATCAGCACCTTCCCCTTCGCCGTATTCGGGGGAGAATGGGCCGAGCACCTGCCCATTACCGAGTATCCATTCAAAGCCTACAAAGACATAGAAATCGGCGACGACGTTTGGATCGGCATGAACGCCACCATCTTGCCTGGCGTCACCATTGGCAGCGGATCCATTATCGGAGCAAACGCAGTCGTATCTTCTGACATCCCGCCCTACTCCATCGCTGTCGGAAACCCGGCAAAAGTCGTCAAAAGAAGATACGCCGAGGAAGAGATCGATTTCCTTCTTAGACTAGCTTGGTGGAATTGGAGCGACGACGTCCTCGAATCGGCGATCCCCACCCTAGTCAAAGGCAACGTCAAAGAAATCGCTACGTTCGCCAAAAAGCACGACTTGTATCATTAATTCTGCTCCACACAGAAACATACGAATTCCTCTGGAGGCCTTTTAAAGTCCTTTCATATGTTAAAGGTTATTTATTCGGTGGAACCCCAAAAAGCGGATACAGAACAGAAAATCGACCTGAGCGTTTCTCTCGGGTTTCGTTCTGCCTTCCTTTTTCCGCTGCAGTCGAAAGTTGCACGGCGGGAAGTCGCTATCGGGGCGATCTGGCTGCTGGTCCCCTTGGTCGGCTGGATTCTCAACATGGGGCACAGAATAATGATGACGCATCGAATGCAAAACGGGCTATCGGCTTGGCCCGCCTGGAGAGACTACCCAAGCCTTCTAAAGTACGGAACCATCACTTTTCTCGGAATGGTCGAGTACCATTCTCCAGCCGTATTATGCTGCGCCATCGCGTACGCCTACGAAGTCAGCTGGCTCTACCCGATTTCTGCTATACTATGGATCATGGCGACCATCGCAGTCCCTGGCTACATGTCCCACTACTGCCTTGCTTTTGACTACCGAGAAATCTTCGATCCTTTCAAAGCCCTGCGGAGAGTCTTCCAGGGAGGCACTGCCTACTGGCACGCTTGGTCGATCGCTTTCGCTGCTCTACTAATTTCATTCGCCGGCTTGATCGCTTTCGGGATCGGGTTCCTCTTCACCAGCGTCTGGTTCTGGCAGGTAGCCGGATTCTGCTTTGCTCGCGTATTCACAAACAAATACGAACTGAAAGGGAGCTCCCAGATTTACGAATAGAAATAGTCCAACAATCGCCCTGCCTAGACCTTATGCCGCAACTGATAACACTGCCTCAAAGTCCGCGGGCAAAAAACTCCCCTTCCGATCCATGGGCCTACAAGCAATATGAACCTTTACCTCAAAGAGCGTCTTAACATGAGCCTAAGAGGATCCCCCGCCTCGAAGCTGATAAAGGCCTTCCAAAAGTCTCAGAGCCATAAACTCGGATTGAGCCTTTCCCAGTTGGAATCCCAATACTTGGCCGGCGGCGATCCTTTTGCCATAGTCGACCTACTCGTGCAGGCGAGAGAAGACCGCATAGAGTTGGAGTGGTACGGTGCCTGCGCGATAGACCTAGCAACGAAGCACACAGCAGACAGCCTCGCCTTAGCGCTGGCGGGAGCAAAAACAAGTCGACGCTTCACCCTCGAAGCGGAGCTCTCCTCAGCGGGGAAACGACCTTGGCGACTTGAGGCGATCGTCACCCACAGGGTCAACCTCGCTCGATACGTGGGAGGGGCTGACCTTGCTGTGCTCAAAGAGAGAATAAGTAAATCCGTCGCGTATTTTTACGAAGAGAACAAGCACGCAATATCCTCCGTCTTCCCCCTGGCAGACCTTGAAGCAAGCATCTTGGAGAGCCAGCTCGACGCTGGCACCAAACTGACTCTGGAATCTGTTGAAATCAAGGTGAGGTAGAGGAGTCCTATTAAAGCTTGCCGCGGAGTTTAAAACGAAAGTTCAGAGCAGCGTTTCGTTGCATCGGTTCGGCAGATACGCGTTGTATGCAGTTCCAATACTAATGCTCTACGGACTGGCCTCGTCTTTCCTCCAGACGAACATCCAGACATCAACCCCGGGATCTGGGGCCAGCGGCAAGCGCCGTAGCCCATTCCTCCGCCTTACCGCAGCGACGCCGGGCCGCTAAAGCTGGGGGCCAGCTCTCCTTGATGCAGAAAGAAGCGATCGAGAACCACTCCCGTATCCATCATGTATATACGAATCCGATTGCTTCCGGCATGGGCAAAATCAACGGCAAGCTCCACGCCAATACTGCCTTCCAGCACGCCTTTCGACCAATCCTGCGTCTTGGACTTCCTAGATATCGAAACCGGCTTAAGCTCTCCGTCGTTGACGGAAACCGCGAACTGCAACTCCCCGGATTCTTCCGAGGGAAAAGTAGGCAACAACTCAAGAAACAATCGATAGTCACCCGCCTGCCGCGTCTCTACCTCGTATTCCACCCATGGCGTGGACGCATCGATTTCCTCCGGCGAAAGACTTTTTAAGGTCGCCGGAAAAACTCGTATGCCATCTCCCGACCAACCGAGCTCCTGCACGCTTTCCCACTGCCCGCCTTCTCCGCCGCGACGGTCGAAGGCTTCCGCTTCGCGGAGAATCTCCGCATGGGCGTCCACGCTCGCGCGGGCCCCTTGGAAGCGAACCGCCGCAAACGCTTGTTGCAGCTCGTCGACCTTCTCCACCATGCCTTCAGCCGGAAGGACCCATGGCGTCGTACGAAAGGACCTCCATGCGCTGTCAGCTGGCTCTTCCGCCATCATCCCAAACCATTTTCCATCCGCGATCTCATGGTTGTATTCACGCGTCAACGACACGAGTAGCTCATCTGCCGCCCGTCCCAGGCCTCCGTGCTTGCGAGCCATGGGCGGATCCGCGTGAAAGAGTCGGTGGTATTGTTCCAAGTGGAAGTAGCGAAGGTTCGCGTAGGCCGAGGCCTTTACGGGATAGGCGACTAGCTGAAAAAAAGAATCGTAGCGCTCCTGCGGCAATCGAGATTGAAGCTCCTCGCAGCGCTCGATCATCGCTAGCATCCGCGATAGGCGCTGCTGCAGCTCCGCTTCAGTCAAGGGACTTGTCTTGACTCGCGTATACGGCATCCACCACTGCAAGTGCTCCGGGCGACGTTGGAAGTTCAAGACATAGTACTCGCTCATCAAGCCGGCTACCTCCGCGGCCAGGTCCCTTCCGAATTCGCGAGCGGCCCAAGCCGTCAAAAACGCACTCTGAGCATCAAGCCCCCATCGCTCGATGTCCCAAGCCATCGATAGGAAAAACTCAGTTCCCCTTTCCTGCGACTTTATGTCACCTACGTTGAGGATCCAGTAGTCGCGGGAGCCGAGTTCGAAGGAGCGGTGCATTTCCTCCCACACCAAAGCGAGTGGCGTTGTATCCAACCACAAATACGCCAAGGGCGCTCCGAGGTAGGAAATATGGTAGTAGACGCCAGAGCCGCCCTTGCGGCTCCGCTCGACGTCGTTAGGGAAGCGACGCAAATAGCCGTGGTTGTCATCCGGCCAAACGATAGTCACGTCCTCCGGCACCTCCATGCCGCCCTCGTAAAGCTCCAGCACTTCCTTGTAGGGCGTGAACACTTGGGCCACCGACTCCAAATCCTCACTCACGTGCTCCCGCAAAAGTTCCCTTTGATCGGCGATAACCTGCTCCAACAAGTCGATCTTGTCCTCCTTGGAGCCGCCCCCCGTCATGCCGCTGTCATGGATGCCGCGCATGCCCAAGGTATAAACGTTTTCGAATCGACCGTTTTCCACCAGCCGCTTTTCCCAATAGTCCTTCACCAAGTCCGGATGGGTCTGGTAATTGAAATGACCCTTGGGCGCCGTCCACTCCGTCACGTTGTTGCGCAACATGGGTTCCGCGTGGGAAGACGCCATGACGATGGCGTAGCGATCCGCTAGCTCCTTGTTTTCTGGATACAGGTTAAACGCCTTTGTAACCTCATGCATCGCCGGCCAAAGCGTGTTGGCCTTCAGACGCAACATCAATTCGAACACCTTTTCGTAGGTTTTAGGTCCAATGTCGCCCAATTCCGGATCGAAGGTGTGAGCTGCCCAAGGCTGCAGTCCCCAGTCCTCATCGTTGATAAAGATACCGCGATATTTGACGGACGGCGGACCAAAGCGTCGCGTATTCTTGGATACGTAAAGCGATTTCGACTTTCGAACGGCAGAGTCAGCCCACCAATGCCAAGGCGAAACCCCAATCGCCTGAGATAGCTCGTAGGCCCCGTAAGCTGTGCCACGTCGATCGCTACCGACGATCAGCAAGTTCGCTTTCTTGCCCTCGCCAACAACCGCGACCACGAAGCTTTCCCAAGCCCCTTGCAAATCGCCCAGCTCAACCGAACTGCGAGCGAGCAAGGCAGCCACCGCATCGGATTCGCCCAAGGTTCCAATGATCACCTGCCCTCCTTTGTTGGGCTCGAAGTCCTGAGCGAGCGAAGCCTTTTTTCCCGTCACGCGCTCCAGGTCCTCCACCAAGTCTTCCGCCGCCAAACGCACTACGGCATGATCGCCTTGCGAAACGACGACCGTCGCCAAACGCTTTCCATCCGCCAAAGCGAATCCCCCTTCGAGCCGAGACTCGGAAATCCAATCACCCAGCAAGGAAAGGCTTCCCTCGGCCTTGGCAGACTGAGCCTGGGAAAGCGTGGAACTCGACGCCACGAGAGCGAGGAGCGAGAGTATGAGACGAAGATACTTACGATCGAGCATGAAGATAAAGCAAATAGGGGTCAGAATTGAATCCCTCGACCTTCGGATGGCAGGAACTCGCAAGCAACATTCCCCAATCCTGACCGTCAAATTCAGCGATTAGGGCTTTACCAGGCGTGGTGCCCAAGCCGCCTTCTGCGGGAAACGCCTTAGCAAAACAGAGCTGCAAAAGCTCCCAGGATTCTGTAAAGCTCCCACATGACGACACCCCACGACTTTGTCCCCGTCGCCCTCGGCGAATTCAGAAGGCTTAAACAACTTGCCGACAAAGCAGTCGCCCAAGTTTCCGAGCAGGAGTTCTTCCAACGCGACGGAACGGAGGACAACAGCCTGGCGATCCTCTACAAACACGTTTCCGGTAACATGCGCTCCCGTTGGAGCGACTTCCTCACCACCGACGGGGAAAAGCCGGATCGCAACCGTGACAGCGAATTCGAACTCCACGAGGCGGACTCCCTCGAGTCCCTTAAACGGAACTGGGAATCTGGGTGGAAGACCTTGTTTGACGCATTGGAAGGCCTCGAACCGGACGACATCCAACGCTCCGTAAGCATTCGCGGCGAAGGCCTCAGCGTCCTCGAAGCCATCGCTCGGCAAATGACTCACTACGCCTACCACGTTGGGCAAATCGTCTATCTCGCGAAGCGCTTCGCCGGCGAGCGCTGGCAGACGCTCAGCATCGCCAAGGGAAAGTCGGCCGCCTTCAACCAATCGCCGGAAAAATACAAGCAAGCTTGAATACCAAGTAGACTGCCTTCGTCCCACCGCCAATCTTGACAATATCCGCCCGCGAAAATGAGACCCCCGCTTTGCTTTCTGCTGCCCCTGGCGGCTCTGCTCCTAACCGCCTGCAACACTCCTGCTTCCCTCGCCTTGCGCGAGGAACTGAAAGCCGATGCACAATGGCCAAGCGTGAAGGCCTTCGCCCAAGCTGAACTCAGGAAGCAAGAAGGCTCTTTGAGCTGGAGTTTCGCCCTTTCCGCAGAGGACAACAACTCCCTCGTTCCGGTCGAAAAGGATGGCGACATTTGGACCGTGGTCGCTGCAGCGGACTACCCGGATAACAGGTACGGGCTCGTCGTAGACATCAGGCTGAGGGAAGACGGCACAATTCTCGCCTACCAAAATCGGTTGAAACGACAGATGGAAGAAGCAGACTGAGTTGCGATCGCCTCACTGGATCGCCCTTACCTCGCGCCACCGCTCGCACATTTTGCCCTCCCAATCCCTCAATCTCCTCTTCCTTTGCTCCATGAACCAATGGAGAAGCCCCACCGCTGAACGGATTTACGGACGCAAGCCCTTCTTCAACGCCCGTTCAGGTGGCACCAGCTCGAAAGCCCGTCACCGAGTTTCCCATACGGACTTGCACTGGGCTGACGTGATCTTCGTCATGGAAAACAAACACAAACGCCGCCTTCAGGCTAAGTACCCTGAGCTTATGCGCTATCAGAACGTGCACGTGCTCGACATCCAAGACAACTACAAGTTCATGGATCCAGAGCTCGTAGACATCCTCCAGCGATCGATCGATCCGATCCTCGCAGACTACTCCTAAACCGATAGCACGGACCTTTCGCTAATCGCCGTGCTACCAAAATGGATACCAACTCCAAGCGAGCTGAAGCGGCTGAAAGCTCCGCACTACTGCAAGAATAGCCGATCCCTTGAATCTCGATAAATGCGGATTCAGACTTCGAGACTGTCCAATACAACACAGCAGCCTCTTCTGCGCAGACTTGCAGCTCGCTGCAGACCGCAGAGCAACCCCGTTTCACCGCAGGAAGCGGTCTGAACCAAGGTCCGACCCTGCAAATACTCGATTCAATAGACAGTCTCTTAGAGCCATGAAATCAAAGTTCCCCAGAACCTCTCCGATTCGCAAGGTAGGACTCGCGAGCTTCGGCCTGCTTTCAGCCAGCATCGGGGCCGCTCCCGCGACTCCCCTTTTCCAAGACGACCTCTCAAACGCCATCCACCCAGAAGGGGTTTGGAGCGTCTCAGACGGCGTTCTTGCCGCCAGCGAAGACCGGTTCATCTGGACTGAAGAATACTACCGAAACTTCGTGCTCGAACTCGAATTCCGCAACCACGCCAGCACCAACAGCGGGGTCGCTATCTACTGCAGCGACATCGAAAACTGGGTACCCAATGCCATCGAAATCCAGATCGCCGACGACTATGCGGAACCATGGAAAAGCGCGGATCCAAGTTGGCAGGCCGGAGCGTTCTTCGGGCACAAACGTCCCATCAAGTCCGCAGTCGTCAACCCCGCCGGCGAATGGAACCAAATGACCATCACCGCCAGTGGAACCTACATCGCCGTGGAAATGAATGGCCAGCTCGTCAACGCCATCGACCTTTCCGACTACACTTCCGGAACGGTAGCCCCCGACGGGACTGAGATCCCCCATTGGATGCCCAAACCCTGGTCCGAAGCTGCGACTCACGGGAGGATCGGCTTTCAAGGCAAGCACGCCGGGGCTCCCATCGAATTTAGGAACATAAGCATTCGCGACATCGACAGCATCGAAAGAACCGCCCTTCGCGCCATGAACCAAGCCCTCCCGCAAGAAACGAACTCTGGCCTGCGACTCGGGCGCGGCGTCAACCTCAGCCATTGGCTCTCCCAAAGAAACGACGACATGCCAGACCCGCGAGACTTCTTCACCGCGGCCGACGTCGCCCTCATCGCTAGCCAAGGTTGGGACCATATCCGGCTTCCCATCGAGGAATCCATTATGTGGAACGAAGACGGCAGCCAAAACGAAGTTGCGTTCCAAACCCTGGATACAGTGATCGGCTGGATCCACGAGGCAGGCCTGAAGGCCATCGTCGACTTGCACATCGTAAACTCGCACCACTTCAACGCCGTAAACGACGGCGGCAAGAACACCCTGTTTACCAGCGAGGAAAGCCAAAGCCAACTGCTCAACCTCTGGGACCAGCTATCCTCGCACCTGAACAAATGGGAAAATGACTTCCTCGCCTACGAAATACTCAACGAAGCAGTTGCGGAAAATCATGAGGACTGGAACAAGCTAGTCGCTAAAGGCATCGCCTCCGTACGAGCGCTCGAACCGGAACGCCCCATCGTCGTTGGCTCGAACATGTGGCAAGGAGCTTGGACCTTCCCCTATCTTCGTATCCCTTCTGACGATCCAAACCTCATTCTCAGCTACCACTTTTACGCTCCCTTTCCCTTCACTCACTACAAGGCGTCATGGGTAGGCAACTACGCCGCTTACGAGGGGCCCGTCAACTATCCTGGCTTGCTCCTCAGCGAAGAGCAACTCGCCGCCCATGCTGACGCCCCCTACTACGATATGCTTGCCGACAATATCGGCCCCCACGATCGCCAAAGCCTTTACCAAGAAATGCTACCCGCCATCGAATACGCCAGAGCCCATCGCATCCCACTCTACTGCGGCGAATGGGGCAGCTTGAAGACGGTGGAGCGCGACGACTTGCTCAAGTGGTACGCGGATATGGCTCAAATCCTGGATTCCGAAGGAATCAACCACGCCATCTGGGATTACCAAGGCAGTTTCGGGATCAAAGACTACGAGTCCGGAAAAGTGGATACACAGATCTTGAACGCAATTCTCGGGAACTGAAGCAAAGCTACCCCGTAACCCCGATCCTGAAGACAGAGCGGGAAAGCGGCCTTTTTTCGCTATGTTCTACCGTACTGGCTTTGTAGCGCCTTGCACATTCCTAAAAAGCAATCCTACCGTAGGAAGCGACCTTGCGTCGCGATCAATCGGTCTTCAATCGCGACGCAAGGTCGCTTCCTACAAGATGCAGTAAGTGTAACGAACTTAGCTTACAGCACACTCCCACCACTTGCCCCGCTCGCAAACGAGATTATCGGTTGAACCGAATCCGCGGGTCCCCAAGATCGATGTCCGATGGAATCCCTTGAAACGATAGAGACCGATTTCGCCGCCTTCGAGATCTTACCAGGCATCTTGATCATGCGGTGCCGCAGAGGCATAAAACTTGGACTGGACCACATCGACCAAATTCAGCAGGTACTCGATAGGATGGACGTGCTCACACCTGGCCCCGTGGGCTGGATATCCGACAAAGTTAACAGCTACTCGATCGACCCCCTCATGGTTCGTCCCATTCAAGACTCCAATCCCAAAATACGCAGCTGGTGCAACGTCGTCTACGGACGAGAAATAGCCGACTACAAGAAACTATTCGAGGCCGTCTCCGTGAAAAATTTTGGTATTAACAGTTTCAATACTCTTCCTCCCGCCATCGACTGGACCTACGAATACCTAGGCAGCCTCCGATAGTCAGATTGGAATCCGGTCACTGACTTTTTTTTGGATCAACGCCCTAAAGGAGAGCAACCGCGTCGTGCTGTAAAACGGCTTTGCACTGCGGTCTGCAGCAAGCTGCCAACCTACACAGAAGATGCTAGTACGTTTTACTGGAAAGTCTCTATGGCAACGTTTGCTCCAGCCAGAGCTTACTCTCTTTCAATCCAACCACGCGAAGATAGCAGTGAAAGCATCCCGAAACTCCTTCCATGTATCCAATTAACATTTACAAAAAGGAGGCACCGCCTCGGGCGATGCCTCCTACTTACGAAATCGAATGGAACGGATGGGCTATAGGCTCGCTATGCTTGGCGATTCCATTCCTTCGATTTCGAAGCTTACGGGGACCGTTACGGTTTGCGGAATGGCTACACCGTCAACCGTTCCGGGTTGGAAATACCAGTTCTTGACCGACTTGATCGCTGCTTCGCTGAAGAGTTGATTGGAACTAGCAAGTACCTTGACGTCGCTTACTTCTCCGCTGGCGTCGACTCGAAGCATCAGGAGAGTTTGCCCCTGTTTACCGCGCTGCAGCATCTCCGACGGGTATTTGGGCGCTACGGTTTCCAATACATAGGCGTCTGTCTTGACAGAAACGCTGGTGGTCAACTCCGCAGCCTCATCAGTGGCTGCAAAAACCGCTCCGCAAGCCGCTACCTGCGCCAGAGCGATGGATAGGATTTTTTTCAGTTTCATGAGTTTGGGGTCCTTTCTAAGAAAGTTGTGTAACGTTTCCGTAACCTATCGTCACCTTTCCGTAACATACAAGTCGCAAAGGCGAATTCTGGCAAAACGTAACATTTGTAAGAATTCCCTGAACAACCATTCCCCACCTCCGCCCAACTACAAAAACGCCCTCGGGCCTTGCGGCACGAGGGCAATAAGGAATTGAGACTGAGCGGACCGACTAGAACGCTAGGTTCGCCTCGAGCGTGAGGACTTGCTTGTCAGCAGTGCCATACGAAACGGTCGCGCCACCGTTCGTGCTGTAGTCAGCGAACTTGCCGATCAAGGTGACGTATTCGTTTAGCTTATACGAAGCGACGAGGTCGATTTCAGAACCAAGGTACTCGCCAGAGCTGGCGGTATCGAAGCTGTGGTAGGTGAGCTTTACTGGAACGTCGCCTGCCTTGAAGCCGAAGGTCAGGTAGTAGTCCTCGAGGCCTTCCGGAAGACCGCCGCCAAGACCGAGGGATCCGCCGGCGAAAACGTCAGCGAAACCATTGAACTTGTGCACGGTAGCGAGCGGCGTAGTGAAGCCAGTCACACCGTCGCCATCGAGGATCTCAACACCTGCCGTGAGGCTTACGCCGCTAAAGGCCGCCCCGAACTCGCCTGCAAGGTAGTCCACATCGAAGTCGCGAACGCTGCCGCTGTTATCCATTTGCTTGGCGTAGCTGAAGGAGTAGCTGTAGGTCACTTCGTCTCCCGGGATCTTGCCAGAGCCACGGATACCGTAAGTGTCGCTCGAGGCGAGGACCGCGCGGTCGAAGTCGAGCAAGTAGGCGTAGCCGGTCAAGCTGAAGTTTTCGCTGAGCTTGCTGGTTCCATTGAGGATGATGCCAGACAGGTCTGGCGAAGTCGCGTTTACGCGATGCACCGCGTCGAGGTAGGCGAAATTCAACTTGTTCTTTTCGTCGATCGCGTAGCTGTAGCTGGCTGCGTCGAAAGTCTGGATGTTTTGCCTCCAACCGACGTGCCCGATGTAGCGCTGGTCGTCCAAGACAAAGATCTGGCGACCTACCTTGGCCCCCTCGTAGCTGAACCATACCTGGTTGAGCTCCGTGGTCGGGACATCAAGCCCTGGACGATCATCGTCATTGTTGAAGCTGAGGTCCTCCATCTCCACGAAAAGCTTGAGGCCTTCGTACTCGCCAGTTTCGAAAGCAAGGCGGGTGCGAACGCTATACCCGTTCACCTCGCTGGCCGGAGTCTCGTTGTACTCGTAGCGGGCGCGGACGTTCAAAGAAGCTTTGCTGCCTTCCTTGAACCCATCGAGGACACTCGAAAACGATTGTCCATAGGCAGCTCCCGCTGAAGCGACGAGCGAACCGATTGCTAACACTTTAATCGAGCTCTCAACGAGCTTCGTGACTGACGTTTTTTTCATCTGTTTGTTTTCTATTTTTGTAGTCGTTGATATTTTGGGGCACAAGGGTCCCGGCCTCCCACCAACTGATGAGAAATATTAATAACAATTGCTACTATTCAGCAACAGTTCTAATTAACTAGTAGACGTCGCGCAGGTACCGTTTAGATTTCTTCATAGCCTCCACGTAGGCAGCCGCTTCCTCTTCGGTTTTCTTCCCGTGCTCCGCAATTACTTGATGCAGAGCAGTATCGACGTCTTTCGCCATCCGGGACGCATCTCCACAAACGTAGAAATGTCCGCCCGCTTCGAGCCATTCGTAGAGCTCGGCGCCCTTCTCTCGCATGCGGTCTTGCACGTAGACCTTTTTCTCTTGGTCACGCGAGAAGGCTGTATCCAGCTTGGTGAGCACACCGCTGGCCTGGTATTCACTGAGTTGATCCTGATAAAGGAAATCGCTGGCCGCGTGCTGGTCTCCGAAAAAGAGCCAGTTCTTGCCAGAAGACTGAGTCGCCGCCCGCTCCTCGAGGAAAGCGCGAAAGGGTGCGATCCCGGTACCGGGGCCCACCATGATAACCGGCAGGCTGGTGTCGGTCGGCAACTTGAAAGTCTTTGTATGATGAAAATAGATACGCACGGGATCTTCGCCCTTGTGGTCCGCCAAGAAGTTGGAGCAGACCCCCTTGCGAGCCCGGCCATGGGCGTCGTAGCGCACCACGCCCACCGTCACGTGCACCTCGTTCTCGTGGGCTTTCGGGCTGGACGAAATGGAATAGAGCCGCGGGGCGAGCTTGCCTAGCAAAGCGAGCAGCGCTTCGGGCGTTTCGAAGGCAACCGGAGCTTCCGTCAACAGGTCGATGAACTGGCGGCCCCAAGCGTAAGCCTTGAACGCTTCCTTGTCTTCCGCCAAGGCCGCGAGCTTCTCGCTTCCGCTCAGCTCCGCGTAGGCCTTGAGGCTTTTCAGAGTCAGATTGGTAACGTCGTAGTCCTCTACGAGAGCTTTGCGAAGGGTAGTTCCCTCCACTGCTTCATCCCCGGTGAAACCAGCCGCCTTGAGCAAATCTTCCACATATGCGGCATCATTGACCGGCATCACCGCCAAGGCGTCACCTGGCTCGTAGCTCATGCCAGAACCTTCGAGCGAGATCTCGACATGACGCGTTTCCTTCGACGATTCCTCGGTGTTCAGATTGTAGTTGTTCAACAACTTCGCCGGAAACGGATTCTTCTTGCCGAACTCCGGCTCGCTGGGAACGGCCTCCTCTTCTCCTCCTTCTGAAGCCGCCGCACCAGCTGCGTCTTCCACGGCCTTGAGCCAGCCTTCGAAGGCGTCGTCGTAATCGACATCGCAGTCGACACGCTCCACCATCGGGGTCGCTCCGAGCGCCTTGAAACGCTGGTCGATGTCGATTCCGCACTTGCAGAACTCCGGATAGTTCGAATCACCCAAGGCCAGCACCGAGTACTTGAGCTTCTCCAGCTTCGGAGCCTCGTCGCTGAGCAGCCAGTTGTAGAAAGCCGCTGCATTGTCGGGCGGCTCGCCGTCTCCGAAGGTAGAGGTCACGAGCAACAGCATCGACTCTTCCGCCAACTTCGAGACATCGTAGTCGTCCATGTCATACACGGTAGGAGCAAATCCCTTGTTGCCGAGGACCTTGGAAATTTTGCGGGCCAAGCCTTCGCTGTTTCCGGTCTGCGACCCCCAAAGGATGCTGACCGGCTTCGCCTCCATGACGACCGGCTCCTTGCCTCCCTCTTGCGAAGAGAACATGCCGGCGAGGAATCCGTTGAGCCAAGCTCGCTGCTCGACGCTAAAGGGGGCGGTATCTGGAATAAATGGTGAACTCACTTTAAAATCTGCTTGTAGTTAGGGTACGAATACTAGTTTGCGACAGCGGCGAGCTCCTGTAGCTCCTCCACGCTGCGGCTGCTGGTGAACTGGACGAAGGTTTCGCCCTCCTTGCGCTCCGCCAAGTAACGCTTCATGATGGTGGCAACGAGTGGCTTCACTTCCGTAAAGGGCACGCTCTTGAATACTTCCTTGGCGATCGCTTGCTCGTTTTCCACGCCACCGCCGAGCACGATGCTGTAGCCTTCCACATTCTCGTCGCCGACCTTAACCTTCACGGACTGCATGCCGATGTCGCCGATGTAGTGCTGGGCGCAGGAATGCTGGCAACCGGTCATGTGAATGTTGATGGGCAAGTCCATCTCGACCTCCTTCTTGAGGTAGTCGCCGAGCTCCACTGCGTTCGACTTCGTATCCGCCGAAGCATACTTGCAGCCAAAATTGCCCGTGCAGGCGATCAAACCGCCCAGGATTGGATCCGCATCGCAGTCGAAGCCGACTTGCTTGATCTCTTCGATCGCCGTATCGATATCCTCGCTACGCACATGCGGGATGAGAAGATTTTGCCAAACCGTGAGACGAATCTCCCCCGTACCGTAACGGCGAGCGACCTTGGCGATGCCACGCATCTGCTCGGGCAACATCTTGCCGACCGGAATGCGCACGCCGATGTAGTTGAGTCCTTCCTGAGATTGCGGGTGCACTCCCAAGTGGCTGTGGCGGCGAACCGGACGCTTGTAGTCGCAGTCCTTGAGGTCCATGCGAACGAAATTGAAATCGAGCTTCTTCTCCGTCTCCTCGACGAACTTCTGGTCGCCCCAGTCGTCGATCAAATACTTGAGACGGGCCTTCTTGCGGTTGGTGCGGTCGCCGTTCTCGATGAACACGCGAATCATGGCAGCCGCTACCGCGAGGCACTGCTCCGCCTTGATGAGAATGCCGCAGTCCTTGGCGAACTGCTTGTGCCCGGTGATGCCCGCTAACTGCACGCGGAAGTAGACGCCTGGATCCACCGCTTGCCCCTCGCCTACTCGCACCGCGTAGAAAGCGATGTCGTTGGTATCGGCGCAGGCGCTCATGCGTCCGCCGCCGTCGAAGGAAATGTTGAACTTGCGCGGAAGACCGTAGAACTCTCGCGTATTCAAAATCAGGTGATGCATCGCCTTGGCGAGCGGCTGCACGTTAAAAATTTCGTCCGGGTCGATCCCGGCGGTGGCGGATGCCGTGATGTTGCGCAGGTTGTCCGCCCCGGCGCCGCGCGAGGTCAGGCCGATGTCGACTAGCTTGTCGAGTACCTTGACCGCATTGCGGGGTTGGATCTCGCGCAGCTGGAAATTCGCCCGCGTCGTCACGTGAGCGTAACCGCCCGCCCAATCTTCAGCCATCTCGGCCATGCCATCCATCTGGTGGGCCTGCATGATTCCACCCGCGATGCGGCAGCGCAGCATGAAGGCTTCCTGGGCGGGAGACACGTTGAAAAGTCCGTAGTACTTGATGCGGAACATATCCGCGCCTTCCGGCAATTTGTCTTCCGCAGCGTAGCGGCAAAGGTCCTCGTAAGAGTCGAGACCGTCCTTTTCAAACTTGAAACGCTCCTCCTTGCAAAGGTCCTCAACGGGCGTGCCGTAGACCGTTTCGACCGCAGCTCCTCCCGAGCTTGCGTCTCCCGTGTAACTGCCATCAGAGAGCTTGCCAAGAAAGGGAGTGAATCCGCGTTGGCCCGCACCCGCGAAAAATCCCGCGAGGTACTCCTTTTGCTCCAAACTAAAGGTTTGATTGTTGTTCATCGTCCGTTGGCGGATCCCTTGTCCGCAAGAGGGTTTTCGGGACTTTCGGGATCCGTTAATTGAGTTTCCCCCTCAATAGCAGCGGCGATGCCAACTTCATTTTCCCTCGTGGAGCCCCCGGCTTCCATCCCCGCTCAGCCTAACCAAAAAACGGGAAGAACCCACCGCAAGCCGCTATCATCAAGATACTTACAAGTTCCCGTAATCGTAATCCTCGAAACCATTAAACAAATTTTGGTCTATATTGATCGCGGCCCCCCGAAGCAGACGAAATCTGCCTGCTTGTTTTTGAATAGTCGTTTTTGATTTCAATACCCATATTCATGAATTCTTTTCATGTTTTCAAAAACAAGCAGCCTTCCCCAAGAAGCAAAAGCGGCAGGCCTAAAGCTCAATCCGCAGAGCCACCTCTTCGCGAGGGGCAAAGAACCTCCGGCGCCATCTTTCAATCTGCGACGAAAGCCTTAACACACCAACTCCTTCCGGCTACCCTGCCAGCAGCAAGAGAGCGAATAGAGAGAGCCAAGCGAAGCCTTAGCCGGGCCTTACTGAACAGCCGCTGAATCCGGCAAGCTCAGCCTTACCGCGCAATGCTTGTAAGAAGGTTGTCGCGAGTACGGATCGAAGTCCGGTTTGGTCAGGTAATTGGTCTCAGCGTAGTGCATCGACATGAACAGCTGCCCCGCCTGCACGGTCGGCGTGACAAATGCCTTCGCCTTCACTGTGCCTCGGCGAGAGCTAACCACGACGCAATCTCCGCTGCTCACTCCCAGCGCTTTGGCGTCATCAACATTGACCTCCACGTAAGCGTCTTTCGGATACAGTTTTCTCAAGACATCGGACTTCGAAGTACGCGTCTGAGTGTGCCACTGGGCAGAGGTTCCTCGTCCCGTCAGCAAAACGTACGGATAGTCAGAACAAACGGGTTCCGGCAGAGGCTTCGGATGGTCGAACACGAACTTCGCACGTCCGTTTTTCCGATAGAAGACTCCATCGGAGAACAGCGAACGATGCGTTTCCCCGTCCATCTTCTCAGACCGGTAGGGCCATTGGATTCCTCGCTTCTCGACAAGGAGATCATACCCATCGATCCCCGAAATATCGCAGGGGCGGCCTTCCGTGATTCGAGTCAGAATCTTGAAAACCGACTCGGGCGACCTCCAATCCTTAAACAGGTCGCTGCATCCCCAATAGTTGGCGAGGATGCGGAAAATATTGAAGTCGGACAAGGCCTGCCCCGGCGCCTTGTGAACCTTGCGGGTTCGACCGATGCGACGCTCCGAATTGATGAAGGTCCCCTCCTTTTCGCCCCAGCCAGCCGCCGGCAAAACCAAGTCGGCTAGCTGAGCGGTCTCCGTGCTGTGGTACATGTCTTGCACCACCAAGAACTCAAGCTTCTCGACCGCTTCGCGGAAGCGGCCTTGCCCGATCCATGAGTGCGCCGAATTCGTAGCGATGATCCAAAGGCCCTTGATCCTCCCATCTTCTACGCCCTGCACGATCTGGTCGTAGGCCCAGCAATTTTCGTTCGGAATTTTGGATACATCTATTTTCAGGATGCCAGCAACCTTCTCTCGATGCTCGTCCTGCAAGAAATCATGCCCCCCAAGCAGACTGCTCGTATTGGAGAAAAGGCGAGATCCCATGGCGTTGCATTGCCCCGTAATCGAGTTCGCTCCGGTGCCGGGGCGACCAATATTCCCGGTCATCAAGCAAATGTTGATGAGCGACTGAGCAAGCCGAACCCCTTCGTAACTCTGGTTCACCCCCATTGTCCACCAGATCGAAACACGCTTTCCCGCAGCGATACTTTCCACGAAACGCTCGATCTCCGCTATCGAAAGCCCGCTTTCCTCGGATACCTTCTCTAAAGTGTAGTCTTGAACGAACGTCTCGAACTCCTCGAAGCCTTCCGTGTGCTGCTCGACAAAGTCGCGCTTCACCTGCCCCCGCTCGATCAACTCGCGAGCGATGCCGTAGAACAGGGAAAGGTCCGACTTAGGCGCGATGGCGTAGTGCTGGGTGGCCGAATTGGCTGTCTCCGTACGACGCGGATCGACCACGATGATCTCCGGATTATGGGGGTTTCGCATAACTCGCTGCCACATGATCGGATGGGCGATACAGGGATTCGCTCCCACGAAAACGAGCACGTCCGAGTCCTCGAAATCCTGATACGAATAAGGAGGGGCGTCAAAACCGAAAGACTGCTTGTAGGCAGCCACTGCAGTTGCCATGCACTGGCGCGTATTCCCATCGCCATGACGAATCCCCATGCCGAATTTTCCAAGGGCGCCCAAGAAGGCGAATTCCTCGTTCGTAATTTGCCCCGTCCCAAGCCAAGCGAGGCTGTCCGGACCATGCTTTTGCTGGATCTCCTTGAACTTCGCGGCAAAGGTTGAAGCCGCCGTTTCCCAGCTGACAGCTTGCAGCTTCCCGCTCGCGTCCTTCAGCAAGGGCGTAGTCGCTCGGTCAGGAGCGTCCAGTACCCGCAAAGCTTCCCACCCCTTTGGGCAAGCCATACCAATATTTACCGGATACGAGGGATTGGCGCTCAGATTGACGCCCTCGCCATCCTTCAAGTGAACCCTGAGAGAACACCCTGTCGCGCAAAATCCACATACGCTATCAACCGTATTCGTCGGCTGGAGACGCCCCGGCACTTTCCCGAGACCGAAACCACCCGGATTCAAGACTAAATCCTGCGTGAGGGGACCGTTCCATTCCCTCAACAAACTGTTCTTCTTCGTACGTTCTGGAATCAGAGCATTCATCCGTTTAGACCTCCTGGCATCTTGGGAGCATTCACCGCCTTGAAGTAGAGCGCTCTCTCCGCAAGCTCGCCTAAGCAGACGAGCAAGAGAACAATCGAGCCAAGGACCACGCCCTCGTACCTCGTAGCCGCCATCGCCGCAACGCAGGACAAGGCCGCTATCGAAAGCCTCGCTTTCCACAAGGGATTCAAGACCGACTCCATCAAGCCCTGGCTCGACCGATTGTCGCCAAAGGATTTTGCCTCCACCACCAGCTTCAAGACGACCAGCCCCACAAAAGCCGACGCCATCGCCAGCGAAGCCCCTCCAGCAGCAAGCATGTAAAAAGCGCACGCCCCCAAAGCGACCGAGCCGTAGAATTTCGATAACGAATAAGGCAACTTCCAAAAGCTGCGCCTCGTATCCACATAAATGTACACAGAAGTGAATACGCCCACGAGCCCCAAAAGGGCAGTCGCAAACACGGCGCCTATCTGCAGGCTCTCCAGCCACGGAAACTCATCCAGGTAACCAAACCAGCCAGCCGCAACCGCTCCGATCGCCACACAGGAAACTCCCGAGCAGGCGCCCAAGATAACGGCTTCCCGACTGAGCCAAGAGCGACGAAATCCCAGAAACACACGCCATGCCTTCAGCGGTTGTCCCAAGTGCAGCGCGCTGCAAACCAGCCCCAAGTGAAACACCAACCACGCTCCCAAAAAGGAAGCGAAACCCAAATTGCCCTGCAAACTCCCAAGATCGAGCGCCGCAGAGACGAAGCCTCCGACCCCGAGCTGACTCAGAGCCAAGAGCCCGACCAAAGGCCAATGCGTATGCTGCACCCGCAAGACATGGGAGTCGCCCGCGACCATATTTTTCGGCAACCCCTTCTTGGATACATAACGCGTGGTCGGTTTCGTGTATCCAGGTTCTGGACTGTCCGGCAAAAAGCTGTCCGGATCTTGAGAGCGAGCGACTGCCTCCTCCTTCTCCACCGTTACGATCTTTATCGCCTCGTGCGGGCAGGCCTGCACGCAAGCGGGGGCCTCGCCCGAAGATAGGCGGGAGTGGCACATGTCGCACTTGCGCACGATCCCGCGTTTCGGACTGAACTTCGGCACGTCATACGGACATTTCAGCACGCAGTACTGGCAACCAATGCACTGGTCATCCAAGTGCAGCACGATTCCACTTACCTCGTCCTTTTCGTAAGCGTCGACCGGGCAACCAATCATGCAAGCGGGCTCTACACAGTGGTGGCAAGCGGTCGTCACCGTCTGCAACGCTGGCCCTCGCTCCCCTTCGCCCACGAGCATTCCGATGTCCCGCCAAGTCTCGTTCTCGTCGAGGCCGTTCAAGCTGTGGCAAGCCGTCACGCAGCCCTTGCAACCGGAACAACGATCGAGATCGACCTGAAAGGCGTACTGCTCGCCCGCTCGAGGAGCCGACAAGGGAATGAGGTCTCCGAATCTGCTCGCCTGCTCTGCAGCCGCCTCCTCGGCAGCCTCCGCGAAGCGCCCCATAGGCGTCTGCACCTGCCGCTGTTCCTCCAGCAACATGTCTATGAGGGTCTTATCTTTCAGCTCTATCAGTTCGCTCATCAAACAAATGTTCCGATTCGACCCCCTATCGAGCTGCCCACGCGCCAAACAGGAACAATGCTCCAATTAGTGCATTTCTTATTTTTAACACTTAATATGAATTGTTTTCATTCTTAAGAATTCCCCTCGGATTTCGGCTTTCGACGCCAAATCCGGAAGGAATTTCAGCGCTCAATTCTCCGCGCCGCAACGATCCGGCGCGGAATAGGCTCATTAAATTTATTACGCTTACTACCGCGCGTCTGTATTTTTATTCATTCTTAACTCGAGCCACTTTCATAATATGAGCAAAGAAAACGTCGTCGTCATCGGAAATGGCATGGTGGGCTGCAAATTCCTCGCCGCCATGCTGCAAAAGGACAGTGAGCAGCGATTCAATTTGATCACCTTCTGCGAGGAACCTCGCCCCGCCTACGACCGCGTTCACCTTTCCGAGTACTTCTCCGGCAAAACGGCCGAGGACCTCACGCTCCAGCCCATCGACTGGTACACCGACAACGGCATCACTATCCACCTCGAGGACAAAGCCGTCTCCATCGACCGCGAAGCCAAGCTCGTCCGCTCCGCCAAAGGCGTGGAGGTTTCCTACGACGTACTCGTGCTCGCCACCGGCTCCAGCCCCTTCGTGCCGCCCGTTCCGGGCATCGAAAAGGAAGGCGTCTTCGTCTACCGCACCATCGAAGACCTCGAAGGCATGATGGAGCACGCGAAGAGCGCCAGCAAGGCGGCCGTCATTGGCGGCGGACTGCTCGGCCTCGAAGCCGCCAAAGCCACCCAGGACCTCGGCCTCGAATCCCATGTCGTAGAATTCGCCCCCCGCCTCATGCCGCGCCAAATCGACGAAGCCGGCGGCGAAATCCTCAAGGACATCATCGAGTCCCGCGGACTCTCCGTCCACCTCAACAAGGCGACCACGGAAATCCTCGGCGACGGGAAGGTATTCGGCATGAGCTTCAAGGACGGATCCTCCCTCGAGGTCGACATGATCGTCGTCTCAGCCGGCATCCGTCCCCGCGACGAGCTCGCCCGCGACTGCGGTCTGGAAGTGGGCCCCCGTGGCGGCGTCGTAGTTGACGACAAACTACAGACCAACGACCCCAGCATCTTCGCTATCGGAGAAGTCGCCCTCTACAACAACTTCATCTACGGCCTCGTCGCCCCCGGCTACAACATGGCCGACATCGTCGCCACCCAAATCACCGGCGGCCAAGCGGAATTCCACGGGGCGGACATGTCCACCAAGCTCAAGCTCATCGGCACCGACGTCGCCAGCTTCGGCAACATCGAGCCCCAAGAGCCACACCGCAACATCGTTCTCACCGACCCCGTCAAGGGCACCTACAAGCGTCTGCTCACCAGCCAGGACGGCAAGCAGCTCATCGGCGGTATCCTCATCGGCGACGCCGACGCCTACGGCAACCTGCTGCAGATGACGCTCAACCAGATCGAGCTCCCGGAAGATCCGATCCAGCTCATCCTGCCCGCTGGCTCCGGAACCGCTCCCGCCTTCGGCCCCGCCGCCCTTCCCGACAGCGCCCAAATCTGCTCCTGCGAAAACGTGAGCAAGGGCGACATCTGCTCCGCCATCGAAAACGGAGCCACCACCCTGCCCGCCCTCAAGAGCTGCACCAAGGCCGGCACCGGCTGCGGCGGTTGCGTTCCGCTCGTCACCAACCTCCTCAACCACACCCTCAAGGAACTTGGACAAGAGGTGAACACCGACCTCTGCGAACACTTCAGCCACACCCGCCAAGGCCTCTACGAAATCGTACGCGCCACCGGTATCGACAATTTCGATACCCTGCTCGCCACGCACGGCAACGGCGGGCGCGGCTGCGAAATCTGCAAGCCCGCAGTCGGTTCCATCCTCGCTAGCGTGCACAACGACAAGGTCATCGCCCCCCGCAACCGCAAGCTGCAGGACAGCAACGACCGCTACTTAGCCAACATCCAGAAGGACGGCACCTACTCCGTCGTTCCACGCGTCCCGGGCGGCGAGATCACACCCGAAAAGCTCATCGTCATCGGCGAAGTCGCCAATGAGTACGGACTCTACACCAAGATCACCGGCGGCCAACGCATCGACCTCTTCGGAGCCAAGGTCAACGACCTGCCCGCCATCTGGAAGAAGCTCATCGACGCCGGCTTCGAAAGCGGGCACGCCTACGGAAAAGCCCTCCGCACCGTCAAGTCCTGCGTCGGCTCCACCTGGTGCCGCTTCGGAGTGCAAGACTCCACCAGCCTCGCCATCGAAGTCGAGAACCGCTACAAAGGCATCCGCGCCCCCCACAAGATCAAGTCCGCCGTCTCCGGCTGTACCCGCGAGTGCGCCGAAGCGCAAAGCAAGGACTTCGGCATCATCGCCACCGAAAAAGGCTGGAACCTCTACCTCGGCGGAAACGGCGGCATGAAGCCGCGCCACGCCGACCTCTTCGCGGCCGACCTCGACAAGGAAACCCTCATCAAATACATCGACCGCTACCTGATGTTCTACATCAAGACCGCCGACAAGCTCACCCGCACCAGCGTCTGGCTCGACTCGCTCGAAGGCGGCATCGAACACCTGCGCGAAGTCATCATCGAGGACTCGCTCGGCATCTGCGCCGAGCTCGACCAGCAGATGCAGCACCTCGTCGACACCTACCACTGCGAGTGGAAGGACGCCATCGAAGACCCAGAAAAGCTCAAGCGTTTCCGCCACTTCGGCAACACCGACGAGAGCGACCCCACCATCAAGCACATCCTCGAACGCGAGCAAATTCGCCCCGCCAACGAAGAAGAACTAGCCAAGGCGTAACCAAAAGTTCCTTACAATCTAAACCAAAAACACTTCTCAAAAATGCCCGACCCTACCTCCTCAAACCTTTGGACCGTAATCGGCGAACCCGAAGAGTTCACCTCCGACCTCGGAGTTTGCATCAAGATCGAAGAAGAACAAATCGCCGTATTCAAACTCTCCGGCGACAAGGAATGGTACGCCACCCAAAACCTTTGCCCGCACGACAAACGCATGGTGCTCAGCCGCG
The DNA here is from genome assembly GCF_014803405.1 of Pelagicoccus enzymogenes. Lineage (NCBI taxonomy): Bacteria > Pseudomonadati > Verrucomicrobiota > Opitutia > Puniceicoccales > Pelagicoccaceae > Pelagicoccus > Pelagicoccus enzymogenes. The sequence goes on from NZ_JACYFG010000061.1 coordinate 65,064, forward strand.
GCCTAACCGGCGACCTGAAAGGCGAACCCAAGATCACCTGCCCGCTGCACAAGCGATCCTTCTCCCTGAACACTGGCAAGTGCTTGACCGACAGCGAGACCAGCTGCCTCAAAACTTATCCAGTCAAAGAGGAAGACGGTAAGCTGCTAATCCAGTTTTCGTAATCGTCGCGGGAAGCGACCTTGTGTCGCGATCAATCGATTTCAATCGCGGCACAGAGCTGCTTCCCACAAGAAGCCCTCACCACAAAAACCAAACCAGCGTTGCCGCTTCCGCCAACAGCAACGCGCCTGCGACCAACTTCCAGAACAGCACCGGGTTGCGCTCGATAAACGGTCCAGCGTTTTCGGGCAAAAACTTGGGGTTAGGATGCTCCAAATCGTATTCGAACTCTGAGTACGACTCATAACGACGCTGAGGACTTATCGCCACCGCCTTGCGAAGCGCTCCGTCCAGCCACACCGGGACATGCGAATTAAATTTGGTGGCGGGATGATACTCCAGCACCGAGAAGTCGCGCACCGAGTGACACCGCTCGTACTTTTCCCCATAGGGAAGCTTGCCCGTCAACATCTCGTAGATGATCACGCCCAACGAAAAGAGGTCCGACTTACGGTTCGGCAGCTTCTCCAGGAAGTACTCAGGAGCGCTGTAGCCAAGCGTCCCCAAAGCATGATGCTGCCCTGCGAAGGGCGCATCGATTTCCTGCAGTCCAGCCACACGGGTAGAACCATAGTCGATAATGACAGCTCCCCGCGTTGGGTGGATGATAACGTTACTCGGCTTGAGGTCCTGATGCAGCATTTCCAGCCGATGCATGGCCCGCAATCCGTGCAGGATCTGGCGGGCGATAGAAGTCACTTGGCGTACATCAGGCTTCGGATTCGCCTTCATCCACTCCTCCAAGGATGGCCCCTCGATGTATTCGAGCACTGTGTACAGAAAATACTGGCCGCGGGGCGGAACATAAGCCCCCGCTAGATGCTCATTTTTTAGCTTCTTCCCGATCCAGCCTTCCATCACGAAACGCTCGATGTAGCCAGCATCGTCCTCGAAGTTTACCGAGGGCGTCTTGAGCACCACCAACTGTCCGGTCTCGATCTCTCGAGCAAGATAGGTCTGGCTTCGGCTCGTAGCTTGCAGCTCCTTTTCGATCTCGTAACCGTCGATCTTCATGCCCGGAGCCAAGTCAGGAGGAAACGGCAAACGCTGGAAGTTCCTCTGGTGCTCCCGCTTGCTGGCCGTTCCAACTCCCTGCACTTCGATGAGTATTGCCGAGCAGTTGTCGTTCCCCCCCGCCTCAATCGCCTTTTGGCAAAGCAATCGGCAGGCTTGGTCAAAATCCCCCTCCCTAGCCGCCAATACGACCTCCTTGAGCACGGAGTCCGTAATAAATCCATGGATACCGTCCGTTGTCAGTAGGTAACGGTCGCCTAATTCCAGCGGAAAACTTGCGGTCTCAATATCTAGCCCCGTATCCATTCCCATGGCACGGGCCAGCCCCGACCCGCCTTTTCCGAAACTAAATGAATGGTCACGCGTCAACTGCTCGAAGTCCGTCCCACGAATTCGATAAATTCGCGTGTCCCCGACATGAAAAAGATGAGCGCTCTGCCCCTTGAATACCAGCGAGGTCATGGTCGTCACATAACCGCGTCCATCGAGCGAGTTACTCTGGCCCAACCCGTAGAGCCAGCGGTTCAGCGACTGCAGCACCTTGCTGCCGCAAGTCGCCACGGTCCACGCCTCCGGAGCGTCGTAGTAGTCGCTGAGAAAGCCTTGCACGCAAATCTCCGCCGCCTGCTTACCGTACTCCGCGGCGCTCACCCCATCCGCAATGACGGCCGCCACTCCCTTGGTTCCAAGCTCCACCCCTTCTGGCACGCGCACCCCGAGGCAATCGTCATTTTGCTCGTTCGGCCCAGGATCGCTATGCATACCGGCTTCGATTTTCAGAGCTGATTGAATTTGAATAGAGGAATGAGGCATCGGGCGGAAGGGTACCTTAGGGCCAATGAAGGCCTCGAAAATGTGCGAGAGCGCTTGTCACGCGATAAGCTGCAGGATTGGGGCAATGCTTTCGCGTGACAAGCACGCTCCCACTTCAAGCAATGAAGTTAGAAAAGGCGACGGACGCCCCTCTCAGAAGCGCCCGTCGCTAAGTCAATAAACTAAACTACATACCTAAATTTTTGACGCCGCCTAGGCGACTTCGATCTTCTGCACCGTTCCGTCCTCCAGGACTTCCACCGTGTGCCCTTTCGGCTCCTCCAAGAAGAAGGAAGCGGCAAAGGCGATCACCGACGAGCAGCCGATTACGATGAAGAAGGTCGAGGCGTCTACGAAGCTGTAAATCGTCAGAAAGGTAACCGCGCCCACGTTCCCATAGGCCCCCACCATGCCAGCGATCTGACCGGAAAGACGACGCTTGACCAATGGAACGATCGCGAAGACCGCCCCCTCTCCCGACTGCACGAAGAAGGAGCAAAGCATGGTGGCGCCCACCGCCAGCAACAGAGGCCAGCTACTCGTAACGTTGCCCATGATGAAGTAGCCGACCGCAAGACCGCAGATAAAGATGAGCATCGTGGCGCGGCGTCCAAACTTATCGGATACAAGACCGCCAAACGGCCGCGCCAAAAGATTCATCAAGGCGAAACCTCCGCCGAACAGCCCCGCCATTTGCGGGCTCAGCCCGAAGGTATCCATGAAGAATCCAGGCAACATGGAAACGACCGCCAGCTCCGAACCGAAAGTGACGAAATAATTGATGTCCAAGATGGCGACCTGCTTGAACTTGTAGTGCTGCTGCTCGTCGACTCCGTGCTGCAACATCTCCTTGTTCACGTTGTAGATCGAGGTGACCTGCACGACGAACAAGGCCGCCAAGGCTGCATAGATCCCGTACGTCGCGCCTTGGCTAAGCAGCGCCACTCCTGTCGGAGAGAGCTTCCAAGCAAGCACCGCCAAACAAGCGTACATCGGGATCGTCATGCCGATGAGGAAATAAAAGTCACGCTTGGAAGTGACCTCCAGACCGCCCGACTTCTTCGGCTTGAAGTAGGTCGAACCTTTAGGCGTGTTGCGGGCCTTCCAGAAAAAGAACACTCCATAGCAGGCCGCGATCGCCCCGGTGGTCAAGACCGCGTAACGCCAGCCGTCAGGACCTCCGTAGAAGAGCATGAGCGTCGGCAAGGTCCAAGCCGCAGCCGCCGAACCAAAGTTGCCCCAGCCTCCGTAAATGCCTTCCGCCAGGCCCACTGTCTTGGCAGGAAACCACTCCCCGATCATGCGAATACCGATCACGAAGCCCGCCCCAATGAAGCCCATCAAAAGACGGGCGAAAGCCAGCATCTCATAGCTGCTCGCCATCGAGAAAAACAGGCACAAAACGCCAGCCATGATAAGCAGTCCGCTAAAGACATGGCGAGGGCCAAACTTGTCCACCAACATCCCGATCACGATGCGGGAAGGAATGGTCAGGGCCACGTTTAGGATCAACAGCGCCTTCCACTGGGCAGTCGTCAAGTCGAAGGACGACATGATGGCATCGCGCATCGGCGCGTGACTGAACCACATCACAAAAGTCAGGAAGAACGCGAACCAAGTGATGTGCAGCGTGAAGATCCGAGGGTCGGAAATCTTGAAGAGGTTAATTTTGCTTTGAGACATAGCTTGAGAGAGTGATGCCGCAATTCGCCAAAGCGGCCTGCGTCAATTCGATCAATCAGCTACGCCCATGCCAAAGCACCCTAGCGCTTAAATTAATCCGTTTCGATTTTTTAAAACAAAACCATAGTTTCGTTCATATTAAAATCCGCCTCCTCGCAAATGCCCGGCCAGGCAGCCTCAGAGAAGAAGGCCTGCCGTTGCCAACAACAAAGAAGGCAATGACTGAGCATTGCCTTCCGAGATTCTTTTTTAACCAACTTTCGCTTTCTTGCGGGCGATCTTTTCCTTCTCGCAGTCGTCGAGGAATTGCAGGAGGCGGCGACGGTACTCGTAGAAGTCTGCCGTTTCCATAATCTCCTCGCGGTCGCGCGGGCGTTCGAAATCGATTTCCATGACCTCGCCTACCTTGGCGCCAGGTCCGTTGGTCATCATGCAAATCCGGTCCGACATGTAGACGGCTTCGTCCGGGTCGTGGGTGATCATCATGGTCGTGATCTTCTCGAAATTGAGAATGTTTAGGATAACCTCCTGCAGCTCCATGCGGGTGAGCGAATCGAGGCGACCAAACGGTTCGTCCAGCAAGAGCATCTTCGGCCGCAAAGCAATGGCCCGCGCAATGCCTACCCGCTGCTGCATGCCGCCCGACATTTCCTTCGGGTACTTGTGCATGGAGTCCTTCAAGCCCACCGCGCACAGGGAGTACTCTACCATTTGCTGGCGTTCCGCCTTGGAGGCATCGGGGAAAACTTGTTTCACTCCCAGCATCACGTTGCCGAAACAGCTGAGCCAGGGCAGCAAGCACGGAGCTTGGAAAACCACCGCTCGGTCCGGCCCGGGCCCCGTCACCTCGCGACCAGCTACGATCACGCCGCCGGAAGTGATCGGGATAAGCCCTGCGACCATGTTGAGCACGGTGGACTTCCCGCAACCGGAGTGGCCGATCACGCTGACGAGCTCCCCTTGCTTCACCATCAAGTTGAATCCGTCCACCACCTTGATCGCTTCGCCAAAGGGATTCGGATAGGCCTTCACGACCTCAAAGAGTTCTACGTATCTATCTTCAATCATCTTTCTGTATCCTCGCTTTAATTACAGCTTCCTGAAGCAATGTGAGCTACCTCACCTTCACGGAGCGACGCGTAGGCGGCGTAAAATCGTGCGGAATGATATTCGGCATCTTGACCGAGGTATCCACCTTCAGATCCTTCGACTCCTTGTTCATGCCGACCATGAAACGAGTCACTGAATTCTTCAGCTTCATGAACTCGGGATTCTTGTTCAAGTTGGCCCGATCGCGCGGACGCTCCATAGTCACCGGAAACGGATCAGCCAAAGTCGCAGCGGGACCGATGGTTAGAGGAACGATGCGGTCCGCCATTAGCGTCGCCTCGTCAACGTCGTTAGTGATCATGACCACCGTACGCTTATCCTCCTCCCAAATGCGGATGATCTCATCCTGCAGCACAGCCCGCGTCAAGGCGTCCAAGGCGCTAAGCGGCTCGTCCAGCAGCAGGACTTCCGGCTGCATGGCTAGAGTACGGGCCAAAGAAACGCGCTGCCGCATGCCGCCCGAAAGCTCATGCGGGTTCTTTTCCAAGGCTGGCGTCAGGCTCACCATCTCCACGTAGCGCTCTACGTGCTCCTTCACTTGGGCCTTCGTGAACTTCGGAAACACCTGGCGCACCGCGAGCTCGATGTTCCCGAACACCGTAAGCCATGGCAACAGCGAGTAGTTCTGAAACATGATCCCCAGCCGCGGTCCTGGATTTTCCACTACCGATCCGTGCAAGCGAACCTGCCCCTTGTCTGGCTTCTGCAAGCCAGCGAGCAAGGACATGAGCGTGCTCTTGCCGCTTCCCGAAAATCCGATGATCGCCACAAACTCGTTTTCCTCGACCGAAAGATTGATGTCCTTCAGCACCTCCGTGCGGTTGGACGGCGGGCCGAAGCCGATCGAAACATTGTCCAATTCCAAATATGCCATACCTAGAGATCTCCTCCTCGTGGGAAGCGGCCTTGCGCCGCGATTTCGAACAGCAGGATCGCGACCCGAGGCCGCTTCCCGCATTCAGTTTCCTTACTTAAGAAGTCCATACCTTCTTGTATCCTTTTTCGTTATACAGAAGTTCCACGTCCATCGAAGGACACGAAGCGCTGCAGGATGATCATCATGCGATCGAGGAAGAATCCGATGATCCCGACCACGAAGCAGACCATGATGATGTTGGCGAAAGTGAGGGAAGATCCGTTCTGGTACTCGTCCCAAACGAACTTGCCCAAACCGTCCGAAGAGGAGAGCGCTTCCGCTGCGATCAAAACCATCCATCCGACACCGAGCGAGATGCGCAGGCCTGCGAAGACCAGCGGCAAGGCGGAAGGGATAACGATCTTGAAGAGGCGGCTCCAGAAGCCGAGGCGCAACACGCGGGCAACATTTACGTGGTCCTGGTCTATGGACGCCACGCCGAGGGCCGTGTTCACGAGAGCGGGCCAAACCGCGCACATCGCGACGGTACAGGCCGAGAAGATGAGCGCAGGATTAATCTCGAGAGAGGAGATGAGCGGCAGATTGTTGAGGAAGTTGAGCAAGACATGGTTTTCCGGATCCGGAAAAAACGCTCCGACCACAATTTGGAAAATCAGCAGCCAGACCACCGGCGACACCGGCTTAAAAACTGAAATGATCGGAGTCATGCAAGCCATGAAGATCTTGTTGAGACCGCACATGATTCCTACCGGGATCGCCACGAAGGCTGCCATGAAGAAGCCGACGAAAACCGTGAAAATCGAGCGTTTGGTCTGGTGGTAGATCGTAACAGCCGATGCGTACTCCTGACCTTCCAGACGAGCGACGCTTTCCTCTGCTCTCACAGCCCGCTTGGCGATCTTGAGAGCGTCCTTAGCCGAACCGGCGCTGGAGAGCTCAGCCATGTATTCGTTGAGCTCAGCCTGGGCCTCGTCGAGTTTCACGTACAGGTTGCGGTCGTCCAGGAACTCGAGGCGCGTCTTCATAAAGAACTGCTTGTCCGCCACGCTGTCGTACCGCTTGCGAGCAAGGTCAAGAGGCTTGTACTTCTGCGAGCGTATCTCGTCGATCTGGGCCTTGTATCCATTAAGGACATCGCGCTCCTTGTCGGACGCGATGCCGTCTTCGCGAATGGCCGCGATCAGGGCGGACGCTGGCTCATCGCCACTCGAAACCGCTTCCGAAATGCGCGCGATCTCCGCATCGCGAGCCTTCGCCGCATCCCTGTATTCAGATTTTAATGCATCATACTTCTCTTCAAGCGGCGCGATCAGCTTCTCTTCGCGAGCCTTCTTCTCAGCTTCCCGTTCGGCGACAAGAGCCTTGGCAGCCTCAACCTCCTCCGTCAGGACTGCATACTCCTTCGCAACTGCCTCCAGAGCCGCCTCGCGCTCCGCTCCCTTGAGCTGAAAATCGCTCTGCTTCACCTTCTCGCGATCCGCGATGGTATCATTGATCTGTACAGATTCCCAAACGACGTCCGGCGTCGGCACCTCGCCCGACTTCGTCTTGTGCCGCGGACCAATCCACGACCAAAACCAGACGCAGCTGAGCACAAAGATTGCAGGAATGACGAGATACTTGACGATGGCCGCGAACTGCTTTTGCGGTTCCTCGCCGAAGAACAAACGTATGACCGGGTCGAACGCGGTAAAGCCGCTCACGTCGAGCGCCTTGAGAATGCGATACTTGATTTTATCCTTTGTAGATTCAGCCATCTTAGAGAGAGTTTGAGAGTGCGACTTGCTGGTTCTAAAAGGAGGCGATCTCGCTACAGGTAATTGCTCGATCGCCTCCTAAACTAATTTGTCTACCTAAAACAAAAGCTAGTCCTTGTTTCCGATGGTGTGGGAGTTGAGGTAGCCGATTGGATCCTTAGGATCGAAAAGGATGCCGTCGATGAATTCGTCGGTGGCTGGCTTGTAGCCGTCAGTATCCCACGGAATGTCCTCCTCGGAGATATGGCCTTCCTCGAGCAGGTGCTTGGCCGCTTCAAGGTAAACCTCAGGAAGGTAAACTTCCTTGGCGACCTTATCGTACCACTCAGCAGGCTTCGGCTCAGTGATTTGGCCCCAACGGCGCATTTGAGTGAGGAACCAAACCCCGTCGCTGTACCATGGGTAGGTGCTGTGGTACTTGAAGAAGACGTTGAAGTCAGGCATTTCGCGCTTGTCGGTCTTCTGGAAGTAGAAGTAGCCGGTCATGGAGTTTTTGATCACGTCGAAGTCCGCTCCCACGTAGTTCGGCTGGGAAAGGATGCGAACCGCTTCCTCACGATTGATGAGCACGCCGTCGCTATCGGTTTCGTCGAGCCATTTTCCTGCACGTATCAAAGCTTTAACTACGGCGATATGAGTGTTCGGATTTTCCTTTGCCCACTTAGCGTTCACCCCGAAGACCTTCTCCGGATTGTTCTTCCAGATGTCGTAGTTGGTGGTGACCGGTACACCGATCCCCTTCGCTACAGCCTGCTGGTTCCACGGCTCACCCACGCAGTAGCCGCTGATATTGCCGCTCTCGAGGGTTGCCGGCATTTGCGGCGGAGGCGTAACGGAGAGCTCTACTTGAGCATTGGTGAAGCCTTTCTTGTCCTCGGAAGTGTAGAAGCCGGGATGGATACCAGCAGCTGCGAGCCAGTAGCGAATCTCGTAGTTGTGAGTGGATACAGGAAAAACCATTCCCATCTGCAGCTTCTCGCCTTCCTCCAACTTCTCTTCCACAATTGGCTTCAGCGAGTCAGCAGTGATCGGATGCGCTGGCGTATCCGTGTCGAGAGCAGGATCGTTTTCCTGCATGCCTTCCCAAATGGCGTTGGAAACAGTGATCCCGTTTCCGTTCAAATCCAAGGTATAAGCCGTGACGATGTGAGCCTCAGTACCGAAACCTATGGTGGCCGCGATCGGCTGGCCCGACAGCATATGAGCTCCGTCCAACTCGCCGTTGATAACGTTATCGAGCAGCTGCTTCCAGTTCGGCTGAGCAATCACCTCGACCTGCAAGCCTTCGTCCTCGAAAAACCCCTTTTCCTTGGCGATAACGATTGGGGCACAGTCCGTCAGCTTGATGAAACCGAACTTGAGTTCATCTTTTTCCAAATCGAGCATCTCGCCATTGAGCGAGGAAAGCGCCAGGGCGGCACTTGCGGTGGTTATCCATTTCTTTAGATCAGTCATTCTGGTTTTATCCCGGTAATTATGTGATTTAGGCTAATAAAGAGCGGTTCCCGTAGTTATGATTCCAATACACCTTCACGAACGCAGCGTGCGCAAAATCACTCAGAAACCTAATCCCCCTTTAAGCCTTGTGCGTGCCAAAGCACGCCATCCGCTCTAAACGAACGACTCACATGTTCCTCAAGAACCAGAAAAGAATCCTCACTAAACATTCAACTACAACAACTTACAACACACGACGCGAAGATAATAAATTATTAAGATTTTTTATCCCAACTCATTTCAATGAATTTCATTCATCTTAGGAATTATTTGATTCAATAAAGACGAAGCAAGTTTGAGCGACTGCCGTTTTTGGCCCTGAACCAATTTGAGCGCCTGTCTAAAATAGCTATAGAGGCGCGAACCATCCCCGGAAACAAATAGGCCCGCCTTGGAGGCGGGCCTGGATTGATCACGCAAAAATGGAACGTGCGGCTAGCAAGGCAGAGCCATGGCTGCCTCGTACAAGTCGGGTCGCAACACCGTTTTCGCCTTTTCCAGCTGCACCGCTGCTGCAGCATCCGCGCAGGAACGGCCGAGACGCTCCAGCACCCACTCCGTATCCGCATCCGTTGGCCGAGCTGAATCCCCGTAGTGGAAGCGCAGAAAGCCCGGACGATGCTCGACCCTGCCGAGTCCGTAGTTGAAAGATGGCGACAAGCATAGGTCCAATATCTCAGGAGGGCAGTTCACCCGCTTCTTGTCGCTCAGAAGCTCAGCGATACGGCTGCGCTCCGTCGGATCTTCACAAATAGAGCACGCTTCTACGATCGCCGCTATCAATGCCGCATTCTCTTCGCGATGCTCCTGGGCGTAGTCTTCTCGCACCATCAAAACCTTTTCGGGATGCCCTGGACTCAGATCTTCGGAATTAACTGGCGACCAACCAATCTTGTCCTTGATGGCCCGGCTCGCCCAAGGCTCGCCTACGCAAAAGCCGTCAATCGTCCCTGCCGCAAGGTTGCGGCACATCTGAGCTGGCGGCAAAGTGACCAACTCCACATCGGAGTCAGGATTGATGTTCGCGGCCGCAAGCCATTCCCTCAAGTGGAAGTTGTGGGGCGAGCACGCGTAGACCGTGGCAAACTTGTATTTGCGAAAGGCCTTCCGGTTCTCCACGTCGAGCTTGAGCGTTTCCTTGTTCTTGACGCCGCGGTGCCGCAGCTCCTCGGAGAGGACCACCGCGTTTCCTCCACGGCTAATCACCATGCCGGCGACGCACGGAATCGGAGCAGAGCCCAAGCCCAAGGTCGAGACAAAGGGTAAGGTAGAAAGGGCGTGCGCCGCCTCCAACTCGCCAAAAAGCACCTTCTCGCGAATGGTCGCCCAACCGACTTCCCGGCTCAAAACCACGTCCAAGCCCTTGCTCTCGAAGAGGCCGTAGTGAGAGGCAACCAACAGCGGAGCAGCGTCCACCAAACCGATATATCCAAGGCGGATCGCCGTTCTACGCTTACCTACCAATCTGGGCGCAACAACTGCTTCAGAACCCTTTTTCTCAAATTCGTCCATTGGAAAAGGGGACAGCCACCTTCGCGCCAAAGTGGTCTTATCGCTTGAAATCCAAATTATTTTTATATAGCCCCACTTAACTTTAAAATTTTTCATGCGAGAAGACATAATAGACAGCCGCCAACTCCTTGCTTTCAAGACACTCGCCGAGACGGGTAGCTTCACTTTAGCTGCAAAACAGCTCAATCTTACGCAATCCGCGGTGAGCCATTCCATCAAGGCGCTCGAAGATGATCTCGGCTGTCCACTTATCAATCGGTTGGGGCGCAAGATTCACCTCACGGAGGCGGGCGACATCTTTCTCGCCGCCGCGGACCGGATCCACCAGCGCATGCAAAGCGTGCGGGGCGAGCTCGAAGCCCTCAGTCGCTGGGGAGCCGGGCGCCTGCGCATCGGAGCCGGCACGACCGCTTGCCAATACATCCTACCCACCGTCATCCGCGAGTTCCGCCAGACCTTCCCCGATTGCCAGCTCTCGATCTCGCCGAACAACGCCAAGGAGCTCATGGACGAGCTGCGGGGAAACGAGATCGACCTCGCCCTCACCCTTTCTCCTCAGTCGAGCGACGATATCGACAGCCAATCCGTCTTCGAAGACAACCTGCAGTTCGCCGTGGCCCCCTCCCATCCATGGGCCAGCCGAAAGGTCGCGCCCGGAGCTGAGATCGACGAGCAGACCTTCGTCACCTACAGCAAGGGAAGCATGACCTTCGAATCCATCCGCCGCCACTTCCGCACCGAGGGACACTCCTTTAGTAAAGTGATCGAACTCGGCTCCATGGAGGCGATCAAGGAGTTGGTCAAAATCGGCATCGGCGTCGGAATCATCGCTCCCTGGGTCGCCCAGAAGGAAATCGCCGAAGGCAGCATCCACCTCCTATCTCCCAGCCGCAAGCAGCTGAAGCGCACCTGGGGCGTTTGTTACCTGAAAGGCCGCCGCCTCTCCTTGATGGAGGAAACCTTCATCGGCCTCTGCGAAAGCGTCTGCGACTGCCTCGAGCAGTAGAAGGTGAAACGGGTGGGCCGGCCGCTCCGCGTAAGGTGGGCCGGCCGCTCCGCGGGCGGCAGGCAGGAAGCGGCCTTGTCGAAGACACTGAGCCAGCTGAACGTGCGCCGCGATTCCCCCTCCCTAGTCCCCCAAGGCGAAGGCCACGTAATAATTCCCTCGGGGCGTTCCCATCTTACCGCCGCCGCAGGCCACTGCCACGTACTGGCGTCCGTCGACCTCATAAACTGCCGGCGTCGCGTAGGCTCCTGCTGGCAGCTTGTATTTCCAAAGCTCCTCTCCCGTCGCCGCATCGAAAGCCCGGAAGAACCCGTCCTTGCTGGCACCGATGAACAACAAGCCGCCCGCCGTCACAACTGGCCCTCCATAGTTTTCCGTACCCGTCGGCTGGATACCCTGCGACATGAGTTCCTCGAACTCGCCCAATGTCGTTTTCCAGACGAATTCCCCCGTGTTCATATCGATGGCGTTGAGCGTGCCCCAAGGCGGCTTTACCGCAGGATATCCCTTGGAGTCCAGCCAACGTCGGTATCCAGTGTGCGTCCAAGGTCGCGAAACGATCCCCTCCGACTTCGCTTGCTTGTCCGCATGGCGATCCCCACCGTCTCGACTCACGAGAAAGTCGACCAATGCATTCAGGTCCCTCTTCTCGAAAAAGCCAAAGGGAGGCATCACTCCCTTCCCTTGAGTGATGAGTTCCAGAATTCCCTCTCGCGTCATGCGATCCTGGATACCCGTTAGGGCCGGCACATTCTGAGCCAAGCTTCCCTCACGTTCCGCTCCATGGCAACCGGCGCAATTCTGCATGAAGATGCGCTGCCCCTCGCTCTCCGCCGCCGTGGCATCGACCATGGTCAAAACCCAGGGCATCTCGTTGCTGTTGACATAGAGAACGCCATTGGGGTCTACCGCAGCGCCGCCCCACTCCCCGCCTCCGTCGAAGCCGGGAAAGATGATCGTGCCTTCCTTGCTGGGTGGCATAAAGGGCATATGCGGACGCAAGGTCACGAATCGGTCCATCACCTCCCGCTGCGACTCCGGCGAGATGTCCGTAATCTGGTCCGCCGAAAACTGCTGCCGGGCAAAGGGCGCGGGCTTCAAAGGAAGAGGCTGAGTAGGCCAAGCCTGCTCGCCACGCAAATCGGACCAAGGCACCGGAACTTCCTCAATCGGAAACAGCGGCTCGCCTGTCACCCTGTTGAAGAGAAAGACGTGGCCCGACTTCGTAATTTGAGCCACTGCCGGAATCGCCTCCCCATCCCGATGAACCGTCAGCAAATTGGGCGGAGCCGGCAGATCCCGGTCCCAGATGTCGTGTCGCACGAATTGGTAATGCCAGATCCGCTTTCCCGTCGCCGCATCCAGAGCGATCAAGCAATTGGCAAACAGGTTTTGCCCCAAGCGGTCCCCTCCCCAGAAGTCAAAAGCCGCCGAGCCCGTCGGACAATAGAGAATCCCTCGCTCCACATCCACGCTCATGCCAGCCCAAACATTCGCTCCGCCCACGCTCTCGTAAGCCTCCGGTGGCCACGTTTCGAAACCGAACTCGCCAGGCTGCGGGATCGTGTTGAAACGCCAAACCAGCTCGCCCGTACGGACGTTGTAAGCGCGGATCGGGCCGGGCGCCGCTGGAGCCGGCCCCTCCCCCAAACGCATCGGCATCACAATCAAATCCCCGTAGACGACTCCCGGCGTATTCGCCATCACCTGCAAGCCCTCCGCATCCCGCCCGAGATCGGCCTTCAGGTCAACTCGACCCGCCTCGCCGAACGACTCGATCCGTTTACCCGTCTTCGGGTCTACCGCAATCAGGAACCGGCTTACGCCAAACAGAATCCGCGACTCGTCCCCACTTTCCCAATACACTAGGCCTCGATTAACCCCGCGCCCCTCGCTAACGCTCAACCCGTCGTAGGGATCGAGCTTCCAAAGCAAGTCTCCCGTGCCCGCGTCCAGCGCGATCAAGTCGATGTTCGCATCCGTACCGTACAGCACCCCATCAACCACCAAAGGATTGCACTGGATCTCGGAATACCCCCTGTCCCCCTTCGCCCCCTGGTCCCCATCCCATATCCAAGCGGGCTCGAGCCGCGTCACGTTATCCGTCGTGATCTCGGACAACTCGGAGAACTGGCTGGAAGACCGATCTCCTAGGTAGGCGCTCCAATCTCGAGAGCTCGTCGCCAAGCAAAGAGCTGGCCCCAAGCAGGCCAGCAAGGAAAGGGGGATAAAACGGGGCATAGAGGAAGCCTCCAACAAAAAAGCCTCCTGATCAATCCTCTAGCTCAGTTGCCTAGCGCTATCAAATTAACGCCCCTAGCCCACGAGAAACTGAATCTCCGTCAGGTATTTTTGAGGATTTCCGCGCAAGATCATCCCTGGCCCCTTGTGGTACACTTCTCGCGAGGGACACAGGACCTTCAAGTCTCGCTTCTTAACTTCTTCGAAAAGCCTAGCGTAGCTCTCGTACAAACGCTCGTAGGGACCGCGATGCATTACGGTCAAGGCCCGTCCCCCCGTCAAGTTGCGACAATGCAACCGCTCATGCTCCACCTGCTTCTTCACCTCGAAGCAGGGTTCGAAATTGGCGTCTTCCTCCCTGTATTCGCCATCGAAATACAGGCACATAGGCTTTCCCACCATCTGCCTCCCCGCCCGACGTCCCAAAACGCGAAAGCCTTGCCCAGCGTCCGAGTAGCGTCCGCAAAGCCGATACCCTGCCACCAACAGGTCCGGAATCTCCTTTTCGATGACCTCCTCACCTGACGCTCCATGAGCGGATTGAGCAAATTTGCCGCTCACCACGAGCTCGATATCGGCAATCGAGTCCTGGAATCGCTTCACCCGTTTCTCCAGATCGCGACGCTTCGCCCGCAAACGATCCAGCAAATCCCCGTCCTCCTCGCAACTCTCCAGCACCTCTTTAATTTCCGACAAGGAGAACCCGAGGTCCTTCAGGTTCGCTATCACCCGAGCCTCCCCCACCTGGTCCCGGGAGTAGTACCTGTATCCAGATTCAGGATCAACGAAGTCGGGCCGCAACAAACCTTTCTCGTGATAGAGCCGCAAGGCCTTGACCGAAGCCCGCGTAATCTGGGAAAACTCGCCGATCGAATACTTCATCGAGTCACCTCCTCAACGCATCGCTTGGCGCAGCACTGTCTTGAGCTTTTCAGGCGCAGCGCGACGCGGGTCGCTCAAGTAAATCTCGTGATGCTTGTGGAATCGCTTTTTTCCCAGCTCGTCGATCTTGTCGTGCAAACGCGCTACACTCGGACCTTCCTCCTCGAACGGACCGATGTGGAGTAGCTGCACGGATTCGCCTTCCTCGTACGGCTCGAAACGCACCCGATCCAACAGAGCTGGATCTTTCTTTTTGCGGACCGAGACGAGAGCCTCCTCGTACATCGCTTTCGAGACGAATCCCGGCTGCATGATCATAAGCGTCCATTTCCACTCGTCGCGACGTCCCTCCGCGAAAGCGTTCATATCGTCTGCCCACCACAGCCCCTCCAAAGGCGGCACAACGTAATCCTGAGCAGTCGGCCCTAGCTTCGACATAAACTTCAAGCTATAGGCCATTGGATACAGCGCTTCCATCGCCGCCTCAAACTCCTTCGAGCTGCCAGGATCCCCCATTCCGTCAATCATCAGAAAGTTCATGGCTGGCACCACGACCACCGATACCTCCCTGGCTGAGGGACGGTAAAGATCCTTATACTCCTTCTTAAAATCGATCTTGCTCATGGGGTCCCAGCATCATCCCTCCCCCAAGGGCAGAGTCAGCACAGAAGTGAACAAATCGGCATAGAAAAGTACTGTAGAAGAGGCTCCAAAACGTTAAAGTGCCCGTAACCATAAAAAACGCCCCTGCTCCCCATCCGTCCCCATGTTTCTCCGCTGCCCCATAACCACACTATTCATCTTCGCGTTAGCCATTTCCCATACGCTCGTTCCCATCGCCGTGGGACAGGACAACGGTCAGGACATACACTTCTCAGTCGGCAGCCCCCAGCCAAACGCGAACTTGCCCGCGAGCGTTCCAGCTCCCCATGGCCGTCTCACACTTTACGCTGACTTTCCAGCCGCGAACTCAGGCACAGTCCCACTCTATCTAGTCAATCGCACCTCAGAGAGGCAACGCTTCGAAAGCCAGGATGGAGACATCTACTTGAAACTAGAATTTCAAGACGATTCCGGAGAGTGGGTCCGCGCCCAAACCCATCGCTTCAGCTTTTGTGGAAACAGCTACCTGGCAGTAGAGCTGCCTCCCGGCAGCCACTTTGCTTTTCACGGCTACCTTCCCAGCCAAGGAGTAAAGGCAAACGTCCGTTACAAGGCCTACAGCGATTCGCCATTCGCCTCAAACATAGGTATCGCCCACTACCGAGAAGAAGACCGTAAGGCGGCCGCTCTCGACAAACTCGCCAGGAGAAAACTTCCCCCCTCTCTCGTACGTTGCTTCGACTTCGACAAGGAACACTATGACCCAGATCGCGAACAAAGCTTCTACAACCCCGGTCCCGATGAGATACTAAGCGCCCTTCGACTCGTGAGCTCTTATCAAGAAAGTGAATACGTTCGGGCCAACGTTCGCGAGTACCTCAACACCGTAAAGAAGCACGAGAAAGCAGTGCGGAAACAAATTGCTGCCTTCGAGAGAATTCTCAAAGCAAAGTGGCCGGAAAAACCGAAGTTGGACGCCCTCGTCTCCGCAGCGATTGAAGAAACGGATCGAAGCCCAACGACTGCTTGGCCCGTCTTGAACGATCTCCTAAGCGGAAAAATTGACCCCAGCATCTCACGTATCCAAAAGTTCGAACAAGCCATCGCCCAAAAGCTTGAGAGCGCTCTCATCGCCGCTGCCCCGATCCAAACCGAACAAGCCTCCAAGTTGCTCCTCAACCACCGATTCGCTAACGAAAATTTCGAGGACTCCTTTTTCCAAAAGTGGATTCGCTCCGAAAACGACTCCCTAACTCAAGCCTGCGCAAACGCCCTGAGCCACCGCAACAAGCATCAAGGCCTAGCCGCAATCGGCTTCGAACTCTCCCCCAGCCAACAACTACTCGTACTATGCGCCCTCGCTTCACAAGGGGACCCTGATACTAAGAATCGCCGCAACCCAGGCTCCCGCGAAGAGCGACGCTTTTGGCAAAAGTGCGCGACCGAACAACCCACCCAAACGGTTGCGACCCTCTACAATCTCGGAATGTACGGCGACAGAAACCTCTTCAATCTCGCGATACACGACGAACTCCGAGAGTACCTCCAGCAGGAAACTCTAAATCCGAGCGCAGAAGTCGACGGTTGGGAGATAGGAAGAGTCGTCAGTTTCGTGGGAGCTTGGAAACGTCGAGAGGATGTTCCGCTTTTCCAAAGCCTGCTGGATCATCCCGCCGCCCAGAAACAGCTGATCTACTACCCCGATTCGGAAACGCCCCGCTTCGAGCAACGACGCTACCGCGTCCGGGAAGAAGCCAGCCGCATACTGAGGAACATGGGGGTGAGCGTTCCTCACAACCTTGTCCTTAACGAGCGAGTCGAGATCGAACCTCCGGTTCGATGAAGATGGGCCGCGGAACGAAAGTGGAGCCGCTCATCGGTACCGAGGAACGCAGTGACGACACTCGAGGAGCAACGCGAGGAGACATCGAACCCCAGTTCGACGGAGATGGGCCGCGGAACGAAAGTGGAGCCGCTCATCGGTTACCGAGGAGCAAGGCGACGACACTTGAGGAACAACGTGACGAAACATCGAACCGCGGGTTCGACGGAGGTGAGTGGCGAAACGAAAGTGGAGCCGCTCATCGGAGTCGAACCGACGACCTACTCATTACGAATGAGTTGCTCTACCAACTGAGCTAGAGCGGCGTCCAAGCCAATAATCTCTGCCCGAGCTTGGCTTCTTGGCAAGTCGGAATTCTCAGATTTCAGACAACCTGCCAGCGTCCTCTAGCAATCCACGCTTGCTCCCTCGCCATCTTCAGCTTCCCTATTTCGCGTGTCAGTTTCGAAAACAAGCCTCCGAATCTCTTCCCGAAACATCCATCTCGACGATGGGACCCTTGCAGCGGGCGTGGTTACCTGCGCCCCGGGCGAACCCCTGAAGCTGGAACTGGGATCTTCCGCAGCGGCGGACATCGCCCTGCCCGACTCCGCCCACATCGCCCTCGGAAGGTTCGATCCACACGTACACTTTCGCGAGACCGCCATCCCCACGCCAGAGGAGGTCGAGGAGCACGGTCCAGAGGGAGCGGATTACGACAACTTGGTCGCTAATATCAAATCCGCCAACGCGCTCTATTCCATCCGCTCCGGCTGCCTTTCGGCCCTTAAGGGCGGCGTTTGCGCAGTGGGCGCCATGGGCAACACCCCATGGGGACCCGTCGGCCCCTACCGGCACTCGCGTATCCAGAAGCACTATACGGAACAAGCGCTCTTCCCCATCGTCCTGTGGCCGCGCATGGAACCGGGGGCAGCCGCCATCCCTGGACACGAGGGCAAAGACTTCGGCTCGACCTTTGGTGGCTCCGGACTCACAGGACAAGTTCGACGGGACATGTTCGAGCTGTGGCGCGGGCAGGCCGTCTCCTACCACAACGACCAGGCTCGCCCCAACGAATCCCTCCCTGAATTCAAAAAGCGGATACAGCCCGACGAGGTGCTTCTACACCACGAGTACTTCAACGGCGACACGGTTCTCGCCTGCCAATCGGAAACCATGGCCCTCGCGAAGGAGGCTGGACTAAGCAGCCTGCTCGCCCGTCACATCCCCACCGGCCCGGCCCTCCAGCAGATATTGGACGCCCGCAAGGAGATGCCCTACGCCCTACCCGCCGAGATCGGCCTAGACTACGTTTACTGGTGCCGCGAACGCTTGCTTACCCAAAAGCGCGAAACCGCCCTCATCAACTACCGCCGGCCAGCGCACCCCAGCCGCGAAGACCAACTCAGCTTGATCGAGATCACCCGCGACGCGATTCGCTCGGGCGATACCACGATTTTCTTCGGTACAGACCACGCCCCTCACGCTCCCGCCGCCAAGAAGTTCAAGGACGGCCTCCCGGGAGCCCCCGGCACCCGCAACATCGAGCACAGCCTGCAGTTCTACGGCGAACTCGTCTACCGCTACG
Source organism: Pelagicoccus enzymogenes (assembly GCF_014803405.1). Lineage (NCBI taxonomy): Bacteria > Pseudomonadati > Verrucomicrobiota > Opitutia > Puniceicoccales > Pelagicoccaceae > Pelagicoccus > Pelagicoccus enzymogenes. The sequence goes on from NZ_JACYFG010000061.1 coordinate 83,631, forward strand.
GATACACGCAACACGACATCGACCGACTCGCCGCCATCAACCCTGCCAAACACATGGCCCAGTTCTTCGAGTTCCCCTACGAAGTCGGTACCCTCGCGGACGGAGCCATGGCAAACCTCGCGATCTTCGACCCTGAAACGCCCTACGAAGTGGACGAACAAACCCTCGCCGCCCAATTGGAGGACCCCCACTACCACAGCGCCATGAAAGGCGAAAAAGGACTTCGCGGAAAGAGCCTCTTCACCGTAGCAAACGGTCGGGTCTGGGATGTAAGCGGCACACCGACTCCGCTAAACTAGCGCCTTGCAATGGCGATTTAGCACATTCTTTGCGGATAGCACCTCCACGCAAAGATCTCTACCTGGGAGCCGATGCAGCCCTTCCTGAACGGAGGGCCACGTTCTAGACGCGGCGTCCGGAGTGACCTACAATTCTTGCGCCGGCTCTTCCTGCAGCCACAAGATCGGGAAGTCGTAGGTTCTCTCAAGCAAAGCAATCGTCGGCTCTCCTTGGTAAGTCGGCAGGGCAAAGGAGGCTTTCCTGAGCGCAGCCTCCAGTCGAGCGTTCGTCTGCGGATCGCTGGAGTCCACCACATGCGGCAACACCACGCCACCACGCTGGTCGACAAAGAAATTCACTCGAGCTCGTATCGACTTTCTCCCCTCCTGTAGAAGTCCCGAACCACGTACGATCGTGACACCCGGAAACGAAGTCATGCCGATCCGAGAATCCAGCTCTTCGTCTTCCCGATACTTTAAGGTACGATACCCTTCGCCCGCGTTTCCGTCGACGCGTTTGCTCGTGTCGAAAAGAGCGTTCGTTTCGATCGCCCGGTCAGGCAAGAATTCCCAATAGGCATGGCAGACGCTTTTGACCGGCACCCCATTTTGCTTCGCCGGCAAGAAATCCCACTTCTTTATGGTCACCATCAACTCATCGGCAAAAGCCGGATAGCTGTACTCGATCGGAAAGAACTCCGAGGCCTGACCGTACTCGTCCACGTAAAATGCGATCTTCGCGTACCCGCTGCTGATTCCATGCGTGTAGGCCCACCCCGGATACCTCGGCTCGATCTGGCGCTTGATCGAAACGCTGGTATTCGAATCCTTCGGCTTGGCGATCGAAACCGAAAAGCCGCTCATCGCCAAAACGGCTAAGAGGCACAAGGGAAAGCGTAGGGGTAACATAAGCCGTGAGTAGACTACCCGAGAAAGATCACCTCAAGCAATAAATGCATTAATGTGCACCTTATCAACCAAAACGAGCATCTTATAAGGGCCTAGAGGGACCCAGGCCTGAACTTCATCGGGAAGCAGTATCTCCCCGCCTCAAGGGGCTCTCTTTTTTTCATAAGCTGCTCTTTGAAAGATATTTAAGCACAAAAACGACTTTTCTTGAAGTTTCCCATTGACGGGCCATCCCCCGCTTCTATTGTCCGAAATCTTTCTGACAGCGGCGGGTTAGCTCAGTTGGTAGAGCAGAGGACTGAAAATCCTTGTGTCCCCGGTTCGATTCCGGGACCCGCCACCACTGTCGGAACGGCGAAAGCCGAATAAACGCCTCCAAAAATGGGGCGTTTTTTTGTGTTCAGGTCCCGTCATCTTCGATGTTTCCTCACTGAGCTCGTCAAGTGTCGTCGCATTCGCTCCTCGGCACGGAAACCCTCCGCGCATTGTCGACCAGCGCCATGAGACGCTCGCGCGCCTTAAGTCATTATAAACGCTCCACATTTCATCGTTCTTCCTCCCCTGTTCCCTTATCCAGCGACTCCTCCCTCGCGCGCAGCAGCGAATTGCTCGGCCAATGCGAAAGCGTCTGCCTCACGACCTTGTAGGCTTCCACAAGCTTGCCCTGCCCGCTCAGTCCAGTGACCAAGGCGAACCAGAACGACGCACAATACCCGCATAGGGCGCTTTTCGCTCTTCACTTGTCAAACTCTCGACGGGAGACTTCACCAAATACTTTCGTTCGAACGCATATTTCAGTACTGGTGTTGGTAGCGAAATGGTTCTATATCGTCCTTGGCTGAACCTCCATTTTCAGCAACCAAGCCTCCATATCGTCAGCGATCAGATCCCAGAGGACCGTATCCGGAAACGACTCCGCAAAGCCCTCTCCCCTTTTGACCTGAAATCGCTATATGCGTCCCAGCTCAGGTTACTTTCGATACCGCTTGTAGCTACTCACACGCAGCTTCTCAACTTTCGCTTCAACAGCCTTAGCGCCGCCCTCCGGGTTCATTTGGACGACCTTAAAATCTACGGCAGCGTTTCAGCCGATGGAAACGGATAAGATTGGCCGCCTAGTGAAACTCGCCATCACCAAAGGTCAAGGTGCCGACATTCCCAAAAGCCAAAACAATGAAAAGTCCCTGTCATTCAGAGTGCTCGTAGAGGGAACGGTCCAACTCCATCCGATAAGCTTCCAATACAGTTTCGTTCATCTGCAGGCGAGCATCGCCCCAGTCATGCCACTGGAACCCGAGCTTCCTCGACCAATAATCCCACTCCCAATTGATATAGCAAAAGGCCTTGATCTCCGGCTGGCTACGGATCCGCTCAAAAAACGGCCCAAACCATTCGTCCCAATCCTTCTGCCCATCGAGCACTCCTACATGGCGCGGTGTCACCTCGCCCAACATCACCGGCTTCCCATGCTCCCCCGACAGCTCGCAAAAGTCCGTTATCCAATCCATACCGATCTCTCCGGGCGAAAACACGTCCACACCCCACCAGTCAACCCACTCGTCGCCCGGATAGAAGGCCATCAACTCCTCGATCGGCCGCGGGCCTGCAGATCCTCCGCCGGAACACCAAACCGTCGCCACGGGGAGGTCCCGCTCCCGCATGGCGGTTGTAATACGTTTCCAACTACCAACAAATCCAGCTTCGGAATAGTTGTTCCAACTGCCTTCGAATTCGTAGCCGATACGCACGAAACTGTCCCGGCCAATAAAGGCCAGCGCCTCGCAAAACGCCTCGATCTGAGCGTCGTAGTCGCCGCGAGCGACCAAAGCGTCCAGTCCCGACCCATCGTCATTTCCACCGGTCATGCTGAGACCGATTTGCGGCATCAGGTCGTCCCTGCCAATCGCATCCAGATCCCGTTTCACGCCCTTTCCCCAATCGAGAATGTGCTCCGGTGGATGCTCCAGCCCGATATAAGTCATCCACAACACTGGGTAGCGATCCTCCCCAAGAGCATCCGCATACTCCAGAAAGCCGGCCGGGTCCTGGCCTCCTCCATGCAGCACGCGATCAAGTGGCTCGTAGAGAGCTCCAAAATTCTTCCTCTCGACATAGCCATCGTTCGCGCAAGCCACTAGGCCGATGCAAAGAATACTCGCAAGAATTCCAATTGTTCGTTTTTTCATAATATAAAATTCAAGGTAATGCCACCGCTCGAAATAGCCCCGCTTCTTTCTCTATACTAAAGCGTAAACTTCTTTTTCCAGGAGATAACTCGCTCCCTTCAAGCCGGTTGAAATGCACCCAGCTACGAGACAGCTCGTCCCATTTTTCGATGCGAGCAACCTCGTCCTGCCGCAACGGCAGCCGCTCCATGTCTAAATGCCATTGTGACTCGCTCTCGGACAATTTCAGCGACAAGACCTGCGGCTGCCCCCAAAGCTCTTTCAACCCCTCGAAAAGCGCCTTCGGCTCAACTGCATCAACCTGCCCTGGAGTCGCTATCGGGCGAAAAATCCCCCACCACTCTTCGTTCGCAAATCCATCTTCAAAACCTGGGTTAACGTTTCCACCAGGATCGTATTCAGCATCGCTTCCATTCGCCTTCCATAAACCATCGAGATAGGAAAACACGAATACACCTGAACAAATGTCCCGATTCTCCCAGCTTTCCTCGATCAATCCCACTACAATGTCAGCCGGATACGATCCATTATCCGGATACGGATTCCCGGCCCGATTGTCGTAGGTATCGTAGCCAAATTCCGTGATCAAAAGTGGTTTGGAGCTAGCCGATGCATATTCACTGAAAAAGCTGCCAAAGCCCGAGCCGCGATAAACCTGGACGCTCCATGCATCTAGGGCTGTCAATTCCGCGTCAAACGCTGCAACCTGCTGCAGTCGATCGGTAATCGCCATCGTCACCAATAAATCGGGAGCCTCAGCCTTGACCGCCTCGGCGATACCATTCATCGCTCGCCAGAAACTTGGTTTAAGGCCATTGCCATTGTACTCGTTGACCTCGTTTCCGATGATCACTCCCAGGCCCGCCGGATGATCCTTAATCTCCCTCGCCATCCCGACAAACTGGCTCTCGACGTTCGCCACGACTGCAGCGTTTGACCAATCGCTGCCAGGATCTATCCAACGGTTTACCAAAACGAGCAAGGGCTGCTGGCCGTTGTTGTAACAGGTATCCAAAAACCCGCTGTGATCCACGCCCGGTTCCCAGTTGTAGACCCGAAGCACGTTTATCCCCATCATTCTCAGGTAAGGTAAGTCCCTCGCATGCAGGGCAGCATAGCCACTGGAGAAATAGTCTCCGTGAGGAGGATCGTCATTAACATCGTCTCCTATAGGGGTTGGATTGTAGCAAACGCCTCGGGCCAAAAATCGAGCTCCATCCACATACAACTCACGACCTCTAACATCTAAGCCTCCATATATTGGATACACTATGACTATAGCCAAAAAGCAAAAGGAGGATCGCATAGAGCTACTAGCAGCACCAACCATGCATGCCACAAGGCGCAACCTTGCCAAAGAGCGCCCTCGCAGGGAACGAATGCTACGATACCTTAACCACACTTGCCTTCGAGAAAATGGGCCCGGCGCTACCCCAGCGCCGAGCCCCAGAGGTTTCTACACCTGACTAGAATTGTCGACCGTAGGAGATCTTCGCGCTCAAGGGGCTCGAATAGATCAGTCCGTAGAGGTCACGGTCATTGAGAAGGTTGCTGACGTTGAGCTGGACGTGCTGCGGCTTGTCGTCGCCGGTACGCCAGTCGTAGCGGATCATCGCGTCCACATTATGGCGGGGACTCGTGTAGAGCACCAACGGACGACCGTCCGTGTCGAAAATGTTCTGCCCGGATCCACGCGTCACGCCAGAGATGTACTCGCGCTTCGACTCGTAGTAGCCGCCAAGGCCAACCGTCGTTCCCTTGAACTTGCCGTCGCTGAACTTGTAGCTGCCCCAGAAATCGAAGCGATACTTGGGAGTGTCGTCCCCCGCCAACTGGCCCGCGCCCGTGCGCGTCTCCGTGGCAGGACCGATGACTCCCAACTCACCGGGATCGCCATAGATATCTTCCCGATCGTAATTGAAGGTCCCCCATGAAGCGTTGTCATAGTTCCAAACTGCCCAACGGTCTTCACGATAGGGATACGCCATCCATTGGCCGAAGTTCTTGCGCTCGACTTCCGTTATCGCCGCATTGGCGAGGAGCTGGAAATTTTCGGTCAAGCTGAACAGCACCTGAGCGTCGTAGCCCTTCGACTCGTCCGTCTGCAGGATCGTGGCGTTGCCAGAGCCGTTGCCATGGAAGGCCATCGTATCCATGGTCGCATTGTTCACCAACGAATCCCCCGTTTCGCCTTGGTAGAGGAATCCCGCCCAATTGCCGGGGTCCGCCGCGTTCGCCGCAAATCCGGCGTCGAGGTAGGCAGCCCCCTCCGGCTTGCTGGCATTAACGTACCACGTTTCGGAGCCGTTGCCCTCGCTCGATTGGAAGATAGCCCCGGACTCGACGCCCGCGAGCCAAGCCTCATAAGGCGCCCCCGAATCGAGCTTGCCCGATCCGCCATTCGATCCGCCAGGCGCCTGCGACGGCGTCCAGTTGGATACATTGTAGACGATGTCCTTCGTCGGATCGAAACGCGGGTTGCCGAGCGTCACCGGCGAGAACCAAGGAGCCCCCACGAAACCGGTCTTCTCGATCTTGTACTTGCTGATCGTACCGGAAAGCTTCCCGTCCAGCAGGTCGAACTTGATACCGATCTCCTCGCTCTTCGCGAAACTCGCGCCCGCAGGCTTTCCGGTGTCCGGAAGCAATTGCCCAGAAAAGTTCGGCTGCAAGCCCTCGGACTCCAACGCGAAAAGAGAGATATTCTCGGTCAACTTGAAGCTAACTCCATACTGGTTCGTATTGTCGTTTTGCGTTTCGCCTACCGTCGAACTGCTGGAATAGTCTTCGCTCGGAGCGTTACGGCCCCTGTTCGAATTGGACGTATCATTCTTGTCCTTACGAGCCCCTGCCATGACCTTCAAGCGATCGTTCAGGAAGCTGCCGAGATAGCTAATATACTGTCCCTCGTTGATCGCCTCAGACTCGCTCATATCGTTGTGAAACATGCCAGCGGTCGGCGATCCATCGCCCTGCTCCGAAAAAAGCAACGGACTCAGGTCGTTAGGAGCGCGGTAGTTGAATTCGTTCGGATTCGTCGCCCAGGTCGAAGTAGACTTGTCATGCTTCAAATAGGAGAACCCCATCAAAATCTGGTTGTCGATGCGCAACCACTCGGAGCGGTCGTCGAAGAGCGGCTTCTGGATCGCGAGCTCGACACGGTACTGGTTTCGCGTGTTATCCGTTTCGCTACGGTTCCACAAGTATTGAGCGATCGAGTTCGGCACCTCGCCGGTTTGCACATTGCTGCTCCCGCTCGCGCGGCCGGGTTCGATCGGAGAGAGGTTAATCGTCTCTTGCAAGGCCACCGGCCCTAGATTCGTGAACAGCTGAGCCGCGATATCGCGCTGCTGCGTATCGTGGGTCGAGTAGTTGTATCCAGCGAGGAAGTTAACTCCATCGAAAAGCTCGTGGGTTACCTTTGCCATAACGTTGCTCGACTGACTATCGAAATACGTATCCGGACCTGTAATACGCACTTCCCGAGGGTCAGCGCCAATAGGCGTGTAAAATCCGCTGTGCTCGTTCTGGTCGTTATTGATCCCTACATTCGCTACGGAACGCAAGCGACGCGCCCCTAGGCCGCCGAGATTCTGCTCACCGTATTCTAGATCTACATACACTTCAGTCTTGTCGCTCGGATTCCAAACAAAAGAAGGCGCTATGAAATAATGGTCTTCCTCGAAATACTGAGTATGGTCTCCCGAAGACTGCAAAGCTCCAGATAAGCGGAAGGCCACCTTCCCATCGTCGGAAAGAGCCCCAGTCGTGTCGAAGGTCCCCCGCATCAAATCGTTCGTACCGTAGGTAACATCGAAAGAGCTCGAAGCCACCGTAGACGGACGGCGTACCATATAATTAACTACGCCGCCGAAGTTGCCCGTTCCATACAAAAGCGCTGCCGGGCCGCGCACCACCTCCACACGTTCGATGTTTACAGAGTCGGTCGCGTTCTGGCGAAGAAAGCCGTCGCGTAGCGAATTGTTGGTTACAAAACCACGAAGCTTCAACTGAACGCCATTCGGATTCGCGGTCGCGCCCTCCGCATTGTTCACTCCGCCTGGTCCCTGGTACGCGCTAGCTCCCCGGCTCGCCAAGTCGTTTTGCGACTGGAGAATAACACCGGAGCTATACTTGAGAGCTTCGCGCAAATCGGTCGCGCCCGTATCTTCGATGAATTGCCGCGTCACCACTTCCAAAGGCATCGGCGTGTCCTTGATCGCCATGTTGATGCGCGTGCCGGAAATGGAGTTCGTAGCGCGGTAGCCGCTATCGTTGTCCGCATCCACCTGAAACGGTGAAAGCTCAAAAATTTCCTCCTCGTCATCCTGGGCAGGAAGCTGCCCTACAACAAAGGAACTGGAAAAAAGCGCCGCAAAGGAGAGCGCTCGCAAGGGTTTGTTCGTTCGATTTTTCATGGGTTGTTCAAGCCGTCGCGGAACCGCCAAACCCTCTCGGCGAGGAAATTCGGGGACATCGATCCGCTAACATAGCCAATCAGTTTTTCTGGGGTGAACAGCGATAGCAGGTAGCCCAGCGCTGCGAAGTTGAAGCAAACCTCAGGAAGACAAAACGCTTTAACAAGCTTTTTTGTGCACTTTTGTGCATTATTGTTGCACATATTTGTGCACACTCCAATACCACCTCTATACATTGCAATCGGCTCGACGGCATTCAGCGAGTCATCTTCTAGTGCAACTCTGTGCATTAAAAGGTTCGAGCCCCCAACGTCATCGTTCATGAACCCTACCCTCCAAAACCCAATCCTCCCCGGCTTCAACCCCGATCCCTCCCTGATCGCGGTCGGGAACGACTTCTACATCGCGACATCCACCTTCGAGTGGTTCCCCGGCGTCCAGATCCACCACTCCACCGACCTAGCCAACTGGCAGCTCGTAAGCCGCCCCCTCGAGCGGACCTCCCAGCTGGACATGACCGGAAACCCGGACTCGGGCGGCGTCTGGGCACCCTGCCTCAGCCACTGCGACGACACCTTCTTCCTCGTCTATACCGACGTGAAGGAGATGCGATCGAGCTACAAGGCCAGCCGCAGCTACCTCGTCACCAGCAAACGAATCGACGACGACTGGTCCGACCCCGTCCACCTTCCCGTAAGCGGATTCGACCAATCCCTTTTCCACGCTCCGGACGGCCGCAAATTCCTCACCTGGCTAGTCTGGGACGACCGGCCCGGGGCCGACCCTTTCGGCGGCATCATGCTCCAAGAGTACGACCACCCCAACAAGCGCCTGCTCGGCACACCCCGCAAAATATTCTCCGGCACCGAAATCGGCCGCACGGAGGGACCCCACTTGTACTGGAAAGACGGATACTTCTACCTCATGACCGCCGAAGGAGGAACCGGCTGGGAACACGCCGTATCGCTCGCCCGCTCCCACGACCTCTATGGCCCCTACGAAACCTGCCCCCACAACCCGATCGTCACCTCCCACCGCAAACACGAGGCCACACTCAAACGCGCTGGACACGGCTCCATCGCCCAAGCCCCGAACGGACGCTGGTACCTCGCCCACCTATGCAGCCGCCCCATTCCCCACCGCGGCTGCAGCACCATGGGCCGGGAAACCGCTCTCCAAGAAGTCGAGTGGACCGCGGACGGCTGGCTCCAGCTCACTTCGGGGAACAACGCCCCCGCATCCATCGTAACCCTGCCCCAGCCCGCGACGCAGACCCGCGACCGCTCGCAGCACTACTCCTTCGATACCCTCGCCCTGCCCAGCGACTTCCAAACCCTCCGCCTCCCGCTCGACGAAAAGCGCCTCTCCCTCACGGAGCGACCTGGCTTCCTCCGCCTCCGCGGCGAGCTCCCCTTCTGCACCCGAGGCCCGCAATCCCTCGTGGCCCGCCGCCAGCAGGCAGCTCGCTACACCGCCACCACCTGCGTCGACTTTTCCCCCTCCAGCTTCCAAGAGCGCGCGGGGCTCGTTTGCTACTACAGCAGCGAAAACTACTACTACGCCGCCATCTCGCAGGACGAAGCGCTCGGCCGCGTCCTCCTCATCCTCTTCGCCCATAAAAGCCTCACCTACCAATTCGCCTGCGACCCCGTCCCCATCCCCACCGCAGGCTCCGTCTACCTGCGAGCCGAGGTCGACTACGAGCACCTCGACTTCAGCTACTCGCTAGACGGAGAAAACTGGACCGCCTTCGGCCCCACCCTCGACTACTCGATCCTGTCCGACGAAAGCGCCGGGGCCCACGAAAACTTCACCGGATCCTTCGTCGGACTCTGCTGCCAAGACCTCACCGGCAACTTCGCGGCGGCCGACTTCCCCTTCCTCGACTACCAAGAACACCACGCTTAACGCGTCGGCAGGAAACCCGCCAGCCACCCTCGCAGAAAATCGCCCTTCACTTTTAGCCGCACCCTTTTCACGCTTCCCCCCATGCCTAAGGTCAACCAGCAGCTCATTGCGGACAAACTCAACATCTGCCGCACCACCGTATCGCGCTGCTTCTCCAACCACCCGAAGATCAACCCCGAGACTCGGGCCAAGGTCCTGGAGCTGGCCGCCCAGATGGGCTACCGCTACACCGCGCAACGCGCCCCGCGCGACGCCGCCAAAAACCAGACCAAGGAAATCGGCGTACTCATCGGCGTGCGCCCCGACATGGCGGAGCTCCCCGTCACTTCCCAATACATGCTCAAAGGCATCAGCGAACGCGCCGCCGCCCAAGACCTCTCCCTCGACGTCCGATACATCGATCCCGCCGAGCTCGACGAAATGCTGCAAACCAGCCGCACCCCAAAAGGCCTGCGCGCCGGCAACGGCAACTGGAAAGGCGCCATCACCATCTTCCCCTTCACCACCGACACCATCGTCAACCTCTCCCGTCGCATCTCCGCCGTATCCATCGCGGAAGACTACAGCCAAGGTGGCATCGACTGCATCGACGTCGACCATCACGCCGGGATCTACGAAATGGTCTCCCACCTCGCCGCCCTCGGCCACCAGCGCATCGGCTTCCTCTCCTGGCGCTACTCCGTCGAATCCCCCTGGATGTTCCGACGCTTCGGCGCCTACGTCGAAAGCCTCTTCCGCCACGGCCTCGAGTTCGACCCCGACCTCTGCCTCAACGTCCGCAAAGGCGAAAACTTCGATCCCGACCACCTCGCCAAGAGCGTCGGCAAGAAAGTCCGAGAGGGGGTCACCGCCTGGGTCTGCGCCGCCGACCACCAAGCCTACCAACTCATCGCCGACCTGAAGAAGCAGGCCATACGCGTACCGGAAGATTGCTCCATCACCGGATTCGACGGCATCGAGCCCCCGCCCGGACTCCCCCGCCTCACGTCCATCAAGGTCCCCTTCGAAGAAATGGGCGTATCCAGCGTCATAAGACTGCTCGAACGCATGAAGAATCCTGCCGGACACCGCCGCCACAACCTAGTGGAGGGCCGCGTCGTCATCGGCCAAACCACCGTGCCGGCATAGCGAAATCGCAATGGAGCGAGGGGAGCAAGGCTTTGGTATTCACAAGCGCCAGTCACCTTCGAAAGCTTGCAATGCGAGAGGGTCACGGCTTCGCAACTACATCGCCGTTCGATACGAGACAATCTTATCGCTGATCATCCAAACGAAAAACAACCCACAGAGAGTCTCTTAAGAATCGCCGCCAGCGTTGAATCGGAAGCTTTGGAAAATGACCGAGGGAAAGTTCTTCTAGTTCGGAGTGTCGGGTTCGTTATACGGCACCAAGCAGAAGCCGGTGCGGAATACGGAGTGGCGGCCATTCTGACTAACGTTACTGGCGCCGAGGAAGTTCCCACCGTAGAACTTCAGGGCGGGATCCGGTGTTCAGATTTCCAATACGCGACCAGTAGCCGGCTTGAACACCCAAACGGCCCACGACGGGTCGCCGTCTCGATTGTACCGTTCCCAATTATGGACACAGCTTCCTCCATACCTTTCGGCTACTTCCCAAATGGTTACATCCCGATCGGTTACAAACCGATCCACGCAACATCACCCGAAAAGCGATCTACTGGATTCTAGCGATGCATTCTTGCCCAGTTCAACTCCTCGGAAAATGCCACCGACTCGACCAGAGTCCGCTAAACCAGGGTTTCAAACGAAAAGTGGAGGCCATCAAAGCACCAAACAGGATCCTCCAATCCAACTGCGCGTACTCCTACGTGCGCGTCTCCAAGGAATCGGCTTAGACCTCTAGCTTCACCTTCTAGCGAACCCAACAGGGAACATCCCTCCATTCAAGAGCAGCCCTTTCGAATCACTGCCGCTGGTATCCCGATGCGCCAGCGGCTTTTTTGCGCAAAATGAGCGAGTCCAATTCGGTTGGCGCATTGGGATTCCAAAGGTCCTGCACGCTCCAGTCGACGCCTCCCGAATAAGTTCTCAATTAACGAGGAACCACACCTCAGTCTTTCGGGAGGCGGATCGTGGGCCCCTCCACCACGGCCAAGTCGATTTGGATAGCTTGCGGCGTCTCGGGGATGCCAAACTCACGTCGATGCAGCATGCCGACCACGGCTTCCACAGCGGCCGCTCCAAGAGGCTGCGGCAACAAGTCCAGCCCAGCGCACGGTCGCGAGCTTTCCGTCACGTTTATCCTGAAAAAACCAACTTTCTCCGGCACAGGAAGGCCTGCCTGGTCAAGCCAGTCCATCATCGCCTGCGCATGCCCGATCACCACGTCAGGCTTGTACTTCTTAACCCACGCGATGAACTCCGAACGATCTGACTCCTTTTGGATCAAGGGAGGCACGTTCGACTTCTTGCCATTCAATCGATAAGCCGACGCGTAACCGGAACTCCACTTGTAGTCGACTCGCTCGTCCTTGCGCGTCTCCAGACACAAGCCAACACGTTTGTAACCGCGATCAAAGAGAATCTGAACCGCGCGACGCATCGAAAGATAGTGCTCGGGCTGCACCGCATGAAGGCTGGGCCTCACCAAACGCCGGTCCATCGCCACCGCCGCAAACTTGTTGAACTCGAATTTCGAAAAGTCCTGCAAGCGATCGAAGGGCAGGAAAACGACCCCTAGAATTCCGCGGGCATAAAGCACCGAGCACAAGCGCGACACCGACAAAGCCGGCTCCTTCTTTCCCACCCAAAATAGCTCCAAACGAAATCCGAGCTCCGCCGCGCGGGCCTCGGCTCCTTTCATGACCTCCTTGTGGAACAGCATCAACTCGCAATTTCCATGGTCGTCAGCCAAGTCCACCAGGGCTAAAGTCCCGCTGAAATCCCGATACCTCCCGCGACGCAAAGAAGAAAAGGCCTCGCCGAGCAAAGGATTGCGCTTGTATCCAGCTTCCTCAGCCGCCGCGCGAATCCGCTCCGCCGTCTCCGGCTTCACCTTGGGGCTGAAGCGCAATGCTTCGGAAACGGTTGCTACAGAAACGCCAAGACTCTCGGCTAGACTACGAATAGTGGGTTTTGGGGGCATCGTTTTAACCGTTAGAATTGATAGCATTTGCCAAGGCAAGCCCTCCTTGAAAACTTTCAAAAATGCGAACACCCCTTGCCCTAAACATCGCCCTTTTCAGCCTGTTGGCCGCGACCTCCACGCTCGTCTCCGCTTCGACCGAGATGAAAGAGACCACCGGCGCCGTGCTCAAACGCCTCGACGCCTACTGGGACGCCCGCGCCGGATTCCTCTGGAGCCCCTCCAGCCCAGTCGACGCCCATACCCACCACAACGTTCGCAGCACCGGCTGGTACGCCGTCGCCTTGCTCGAGCGCGATGGCCCGGGCGATCGCGAACGCGCCGCCCAAGCCCTCCGGTCCATTCTCACCCAGCAAATCGACGCACCCGGCGAGCCCTGGCACGCCACCTTCTACCGCTCCCCGGAGGAGCCGCACATACCCCTCTTTCCCGAACTCTGGCGCGACTACGATATTAACTGGCGCCAGTTCGTCGGCGTAGCCTTCGCCCTCTGTATTATAGAATTCGAAGACAAGCTCCCCGCCGACCTCACCCCCAAGTTGCTGGCCTCCATCGAGCTGGCTCTCGAAGGCGAAATCGCATCCGGCCGCCTCCGCCCAGACTATACCAACATCGCCCTCATGCAGGCCTTCCTCCTCGACTTCGTCGGACACCGCCTCGACCGCCCCGATTGGCGGGAGAAAGCTACGGAGTGGGCCGTCGCGGTCGCCGAGGCCTACGACGAACACAGCGCCTTCGAGGAGTTCAATAGCCCGACCTACTACGGCGTCGACTTCATGGGCCTCACCCTCTGGAGAAAATACGCCCGCGACTCCCAGATCCGCGAAATCGGAGCTCGCCTCGAGGCTGAACTCTGGCGCGATACCGCCGAATTCTATCACGCCGGCATGCGCAACCTCTGCGGCCCCTACGACCGCTCCTACGGGATGGACATGACCCACTACGCCTCCCTGCTCGGCCTCTGGCTTCGCCTCGACCTCCCGGCCGAGATCGCTCCCTTCCCTCCCGTCGACGACCCAAACATGGGCCACGCTCACGATTTCAACTACGCCCCGCTCTTCGCCATCATCGGCACCGAAATCCCTGAAGACGTGGTCGACGCTCTCAGCTCCTTCTCCGGTCCGCGCTTCGTCGAGCGCGAGCTGCCACGCGGCCGCACCGCTACCGCTTGGCTAGACCACGACGTCATGCTCGGCGGCACCGAGACCGGCTTCGGCCGCGGAGCGGGCGGCAAACACAACCAGCTCCATCCCGCCACCATTCATTGGATACAGTCCGACGGATCCATTGGCTGGATACTGCTCACCTCCGCCCCGCGCCTCGACGCCCGCGCCTCGAAACGGCGCCTCGAGATCAAAGCCATCGGCGACCTCACCTTCACCATCCACAGCTCCGACGGAGCAAGCTTCGAAGAAAACGCTTGGCAGCTCCCTGGCCTGCAGCTCGAAGTCGAGCACGACGCCCTTGAGTGGGAGACGAGCCAAAGCGAAGACGGCAAGACCAGCGTCACCTTCTTCGACGCCACCCATATCGTCATCACCGCTGCCCAGCCATGATACGCCTGCGCCCGCTCTGCATCCTTTCCCTTATCGCATCCACCAGCGCCGCCTTGGCCGCCCCTCAGCCAGCACCGAAACTCGCAGTTGCAATCAGCATCGACCAGTTCCGGGCCGATTACCTGGAACGCTTCGAGCCCTACTTCGGCAAAGGCGGCTTCCGCCGTTTGCTCGACCAAGGTTCCGTATTCACGGAAGCCCGACACCGGCATGCCCTCACCGCGACCGCCCCCGGTCACGCCACCCTGCTCAGCGGCTCGCCCCCAAGCATTCACGGCATCGTAGCTAACAGCTGGCTCAATCCCGAAAACTTCGAACGCGTCGGGGCCGTCTCGGACCCAGACGAAGAAATAATCGGAGCGAAGAGCATCTCAAAATTCTTCCCTATTGAGGGAACATCACCCCGCAATTTCCTCGCCACCTCCGTCGGCGACCAGCTTAAGCTTCGCCACGGGGACGCATCCCGCGTGATATCCCTTTCCAACAAAGACCGCGCCGCTATCCTCATGGGCGGACACCACGCCGACGCCGCCTACTGGCTGCCGACGGACCGTTTCGTCACCTCCACCTTTTACGTGGAGCAAGCGCCCGCTTGGCTCGAAACCTTCAATCGCGAGCACTCCGTCGACAGCTTCTTCGGCCAGACCTGGGACCGCCTACTGCCCGTAGAAGTCTATAACCGGGTACAGGGACCAGATGTAGCCCTAGGCGAGGAAAGCCGCCACGGGCTCGGAGCCACCTTCCCTCGCACCCTCGACGGCGGACTCTCCGCCCCGGGCGAAGAATACTACAAAGCCTTCCGCATCGCGCCTCAAGCTACGACCCTACTAGGCAACCTCGCTACCTCCGCCATCCAGGGCGAACAACTCGGCCAACGCTCCGCGACCGACTTGCTTTGTATCAGCTTTTCCCAGACCGATTACGTCGGACACTCCTTCGGCTCCGATAGTCACGAGATCATGGATACAGTCATCCGTCTCGATCGCGTCCTCGCCGAACTCTTCTCCTTCCTCGACGAAACGATCGGACAAGAGGGCTGGATCGTCGTCGTAAGCGCGGACCACGGCGGCTGCCCTCTACCCGAACGGGCCACCGGCAAAGCCAAGCAACTCTACGCCGGACGCCTCGACTGGACTTCCCTGCAATCTACCGCCGAAGAGGCCCTCGCTGCAGCGTTCGGGCCGCCGCCCTCCGGCTCGCAATGGCTCCTGCGCGACGCCTACGGCTTCCGCATCGTCAACGCGCCGGAAACCTCTCTCACCGAAATGCGCCGCACCCTTCGCGATGCCCTCCTCTCCCATCCCCAAATCGCATCGGCTTGGACACGGGAGGAACTGCTGGGCAATAGCCCGGAGTCCAACCATTGGGATTTCGAGGCTTGGCGCCTCTCCTACCACATCGACCGCAGTCCCGACGTTGTCTTCACCCCCCGTCCCTACGTCGTCGACCGCTCGCCCTACGGCAGCAACCACGGTACGCCGTACGACTACGATTGCCACGTTCCCCTGATCTTCTTCGGTCCCGGTATTCCCAGCGGTCACTACAGCGACCCGGTCAATACCGAGCAACTCGCCCCCACCTTGTCCCGCTTGCTGCAAGTCCCCCGACCGCCCCAAGCCGACCAAGCCCTGCTGCCTCACATCTTCCAAGCAGACAACTAAACAAAGCCGCGGGCAGGTTCGTACCCACCAAACAGATACAAGAAGAAAAAATGTCCGCTGCCAATCTCCCTTCCTCCCGTCTCGTCTCGCTCGATGCCCTGCGGGGCTTCGACATGCTCTGGATCGTCGGGGCCGACGCTTTCGCCGCAGCCTTTCGCCAATTCGAACCCGGCCCCGTACAAGCCTTCCTCGTCCGCCAGTTCGACCATCCGGCGTGGGCAGGCTTCACCTTCTACGACCTCATTTTCCCGCTCTTCCTTTTCATGATGGGCACGGCGATCCCCTTTTCGCTGGACAAGATCATCCAAAACGGAGGCCGTGCCGACGCCGTTAAACGTATCCTCCGCCGCAGCCTCCTTCTCTATGTCCTCGGAGTCATCTACTACGGCGGGCTCTCTTCCGGCTGGGATGAAGTCCGCTGGGTCGGCGTCCTGCAGCGCCTCGCGATTTGCTACCTCGCCGCCAGCATGCTCTACCTCTTCGTGCGACCGCGCGGCCAAGTCATCGCCTGCGCGGCCCTGCTGCTCGGCTACTGGGCCTTGCTGACTTTCGTACCTGTTCCCGATATTGCCCCCGGCGACTACAGCCGCGGCCAAAACCTCGCCAACTGGATCGACGCCAACTACCTGCCTGGAAAAGTCTGGTACGGCGACTACGATCCCGAAGGCTTGCTCAGCACTCTGCCCGCTGTCGCCTCCTGCCTCTTCGGCGTCTTCGCCGGACGGTGGCTCCGCCAGGCGCCACCACAATACACTCCAGCAAACCGCGCCCTCGTTCTCGCTTTGGGCGGTGTAGCTCTTATCGCCATCGGCGGACTTTGGGCCTTCCAGTTTCCAATTGTGAAACGAATTTGGACTTCAAGCTACGCCCTCGTTGCAGGAGGTGGCAGCGCCATCCTGCTGGGACTCTTCTACTACCTCATCGACGTACGCGGATGGAAAAAATGGGCTCATCCATTCGTCTGGATCGGGACCAACGCCCTCACCATCTACCTCCTCAGCCGCTTCATCGACTTCGGCGATCTTTCCGCCCGCCTCATAGGCGGTCCCCTTTCCGGGGGCCTCAACGCCATCCTCCCCGGACTCGGAGCTCTCGCAGAATGCATGCTCGGCATCGCGCTTTGCGTTGCGATCTGCCGCTTCCTCTACCGCCACAAGGTATTCATTCGCCTGTAAAAGCGCCAGCCACTCCGTGGCCGTCAAAGCCGCTGCCCTTCGAGCTCAAACCTCTCCCCGATAAGAAACGGTTTCACCGCCTCACACTTGAGGCCCCCATCTCTCCAACAGGTAGGACCGTCGCTTGCGACGAGCCGCAAGTCCCTATCCGGTTTCGATCCGGCATCGAGCAATGGAAGCAAGCGACAACAACCGCCACGCACCCCCATTTATCTTCCTCGATAACGCAAAAGCAGCGCGGGCGCCCAACTTAATGGACGCCCGGCTTTACCCCTAGAACGAAAGCCTATGAGCTTTCCTAAAATCCACCTGCAGCCCAGCGTAGCAGGCTCCAGAACAAAAGGATAACCGCCCCGGAGAACGCGCAACAAGCGAGGAAGCCGATCGTATCCACTCGATTCCAGCGCGTAAACTCCCAAGACGAGCTTGGAAACAACTTCGTGTGATCGAAACGGCTGGGATCCTTCCGAGTCTCCGCCAAGGCAGCTGCTTCGAGCGCGGGAGTTGGGGAAACCGGTGTTTTCATGCGACCATAGAACTGGTCGACTCGACGCTGCTCTGGAGGACGGGTGAAGAGGCTTGCCAAGATCAACACGATAAAGGGCAAGGCAGCGTCCACGAAAAAACGCGAGGCGAAACGCCCTCCCGGGGTCATGCCTGCGACGTCGAAGCCTACCGCATCGAGCATGACAAGCTCAAGGTGCAATCGTCCTTGCCCAATGAATACATATTTCGTATCCGGTTCTTCGCTACGTACCACAGTTTCGAAAAAAACCGCTTCCGTTAGACCATCCTCAATTTCCACTTGGGCAGTCAAAGCAGCGCTCTCCCGAACACCAGGCACTTGCGGAACGAGGTAGGGCCCCAAAACCGTTAGGGAAATGGCCACCAGCAAGCCCCACCAAGTACCGGGCACCGTCAAACGGCGCCAGAAGAACATCAGCATAACCGCCGCTCCCACTGGCACCGAAACGGTCTGTACCAGCAGCATGGCAGAAAAGACATCATTCAACATAGCCGCTGCAATGACACCGGAACCAAGGGCACCGACCATAGCCCAGCGACCAGCCCGCACCGCCTGCAACTCCGTCATATCCGGCCGCATGGGACGCAGAACGTTGCGTACGAAAAGAGCGGATACAGAAACGGTCTGAGCCGCTACCGTAGACATGTTGGCAGCCAGCACTCCGGTGATCATGAGGCCGAGCAAGCCGGGACCCAAAAGCGTTCGCGACAGCGTTCCCCATGCTAAGTCCGGGTCGGACAGGGCGTTCTCACCATGATAAAGAGCAACCGCGATCAATCCCGCGAATGCCCAGAGGATAAACATCAATCGCTTGGCGTAAGTCCCAGTCACCGCCCCAAAGCGAGCAGCAAACTCGTCTTTAGCAGATCCGCCAACCCCCATGTTTCCAATGATTCCGTTGATTTGGATCAATGATACCAAGAAGAGGGCGAACAACGAAAGCGCCGTTATCTTTTGGGCTCCGCCCGCGCTCCCCAGCAATTGAAACATCTCAGGCGGTACGCGCTGGGCCAGCTCTCCCGAGCCTCCCATAGCCATAAATCCTGCCGGTATCAACAAAACCGAAAACGCTAAGATGATAGCGCTCTGCAGCACTTCGTTTATCGCAGTCGCCGCCAAGCCACCTAGGATGACGTAGATTCCAACCACCAAAGTGTATACAATGTAAAACTGGATCGGGTCCAACGCCGTTACGTAGCTGCTCAATTCGCCTCTCGCATCGCTCTCGCGCAATTCCGTCAGGCGTTGCATTGCGACGGGGTCAGCCAAGCTACCCGCCTCCATCGCCTCCTCCAAAGCCCGCCACTCAGCATATCCTTCGACCGAGGCGCGCTCTTCCGCCGTCCAGCTCACCTCCGGCTTGAGTACCAAAGCCGCACAAATCTTATAGGTTACCAAATTACCAAAGCCAACGACGACAAAAACTGCAGACGCAATCTGGAACAAGGCATAGAACATCGCCAAACGGGCGCTGCCCAAACGGTCCTCGAACAGGTCCGCCATGGTCACCAATCGCACGCGACGGAACCATGTATTCATAAACCAGTAATATGGATTCAGAAAAATGAGCTGAAACCCGATCCAAATGCCGGAGACACCTTGCTGGTAGACAAGACTCGCCGCGCTAACTGCTCCGTTGGCATCCGTCGCGTTTCCGAAATTCAAGAAAAATTGGTACGCCTTACCGAGCTTGCGCCCTGCTAGAAAGTATCCCTCCTGATTGTTCTCTTGGCCCTTGGAGGCACGATGCCCAAGCCAGATCACGGCGGCTAGATAGAGCGCAATTACAGTTAGATCTAAGGGGTGAATTCCAGTCATGGTATCGGGGAAACGAATGTTTGGGGTAGGCAGATGAAGGGAGGTCGACAACAAGCTCGCAAAGCGATTTCGCATGTGTCGAGCCCACTCTCACCTCGAAGGCTCTTTGGGTGAAGCTTGCGAGAATCTAACCGTTACTTTTTGGCGAAGTTGAAAGAAATCTCTGAGATCGTTCAGGTCAATTGCATGTCAAACTCCTCACTCTCTTTCCCCGCAATTGATCGCCCTGACTCCCAACATGATTCCTAACATCGCTATCATCGGAGTCGGTGGGTACGGGAAGGTCCACCTTCGCCACTTGCTCGACTTCCACAAACGTGGCGAGGCGAGTCTCACTGCAGCAGTCGCCCTGCCAGTGGATCGCACCGCGTCCCTGACGGACGAACTCAACTCGATCGGCTGCCGCATTCACGCCTCCCTCGAGGAGCTGATCGACGCCTTGCCTGAGCTTGCTGTCGATCTCGCAATTGTGACCACTCCCATTCACCTGCACGCAGACATGTCGATCGCTCTGCTGCAGGCCGGAGTCCATGTCCTCGTAGAAAAACCACTTACCGCTTCGCGAGAAGAGGCCCAACGCATATCCCACGCTATAAAATCCTCCGGCCGCCAACTATCAGTCGGCTTCCAGTACCTCCACGCGCCTGAAGTTCGAGAGCTTCACCAACTCCTCTACAGTGGCTCGATTGGAAGACTCGAAAAGATCTCCATCCACGGAGCCTGGCCCCGCAGCCACAGCTACTATTGCCGTAACAATTGGGCAGGTCGACTTGAGCTGAACGGCTCGCCTGTCCTCGACTCGCCCATAAACAACGCTATGTCCCACTTCGTCATGCTTGCCTTGAGCCTTGGCAGCCCGCCCGGGCAAGCGCCTGCCACGCCAAGCAGCATATCCGCAGAGCTCTATCGCATTCAGCGTATCGATTCATTCGATACGGCCGTAGTTAAAACCAAGATACGCAACGGTCCCGATATCGAAATCTATTGCACCCACAGCTCGGAACGCATCGCTGCGCCTCGCCTCAAGATCATCGGTACGAAAGGACGAGGAGAATGGATACAAGATACCTTCGCAACCCTCGAGGGGGAGGCGGACTTCAACTGGCGCCAAGAGGCCCACCCCGAAGCCCACACGCGTGAATGTATGCTGAGGGACGTAATAAGTAAATTGAAAGACCCCTCGTCATTCGCCTGCCTCCCCGAAATCGCAGTCCACCACGTAGGATTGGTTGGAAACTTGCATCGCCATGTCCCCATCACTCTCGTTCCCGAAGACAGAACCCGACAACGCGAACAAGACGGAGCTATTTTTACCTACCTACCGGGTCTAGACGAGCTCCTCGAAAACGCCTCAAACTCCAGCAAACACTTGCACGAACTGGGCGCCGATTGGGCCGTCGCTCCCATAACGTTCTCACCGACTGATCTGACTTAAGTCACCAGCGAATCCGCCTTTTCAAGGCCTCAATTCTAACGCTTCAACCCGAGCTCACCTTGCGACCTAGCGTCGGGCAGGAGACACAAGAACCCTCTCTTACTTTCACCCCTCACAGTTCACCCCTCTCATGCATTCGCCCATCAATATCGGAGTTGTCGGCCTCGGCCGTCTCGGCGCTCTTTACGCCTATCATTTCGCATCCCGCCTTCCGGGCGCTTGTCTCCACAGCGTGACTGATGTCCGCCGCGAAGCCTGCGAAGCAGTGAGCGCCGCCACAGGAGCACGCGCCTTCGAAGACCATAAGTCCTTGCTCGCCGACCCCGATCTCGACGCCGTCGTCATCATGACTCCGACCAAGCTTCACGCCGAGGTCGCTATCTCCGCTGCCGAAGCGGGCAAGGCCATCTTCTGCGAAAAGCCGCTCGCCCTCGACCTAGGCGAGAGCGAGGCCATCGCCGCCGCCGTTGCCAAACACGACGTATTTTTTCACCTCGGCTTCATGCGCCGCTTCGACAATGCCTACGCAGCCGCATGGAAGCGTATCCATAATGGTGATATCGGACGCCCGCTCGTCTTCAAGTCCAGCTCCCGCGACCAATTCCCTCCTCCCCTCGACTACCTCCGTCCGGAGAGCAGCGGCGGCCTCTTCATCGACATGGGTATCCACGATTTCGATCTCGCCCGCTGGTTCATGGGCGAAGTGGCTGAAGTCCACAGCGCCGGCGCAGCTATCGGCGACCCCCGCATAGCGGAAGTGGGCGACGTCGACAACGCATTTACCACGCTCAATTTCCAATCCGGCGCTCTCGGCTTGGTCAGCCTCTCTCGTAACGGAATTTATGGATACGCCATCGACACAGAGATCGTCGGCGACGAAGGCACCCTGCGCATCGGCAGCGACCGCCACACCGACTTGCTTGTGCTTACCAAAAACAACGTCTCGCACGACACTGTGCCGGGCTTCCTCGAGCGTTTCGAACAGGCCTACCTGACCCAGCTCGAGGACTTCGTGGCGAATTTGGCCAACGGACGTCCGGCCCCCATCACCTGCGCCGACGGCATCGCCGCCCAGCGTATTGCTCTCGCCGCTACACGATCCCTGCACGAGCGCCGCAACGTAAGCCCCGCCGAGATCTAGGAACGTCAAAGCCCCGCTAGCCAGCCACCGTCGACATACAGCACATGACCATTCACGAATTCAGATGCAGGCGAGGCCAAAAAGACCGCCGCCCCCACCAGGTCCTCGGGAGTTCCCCAGCGACCTACGGGCGTACGGCTTTTGACCCAAGCATCGAATTCGGCTTGCTCCGCCAAGTGCCGCGTCAGGTCGCTCAAGATGTAGCCGGGGCCAATTCCATTTGCTCGCACGCCGTGCGGGCCCCACTCCACCGCCATGGACTGGGTCAAGGATTTCAGGCCCCCCTTGGCGGCCGTGTAGTTCGCAGTGTTCGGACGCGTACCCTCGCTCATCAAGGAACAAACGTTGACGATGCGACCCGCTCCGCGCTCCAGCATTCCTCGAGCAACCGCCTGAGCTACCATGAAGGCTCCGGTCAAATTCACGTCGATCACTCGTTGCCAGTCGGCCAAGGACATCGCTTCCAAAGCGGCGTAGCGATGGATGCCCGCGTTGTTGAGCAAGATATCGATCGGTCCAGCTTCTGCCTCGATCCGATCCACGCCGCGCCGGGCGCCGTCTCCGTCGGTTACGTCGAAAACCACACTGCGAGCAGCCAAGCCATCGGCTTCCAAAGCCGCGACCGCTTTGGCCAAGCGAGCGGGATCCACGTCATTCAAGACGACCTCCGCCCCGGCTTCCGCCAGACCGCGAGCCATCGCAAAACCCAATCCCTGAGCGCCGCCTGTCACCAAAGCCCGCTTACCTGCCAACGAAAACCGTTCCGTGTGCTTATCCATACGGCTCGATTTTCCGACCTCAAAAACGAGCAAGCAATCTCTTCATGCCACTAAAAAATCTAAGCGTTAACTGCCTTCTCAAAGCTCCTGCGCGGAAGCGTTTCTCGAACGGCTACACCCCCATCATCGAGGGCAAGCCGAGAGGAGCCACTCCGGCTAAGCTGGACAGCGACTTCGGCATCCTGCGTCTCGGACGCAAGCGCTCGAAGACCGTTACCACCACCGGAGAAACCGCTTGGGTCCTCCTGCATGGCGAACTCACCGCTGTCGTCGACGACGAAACCTTCACCGCCTCCCGCGCCTCCCTTTTCGACGAAGAGCCTGCCACCTTGCACGTGGGAGCTGGGACCACAGTCAAGCTGAGCGCCGGAGAAAACGGAGCCGAACTGGCCGAAGTTCGCTCGCCCTTGAAACGCCAGCTTCCGACTCGCTTCACCATCGGCGGCGACCTCCCTTCCGAACACCGCGGCGCGGGCTTGGTCCAAGGGACCTGCCAACGCTGCGTGCGCACTGTATTCGATTATTCGACACGCCCGGAGTCCGGCCTCGTCATCGGCGAAGTCGTCAACTACCCGGGCCGCTGGTCGAGCTACCCGCCGCACCACCATCCGCAGCCAGAGATCTACCACTACCGCTTCACCAAGCCGCAAGGCTACGGCCACGCCGAGCTGGGCGACGACGTTCTGAAAGTCACCGAGGGCGACACGGTCGTCATCCCCGACGGTCTCGACCACGCCCAAGTTTCCGCTCCTGGCTACGGCATGTACTACCTCTGGATCGTACGCCACCTGCCGCGCCGCCCCTACAAAGGCTTCACCTTCACCAAAGCCCACACCTGGCTCCTCGATCCCAACAACCAAGGATGGGCCCCCAATCTTCCCTCAAACCCCGCACAATGAAAACCCTCCGCACAACGACGGCCGGCGCCATCACGCGCTTCCTTCAGCAACAATTCGTTCGCCGCGACGGCACCACCCATCGCCTCGTTTCCGGCGTCTGGGGCATCTTCGGCCACGGCAACGTGACCGGCCTCGGCCAAGCGCTGGAAGAGCACGGCGACTCCCTCCCCTTTCACCAAGCCAAGAACGAGCAGTCCATGGTGCACGCTGCCATCGCCTACGCCAAGACGCGCCAGCGCCTCTCTACCTTCGCTTGCACCAGCTCCGTTGGCCCGGGCGCGACGAACATGATCACCGGCGCCGCTACCGCCACTATCAATCGCCTCCCCGTCCTCCTGCTTCCAGGCGACACCTTTGCCCACCGCCGCCCTGCGCCCGTGCTGCAGCAGCTCGAGTATCCAGGCAGCCATGACGTTTCGGTCAACGACTGCTTCCGCCCCGTCTCCAAATTCTGGGATCGCATCAACCGCCCCGAGCAACTCCTCACCGCCTTGCCAGAAGCTATGCGCGTGCTAGCCGACCCGGCCGAAACCGGAGCCGTCACCCTTTGCCTTCCTGAAGACGTGCAAGCCGAAGCCTACGACTTCCCCGCCCATTTCTTCGAGCCGCGCATTATCGAAATCCCTCGCACAACGCCTGCCAACGAGATGCTAGCCCAGGCCGCCGAAGTCCTGAGCAGCGCCAAACGCCCGCTCATCGTCGCCGGAGGCGGTATTCATTATTCGGATGCGACGGCAGCCCTAGCCGCCTTCGCCAAAGCCACCGGCATCCCCGTCGCCGTCACCCAAGCGGGCAAAGGCTCCCTCCTCGAGGACAACCCACTCGCCCTCGGGGCCATCGGCGTTACCGGCACCCTCGCCGCCAATCGCCTCGCCGAGGAGGCGGACGTCGTGCTCACCCTCGGCACTCGCCTCTCCGATTTCACCACCGCCTCGAAGACCCTTTTCCAAAACCCTAAGGTACGCTTCATCTCCATCAACGTGCACGCGGCCGACGCCGCCAAACACGGAGCCATCCCGCTCGTCGGAGACTTACGGGCCACCTTGCCCAAACTCCGCCGGGCCGCTTCAGGCTATTCCGCGCCCAAAGCCTACGTGCAGAAGATCAACCGTGCCCGCTCCGACTGGGACAAGCGTTGGAACGCCATGACCTCCCCGGCTCCCAGCGAGGACGGCCTCCTCTACCAGAGCGAAGTCATCCGTATCGTAAACGAGAATACGGACGCGAACGCTACCGTCGTGCACGCCGCCGGCGGCATCCCGGGCGACATCCATAAACTCTGGTGCGGCAAGTCGCCCAAGGACTACCATTCCGAATACGGCTACTCCTGCATGGGCTACGAAATTGCCGGAGCCCTTGGCGTAAAAATGGCCGCACCCGAGCGCGAGGTCTACGCCCTCGTCGGCGACGGCAGCTACCTCATGCTCAATCAGGAGCTCGTCACCGCCTGCCAAGAAGGACTTAAAATCACCATCGTCCTCACCGACAACCATGGCTTCGGCTGTATCCATAATCTGCAACGCTCCCAGGGCGGACGCAGTTTCGGCAACGAATTCCGCTTGCGCGATCCCGACAACGCCCGCCTCACGGGCACCCCCGTTCCCGTCGACTTCGCCGCCAACGCCCGATCCCTCGGCGCCACCACCTTCACCGCCACCAACGCTGGCGAACTCGGCGACGCCCTTGTCGCCGCCCGCGCCGAGCGCGGCCCCGTGCTCATCTACGTGCCTGTCACGCCAGAGTCCGTCATGGAGGGCTTCGCATGGTGGGAGGTCCCGCCTGCCGCCGTCTCCGAAATCCCTTCCGTACAAACCGCCCGTAAGAACTACGACGAAAAGACTCAAACACAACGCTTTCACCACTAATGAACGCCGAGCAAAAACCGCGTCTCGACCCCGACAAAGTCTTTGTTGGAGCTAACCCAATCATCTGGAGCAACGACGACTTCAACGAGCTCAACGGAGACTTGCCACTCGATGAGCTTCTGGCCGACATGCATAGGGCGGGCTACGCAGGCTCCGAGCTCGGCCACGCGTATCCAAGATCTTCTGACGCGCTCCGCAATGCCTTAGACAGTCACCAACTCCGACTCGTCAGCGGCTGGCACAGCACTTTTTTCGCGACCCAAAACAGAACCTCGGAACTCGACTCCCTCAAAAAACACTGCGCCTTGCTTGCCTCGCTCGGAGCCCACGTCGCCATCGTGGCGGAGTGCAGCCATTGTATCCACGGCGACCGCAACGCCGCCCTTGGATACGGTGACCGCGATCGAAAAACCCTGAGCGCCGCCGAGTGGACTCACCTTATCGACGGCATGAACGCCGCCATCGGAGTCGCCGCCCGCCACGGCCTTAGCCTCGTCTACCACCACCACATGGGCACCGTCATTCAGACCGGCGACGAACTCGATCGCCTGCTCGCCGGTTTGCCTGAGCTCGACCTCGTGCTCGACCCCGGACACCTCGCCTTCGCAGGCTTGGATCCTGTCGCGGTTCTTGAACGCCATTCAAAACGCGTTCGCCACGTCCACCTCAAGAGCGTGCGCGCCGAGATCGCGGAAAAGGCGCGTGCCGAAAGCTGGTCCTTCCACCGGGCAGTCTGCTCCGGCGTCTTCACCATTCCCGGCGACGGCATGGTCGACTTTCCTGCCATCTTCGCCCGCCTCGCCGCGCTCGACTATGCAGGCTGGCTGGTCGTCGAAGCCGAAGAGGACCCCACTCTTGTTCCGCCCCTTCCCAAAGCCATCCGCGCCCGAGAATACGTGCGTGAGCAAACAGGACTCTAAAACACTCCACCCAAAAGTACTATGACCACCGAAACCATCACCACCCCTTCTCGCATGCGTGCCATGACCGCCCTCGGCGCCGATTGGTGGAACGACTCCGGCATACCCGCCGAAGTAGGCGAAGCCGTTGCCCTGGGAGCGGTCGGCGGCACCTCAAATCCCGTCATCGTAGCCCAAGCCGTCGAGAGCAATCCCGAGCTCTGCCAACCGCTGCTCGAGCAACTTATAAAAGACAACCCGACCGCTATCGAAGACGAGATCGCCTGGAAGCTCATCCACCGCCTCGGCACCGATGCTGCCGCCGAGCTACGCCCCGTTTTCGACACCACGGGTGGTGCCAAGGGATTCCTCTCCATGCAGGTCAACCCGAAGTTCTATCCGAGCCCTGAGAAAATGGTCGAGCAAGCCGTCGAGCTCACCTCCCTGGCTCCCAACATAGCTATCAAAGCCCCCGCCAACGCCGCAGGCTTGATCGCCATCGAAGAGATGACCGCCCGCGGTATCCGCGTTAATGTTACAGTCAGTTTCACCGTCGCCCAAGTCATCGCTGCCGGCGAGGCCATCGCCCGCGGCCAAAAGCGCGCCAAGGAGAACGGTTGCCTCGACGACCGCGGTTCCCCCTACATCACTCACATGGTCGGCCGCGTCGACGATCAGCTCGGACGCGCCGCTATCGCTCAAGGCGTCGATCCCAAGATGCCCGCCATCGCCTGGTCCGGCATCGCCGTTTTCAAGCGGGCCCGAGCGGAACTGAAAGAGCGAGGCCTGCCCGGCACCCTCCTCGCCGCCGCCTACCGCCACGAGGGCCACTGGGCCGAAATCATCGGCACCGACGTCCTGCAGACCGTCCCTTATACCTGGTGGAAGAAGTTCGACAAATCGGAACGCGAGCCCGCCCTCACCATCGACACCCCCGTCGACCCGGCCTTCATCGCCGAGCTCTCCGCCACCTTCCCCGACTTCGTCCGCGCTTACGAGCCCGACGGTATGAAACCCTCGGAATTCGGCCGATACGGCGCCACCCAGCACACCCTCCAGCAGTTCCTCGGCGGCTACAGCGACCTGCTCAACCTCGTCCGCGCCACCATGCTCAAGCACGCCTAACCAGACGTATTCAAATTTTCACTTTTCTTCACCCTTCACTTTTCACTCTTCATAAAATGCTTCCTATCTGCAGATCATTCATTGCCGGCGAATGGGCCGCCCCTACAGGCGCTTCTTCCGGAACGGTATTCAATCCTTCACTTGGCGAGCCCATCGCCACTGTTCCTTTCGCCGGACCCGACGAGGTCGATCGCGCCGTGAAAGCCGCCCACGAGGCTTTCCCTGCATGGGCTGCCACGCCGCCCAGCGAGCGGGCTCGCATCATGTTTCGCTACCGCGACCTGATCGAGCGCCACTACGACGAGATAGCCGCCCTCATCTCTCGCGAGCACGGCAAGACCCTCGCCGAATCGCGCGGCGACCTCTTCCGCGGATTGGAAGTCGTCGAACTGGCTTGCGGAGCGCCATCGCTCTTGATGGGCGAACTTCTGCCCAATATTGCCCGCGGCATCGACGGTGAACTCACTCGCCATCCGCTGGGCGTCTGCGTCGGCATCACGCCGTTCAACTTCCCCGCCATGATCCCGCTTTGGATGTTCCCGCTCGCCCTCATGGCCGGAAACACCTTTGTATTCAAACCGAGCGAACGCGTACCGCTCACCGCCAACCGCCTCACCGAGCTCCTGCTCGAAGCCGGTCTGCCCAAGGGCGTCTTCCAGCTGGTACAAGGTGACCGCGCCGCCGTCGAGTCCCTGCTCGTGCACCCTCTCGTCCGCGCCGTATCCTTCGTCGGCTCCACTCCGGTCGCTCGCCAGATTCACGCCACCGCCACCGCACACGGCAAGCGCGTGCAGGCCAACGGCGGGGCCAAGAACTACGTGGTCGTCATGCCTGACGCGGACGTAGATAAAACCGTCGAAGCCGTCATGAACGCCGCCTTCGGCTGCGCTGGCGAACGCTGTATGGCTGGATCCGGCATGATCACCGTCGGCGATGGCGGAGCCAAGGTCCTGCCCGCGCTCAAGGAAGCCGCAAGTTCCATGAGTATCGGACGCACGGATACGCATAGGCAACCTGACATGGGAGCTGTCATTACCGCCGCCCACCGCGACCGCGTACGCGGACTCGTCGACGCGGGCGAACGCGACGGAGCGAGCTTGCTGGTCGACGGCCGCAACACGAAAGTCGCCGACGCTCCCAACGGTTTCTACCTAGGCGCCACCATCGTCGAGAACGTCAAAATAGAAATGGCCCTCGTGCAGGAAGAAGTTTTCGGCCCGGTCCTCAACGTCATGCATATGGACGATCTGGATACAGCCATCGAACAGGCCAACGCTTCCAGCTTCGGCAACGGTGCGGCCATCTTCACCCGCAGCGGCGGAGCGGCCCGCAAGTTCAAGCACGAGGTTCAATCGGGCATGATCGGCATCAACGTCGGCGTCCCCGCCCCCATGGCCATGTTCCCCTTCAGCGGCTGGAACGACTCCTTCTTCGGCGACCAGCACATGCAAGGCCGCCAAGGGATCTACTTCTTTACCCAGCCCAAGGTCGCCACCTCACGCTGGTTCGCTGAAGGCGAAGGCGACATCTGGAAGAAATAGAAGAAAACCCAAACCACCCCATTTTGATGCTGAAAAAGATCGTTCTCCAAACCCTACTACTCGCAGCCGTCGCTCTCTCGTATCCAAGCAGTGAGCTGACTGCCCGTGAAATCATCTCCCTCGACGGCGAATGGCATTTCGCCACGGATCCAGATTCCGTCGGCGAATCGCAAAAGTGGGAATCGACAGGCTTGCCGGAGGCAGTCCGCAGCACGGTGACAGTGCCTCACACCTGGAACGTTCAGAAGGGTTTGGAGAAGTACGCTGGCACCGCTTGGTACCAAAGGGATTTCGATCTACCCGAAGGCGACCTTGGTAAGACAATTCGGATACGCTTCGACGCCGTCTACCACGACGCCTTCGTTTATGTTAACGGCAAGAAAGCGGGCGAACACATCGGCTCTGGATACAATCGTTTTCACATCGATATCAGCCCCTTCCTCGTGGCCGGAAAAAACACGGTCACCGTACGCATCAGCAACGCCTTCACCAAAAACAACATCCCCTTCGAGAAAAGTTTCGACTGGGCAAACGACGGCGGCATCTACCGCAGCGTCGCTCTGGTCAAAACGGATCCGCAAGCGATCAAGCATATCCACGTATTGGGTACGCCAAAGGGAGAAGGAGGAACTGCGGACATCCGTGTCAGCTTCATCGATACCGCCAAAATCGATACCGCCAAGACACGCTTGACCGCCACCATCACCGAAGAAAACCAACAGACCAGCGAACGCATTTTCGAATCGGAGCTCGCGGGAGGCTTCGAAGATGGCCGCTTCC
The DNA here is from genome assembly GCF_014803405.1 of Pelagicoccus enzymogenes. NCBI lineage: Bacteria > Pseudomonadati > Verrucomicrobiota > Opitutia > Puniceicoccales > Pelagicoccaceae > Pelagicoccus > Pelagicoccus enzymogenes. The sequence continues at coordinate 113,636 of NZ_JACYFG010000061.1, forward strand.
TCGCGTCATTGGATTTTGAGGACATAAATCCTTGGCACTTCGACTCGCCCAACCTGTACGAGATCACCGTGCAGCTCATGGTCGACGGTATCCAAAAAGACGAACTCACCACCACCTTCGGCTTCCGGAGTATCAAGATCGAGAACAACCGCTACGTCCTCAACGGCGAGCCCATCCGCCTCATGGGCGTGGAATGGATGCCGGGCTCGAACCTGGAACGAGGCATGGCCGAGACTCACGCCGATCTCGAGAAGAACCTCAAGCTGATGAAAAACGCGAATTGCATCTACACTCGCTTTCATTGGCAGCAAGACGAGTACATCCTCGACTGGTGCGACCGAAACGGAATCCTCGTGCAAGAGGAAATTCCGCTCTGGGGCGGCGCTACGATGATGGACGAAAACCTCTACCAAATCGCCCGCCTGCACCTGCAGGAGATGACCGATAACCACTTCAATCACCCCTCCGTCATCACCTGGGGATTGGGCAACGAGCTCGTCAGCAACGACCCGACCAATATCGACTACCTCATGAAGCTGTACCATCAGGCAAAGGAGCTGGACCCTTCTCGCCTCGCTACCTTCGTGACCAACAAGATCAATCGCAGCAAGCCGAGCGACGAGGGCTACATCCCTGACGTATCCGCCAGCATGGATCTGATCATGTTCAACGAATACTACAGCACCTGGTTCTACCAAAGCCTCGACGTCGTTTCCGACGAGCTCGATCGCCTGCACCACCAATACGACGGAGCGCCGATCACCATCGCAGAGTGGGGACTTTGCGAGCCGGTCCACAAAGGCGGCGATCCCCGACGCTGCGAGGAAATGGTCACGCAATTGGAAATCTACGGCTCCAAGGACTTCGTCGCCGGCGCCATCTACTTTTGCCTAAACGACTACCGCACCCATATGGGCGAAGACTTCACCTACGACTACCCGCAGCGAGTGCACGGGGTCTGCGATATTCACCTCAACCCGAAACCCTCCTACGAGGTCCTGAGAGCGGGGAGCTCGCCGATCGAAATCAAGGCGGTCGACTACCAAGATGGCGAAGCCACCATCACCCTCTACGGCAAGACCGGCATCCCCAGCTACACGGTGCGCGACTACACCTTGACCAGCGGCGACGAAACCATCCACATCGAGCAGCTAAAGCCTGGCGAAGCCCAAACCATCCGCCTAAAAACCGATGCCAATGAATTCGTCATCCAACGCCCGACCGGCTTCGAGGTCGTTCGCCAAATCTTCAAGTAAACGGCCGCGTCCCATCCGACCAGCGCGACGCCTACTCGCTGCCATCGCCGCGCTGGCCGCTTCGCATTTGCCAATTTGCCTCCCGGCCAGCGCTCAGGAGCTCGCGGGCTTCGCCAGGCTGCCGGCCGATACCTTCGCGGAGGGGCCAACATCCGGCCAATTCATCGATGGCGGCGCCAACGGTCGCACGGCTCCATTCGAGGACAAGCAACCCGTTCAGGGCTTCTCCGCTATGGTCGCCAACGGCGACGGCACTTATTGGTTGCTCTCGGACAACGGCTTCGGCTCCAAGGCCAACAGCCAAGACTACTTGCTCCGGATCTATAAAATCCTCCCCTCCTTCCGAACCGAAACAGGCGGCGACGCTTCCGTCGAAGTCCTCGAGTTCCTCACCCTCAGCGATCCCCAACGCCTCATCCCCTTCGAAATCATGGCGGACCGGGCAAGCTACCCGAAGGGCGACGGCAGCGACTCCGGCATCCCCGTCGACCCCGCCATCAAAAGCCGCCGTCTGCTCACTGGGGGCGACCTCGACATCGAAAGCGTCCGTATCGACGCGGACGGGACTTTCTGGTTCGGCGACGAATTCGGCCCCTTTCTCATCCACTGCAATGTGCAGGGCGAGCTGCTCCAAGCCCCCATCCCTCTAACCGGTATCGCGACTCCTGACGATCCCCTAGGCCGCTCCGCCAACCATCCACGCAGTGGCGGCTTCGAAGGCATGAGTATAAACCAAGCGGGTACCCTCCTCTACCCCATGCTGGAAAAGCCCCTCGCGCAGGACCAGGCCGCAGGGCTCCGCAGGTTACCGATAACTCCCTTCGATGTTCGAAAAAACCAATACGTCGGCGAGACCTTCTACTACCCGCTCGAACCAGAGGGCACCGCCATCGGCGACTTCAGCCCGATCAGCGACACCCTCCACATGGTCATCGAGCGCGACGGAGGTTCAGGCCCCACGGCTGTATTCAAAAAAATATTTCTCGTGGACCTCACCCTGCGTGACGAGCAAAACACCCTCCTCAAAAAGGAACTGGTTGACCTACTGAACCTACCCGACCCCTACGACCTCGACCAAGATGGATCGCACGTATTCACATTTCCATTCGTCACGATCGAAGGCCTTGCCTTGATAGACCCTCAGACCATCGCGGTGGCCAACGACAACAACTACCCTTTCAGCGCCGGACGAGCCGCCAAGCCCATCATCGACAACAACGAAATCATCCTCATCCGCTTCGACTCTCCGCTCGTCAGCATGAAAGTGAAAAATTAGAGGTCCGCTCTCCATCGCTATTCTGACTATCAACCTGTAAACAAGGACTACACTCTTGTGGCCAACTTTACCCCATCCCAAGCTCTTGCCTACTATTTATCGTAGCGTCCACCCCGCCAAAGAACCCGCTCACGCAATGACTGCACACACAGCTTTCCGTCGTCTCATTTCAACTACGCTGGCTTTCCTAAGCCTAGCCACCGCCAGTAGCCTCCCGGCACAAGAACAGCAAGGCTCCCGCTACCTCGCCGCCCCCTTCCTGCCCATCCTCGACTCCGGCGACGCCTCCGCCTTTCCCGTTGCTGACAACCGCCAAGCCGCCCCTATCCACTTCGACGCCGCCGACGCCACCGTGGTTCGCATCGCCGCCGAAGCCCTCGCCGCGGACATCCAACGCGTAACGGGCACCGCCGCTCAAGCTTCCTCCACCGCTCCCGCCGCAGACTCCCAGCCCATCCTGATCGGCACCCTCGGCCAAAGCCCGCTCATCGACTCCCTCGTCAAGTCCGGCCAGCTCGACGTCAGCGCTGTCGCGGGCGAGTGGGAAGCCTACACCGCCTCCGTAGTCAAAAACCCACTACCCGGCATCGCCAAAGCCCTCGTCATCGCGGGTAGCGACCGACGCGGCACCGCCTTCGGCGTCTTCGCCCTCTCCGAAGCCATGGGCGTCTCGCCTTGGTACTGGTGGGGAGACATACCGACCAAGCAACGCGAGCAAGTCTTCGTCGCGTCCGGCACCCACGTCCAGCCGAGCCCGGGCGTCAAGTACCGCGGCATCTTCCTCAACGACGAGGACTGGGGCCTCCAACCTTGGGCCGCCAAGACCTTCGAACCGGAAACCGGCAACATCGGCCCTCGCACCTACGCCAAGATCTTCGAGCTGCTGCTCCGCCTCCAGTCCAATATCATCTGGCCCGCCATGCACGAATTCCCCGTGCACACCACTCCCTTCTACCTCGACCCCCGCAATCCCGCAGTGGCCGACGACTACGCCATCGTCATCAGCACCTCCCACCACGAGCCCATGCTGCGCAACAGCCACGAGTACGACGAAGGCGAGCTGGGTCCCTACAACTATTGGACACATCGCGACACCATCTATAAGTTCTGGGAAGAGCGCGTTAAAGAAACCGCGGGCTACGAAAACATGTACACCATCGGCCTGCGCGGCCGCACCGACCAAGGCATGCTCGCCCCCGAAGGCACCACCATAGCCCAAAAGGCCGCCATGATCCAAAACCAGATCATCCCCGACCAACGCCAGATGCTCGCCGACCACGTCAATCCCGACCCGTCCCGAGTCCCCCAAATCTTCATCCCCTACAAGGAAACGCTCGTGCAATACCAAGCCGGGCTCGAGCTCCCCGACGACGTCACCATCCTCTGGCCGGACGACAACCACGGCTACATCCGCCAGCTTCCCACCGCCGCCGAACGCCAGCGCTCGGGCGGCTCCGGCGTCTACTACCACCTCTCCTACTGGGGCGTCCCCCGCAGCTACCTCTGGCTCTGCACCACCCCACCAGGCATGACCCGCGTCGAAATGATGAAGGCCTGGGACTTCGAGGCCCACCGCATGTGGCTGGTCAACGTGGGCGACCTCAAGCCCCACGAAATCGGCACCGAGTTCTTCCTCCGCCTCGCCCGCGATCCCGAATCCTTCCGCGACTTCGACCAACACGCCTACCTCGCCGAGTGGGCCGCCCGCGACTTCAGTCCGGAAAATGCCAAGGCCATCGCCGACATTCTCGAGGAGTACTATCGCCTCAACATCGTCACCCGCCCCGAACAGCTCAACCTCAAACAAACCCGCTTCGACTCCACCGGCGCCCTCGGCCACGGCGACCAAGCCAGCGCCCGTCTCCAAGCCCTCGCCGCCCTCACCGCCCAGGCCAACGCCCTCTACGAAACGCTCCCGGCCAACCAGCAAGCCGCCTTCTACCAGCTCATCCTCTTCCCCATCCGCGCCGCCGACCTAACCAACCAGAAGGTCCTGCTCGCCGAACGCAGCCGCCTCTGGGCCGAGCAAGGCCGCGCCGCCGCCAACCAAGTCGCCGCCCAAGCCCAAGAAGCCGACGACGCCCTCCGCGCCGAGATCGCCTTCTGCAACACCAAGAACGCCGACGGCAAATGGAACTACATGTTCAACCCCATGGATACCAGCGAACTCCCCCGCTGGGCCCATGAAACCCAATCCATCTTCCTCCCCGCCAACACCGCCAGCTACGAGGCCCCCGCTGCCGCCGGACTCGGCGTCGCCATCGAAGGCGCCGCCAACACCCTCGCCCCAGACACCACCGGCCAATTGCCCCCATTCCGCCGCGCCACCGACCGCAGCCGATTCATCGACATCTTCAACACCGGCACTGACCCTTTCACCTGGACCGCCACCCCAAGCGCCCCGTGGGTAACGCTCAGCCAAAGCTCCGGCACCGCCGACACCCGCCTCAGCGTCAGCATCGATTGGGCTTCCGCACCGAAAAACCCGATACAGACCGCCACCATCGCCATCGAAGCCGCCGGAGCCACCCGCACCGTCGCGCTCACCGTCCACCCGCAGCCAGAGCTCGATCTCGCCACCCTGCCCGCCCATCTCCTCGACTACGGCCAACTCAAAATCAAGGCCACCTCCTACGCCGAGCGCCGCGACAGCGCCGACTCCACCGGCTGGCGCCGCGTCTCCCAATCCAACGCCAGCGGCGACGGCATGGAGCTCCAGCCCGTCACCGCCGCCAGCCTCGACCCCGCCGCCCTGCCGGCCGACGCCCCCGCACTCACCTACACCTTCCACGCCTTCGAGCCCGGCCCCGTTTCGATCGAAGTCCGCTGCCTTCCCACGCACCGCATCACCTCCGACCACCCCGGCCTACGCTACGCCATCTCCGTCAACGGCGAGGAACCGCAAATCCTCGACCTGCACGCCAACGAGTACACCCCCGCCTGGAACGCCAACACCCTACGCGCCTACTCAGCCGGCCTCTCCCAGCACGATCTCGAAAACGCAGGCCTCCAAACCATCACCATCCAAATGGTAGACCCCGGCCTCATCCTCGACCAAATCGTCGTGAAACCCACCAGCGGAACCAATTAGCGTATCAATATATCGGATACTCTAAACCTCAAATAGAGTAAAACTCTCTGACGTAAGCCAAACCACCAGACACCGTCGTCTTTGAATACATCCGCTATAAGCCAAGGGTACAAAAGAACAGCAATATAACTGAATTCATCATCCAGCAGATGCATGGCAACTGGTCAGACAAACAATCTGTGTTCATCCTGCAATCTGTGGTTAAGAAACAATTCGCCACGACTTGGAAAAACCTACCCTAATCTGCCCGGCCCCCAAGTTTCGCGACCAAGGTCGCTCCTACAAGAAACCCGCACTGCCCCGCTCCTCGCCTCACTTCGCGGCCACCCGCAAACGGTAGAAGATAGGCGTCGCTCCGCCGCTATCCACCGAAACGCTGCAGCGTACCTTGCCCACGCCTGCGGGCGAGACGATCTCCTGCACCGCGGCATCCGGCACCGGCTTCCAATCCACCAGGTCATCGGAAAATTCGATCCGGTAGTCCACGCCCGCCACCGAAACCGGCCGCTGGTAGAGTAGCTCGAAACGATCCGTCTCGCCCGGAAAGACTCTCCAACGCGGCAGTCCGGACCGGTCCGCTGCGTCGAGCCCAAGTCCAAATGCAAACAGCGTAAAGTTGTCGATGCCATCCGCCGCCACCACCGCATCCGGCGCCGTATCCTGCCCAAGCAAACGGACCGACGCCCAATCGGCGTACCTTAAAACGCCTTCGGCCGCCTCGGCCGTCCCGCTATAAAAGTCCTTTGCCTTTTCCCACGCCGAGATTCCGATTTGCGACCCCATAATACGCCCTTGAAAGTCATCGGCCCGCACGTGGATTCCACCGTATAGACGCGATAGGCCCGCCTGGTCCGCCGCATCGTAGTAGGTCGCCCATTGCAACTGCATGGTCTCCGTCGGCCCGTTTTCGAAATCAAGCCACTCCTCTCCTTCGAAGGTATAGGACCCTAAGCCGCCGGGGAAAAACGGTGTCCCAGTAATCCCGGTCAAGACCTCCGCCGCCGCCCGGCTAAAGGTCGAATGCCCGGAAACATAGCCAGCGAAGGGGGGCGTCACGAAGGTGGAAAGCTGGTAGGTCGACCATTGCAAGGCCGGCACCCAGCCTACCCCACCCACTTCGTTCTCCGGATCGTCCGGCTCCCCCATCCATGTGAAAAGCGCGATTTCCCCCACATGGTCGGCCAGATGGGCATGACGTTGCCCTGGCGCCGCGCTCTCCGACGTAATCAGTTCCGACAAGCCTGTCTCCAGCGGAAGCCCTTGCGGATGGTAGGAGGGCAAATCCGGATCGCTCGACTGCCCCAGCCCTGCCATGAAACGGATCATGGAAATGGGCCGCACGTAATCGTAGTGAGCCTTCACGCCCCACGCCGCAATCGCCGCATCCGACACTGCCCCGTTCAACGCCAGGTAGAGTTTCACGTCCCACTCCAACGGATCCAGCTCCTCGCCTTCCCCCGCAAACCGCCGCTCAAATAGCGGGTGGTCCGACACATCGTTCGCCACCGTATTCCAATGCCCGGGCGGCGTCTCCGAGTGCGGCCCGTCCGCCCAAAACTCAGCAAGCACCCGCCCGTAGTCGGCATGCTTCACGAGGTTGAGCTCGTAAGGCTCGCCGGTTACCGGATTGCCGCCTGCCGCGTTGTATCCACTTCCTTGATTCGTGCCCATAGGGTTGTTCAGCGAAGTCGCCGGCCCAATATCCAGCGCCTCCGCCCCGAGACCGGGAGTCGCTGGATCGAGATAACTGCTGTAGCGCACCACCTCGAGAGCGTCTTGCTGAAAAGCCTGCTCCGTATCGGTTCCCCAAAGCGGCGGAGAACCGGGGTCAAAGTACACGGAATCCTCGTCGGCCTTCGACATGGCGAAAGGCTTCACCTTGCCCCAATTCGATCCGAGGAACTCCTGCGTATTGGCCCCTAGCGGCAAGCCATTCTGCGTCACGGCATAGTCGAAGGAAATCGGTTGCCAACGGTTCGCCTCGACCATTTCCGTGCCGGAGTCGTTGATATTAAACGGTTCGTTCACTGGCTGGTAGCCCGTATCATCGACGTATCCATTTTCTTCATTCGCTCCGTCATAGAGGCCGTGCAGCAGGATTGTCGCCGCGATGCGATTGCCAATTGCAGCAGGACTGTCGCCATCGATCACCGTCACCTCCGCGTCGTACCCGAGGTCCGCCAAGAGCGCGTCGAAGAGGCTTTGCGAAACGGCGTGTCCGGGGGAGTCCGCGTAGCGATGCGTCAGGATCCGATAAGCCGCGTAGCTGATCGCTTGCTCGCGGGCAGCGGCCACATCCGCCGCGGAGTGCTTTGCCTGATAGAAGACTCCTTTCGCCGTTTCGTCGTAAGCCGCCCACGCATCCCACATGGCCGCCGAGACATGATAAAGGTTTCGGGAGTGAACCGTGGGCGCCGGATAATCCTTGCGGATCGCATCGAGCAAAGCCTCGTTCCAGCGACGTGCCACGGAGTGCCCCTCGTTTGCAAGGCGCACCGTCACCTTCATCGTAGCGGACTCCACACTGCCGGCGAGATTGCGCACGCGCACGTGATAGTCGCCTGCATCGGCGGGCTGGGCGCTGGAAAGGACCAGCTCCGAAGCCGTCGCACCGGGAATAAGCTGGTCGTAGTGGTACCATTGATACTCGACTTCGGGGACTCCATTTGCTCGCGCCTGCAAGCGAACCTCCTGTCCCCTAAACGCATCCTGATCACCCGAAATCTCGGACACCACTGGCGTGCGAAGTCCGACCGGCAAAGGTTCTTGCACCACCAGCACGTTGTTCGAGGCGGTCATCTCCACATCCGTCAAAGCGACTTCTAAACCACTGGTCCAACGTATGCGCACCGAGTGTACGGGCCCGCTGTGATCTCCCAGGCCGAAGTGAGCAACCTGCTCGCCGCTGGAGAGATAGAGACCGGTCGGATTGTATTCGCGATACTGGATCGGCCCGCCTTCGCTGGCTTGTACCCAGATTTTGGAGTTAAACCCGTCTCGGTTCGAAAGAAAACCTTCCGGTCGAATCCGCAAGACGTTCCCCGATTCGCGATCGTTTCGATAGAGCGACAACGAATCGGTCGTCGAAGCGACCAGCAAATCAAGGTCACCATCGCGATCGTAATCGAAGGCAACCATCCCGCCTGCATCCGCTTTTTCAACAAGTCCCTCTTTGACGGCCACATCCGCAAAATGCCCCGTACCGTCGTTTTCCCACAAGACCGGCCTCGCCAAATCCTCTGGCTTTTCAACCTGCTGAGGATCTGTCGATGCTCCATTCACTTGGGCAAAGTCTAGGTCCCCATCGTTGTCGTAGTCCAACAACTGCCCCCCGCGACTCCATCCGCCGCTACGTATGCCGGAAGTATCCGTAAAATCCAGAAACTCTCTGTCGCCGATATTTCGATACAAATGGTTGCCTGCCCGCGTGGCCGCTTTCTCCGGATCCGAGCTGGGAGCGATCGCCGTCACGATCCAGTCCGGTCTGCCATCACCGTCGACATCGCCGATATCGCCGCCGACACCGCTATCCTCCGCCCCGATTCCCGCCGCCAAACTCCCATCGAAAAAGGTTCTATCCCCATTGTTCCACAGCAAGCGACTCCCGTAAAAGTCTGCCGTCAGGAAGAGGTCCGGCCAATTGTCCAAATCCGTATCCACGAAAGAAGGCGTAAAGGCAAATTGATACTCGCCGCCGCCCACCGCAGGGATGCGCTGCTCCACTCCAGCTTCCGTCGTCGTATTTTCGAAATACCCCGGAGCCTGCCTGCCTCGGTTGCGCAAGAGAGCCGAATGCAAATGCACGTTCTCGTCCCCCACTTGGACCGACCAATCTGCGAACGCCAAGTCCAGCCAGCCGTCCCGGTCGTAGTCGCCCACCGCTACGCTCGCACCGTTGTGCAGAGTCTCGCTACTCAGGTCTGCCCCACGCTGGATCGCCTCCTCTTTGAAGGTGCCGTTGCCTTGGTTCACGTAGAGATAAAAGCGCGAGTGCGCCACGGTCGTGACCACCAGATCCTGATCCCCGTCGTTGTCGAGGTCCGCAAACGCCGCTCCCATCGAGTGATAGGCAAACTCCGTAGGCAATTGGGCCGCCTCCGTGGCATCACTAAAAGTTCCGTCGCCGTTATTTCGATACAGGATCCCTGGATAAAAGTGTCGAGTGAGAAAGATATCCTGCCAACCGTCGCCATCGAAATCTCCCACGGCGACTCCGCCGCGATAGTGGTAGACGATCTCTCCCGGAGGAAACTCCGCAGGATCGAGCGTGGAAGGAGCCGTCAAGCCAGCCTCGGTCGAAACCTCCGTAAAGGAGGCTTCCGCTTGTACCCAAAATACGAACACAGCCAGGCAAGCGGCAAAGCACCTGCGAAAATGGGCGAAGTACGGTTTGTTGAGAATACTCATCATTCTGAATCAATCACGGTCTCCACAGCTCGAACGCGCAGAAACCAACTTGTCCCCTGCGCCGCTGGCAGATTCGCCTCCACCCACTGGTAGCGTCCATCGGGCGAATCGATGGCCTGCACGGTTTGCGGCGTCCCCACGAATTCCTTCCAAACATCGAGATCCGAGGACAGCTCGCAGACGAACCGCCTGTCCGCCGCTCCCAGCGGACGCTGGTAGCTTATCCGATACGCGCCATCTACCCAGTCCAGCCGCGGATCGATCCACTCGAGCTCTGGCAGATCCCCTGCATCGCGCGGATCGGTCGCAAAGAGGTATTCCATGAAGTTTGAAAATCCATCGCTATCGAAATCCGCGTCCCGACCGCCAAGGTACGGCAGGGTTCGAGGCGAGAGGCGGGTCTCCCATTCCTGGTATGTAACCGGTTCTAGGATACGGATCTCACGATCGACTGGCAGATTCGACAAGGTCTGCACCACCCCGCTGGGCCAACGCACCGTCAACTGGTGGGCATTGCCCGTAAAGTCCCCGAGTCCAAAATGGGAAGTCACCTCGCTCTGGGCAAGGAAGTGGCTACTGGCCGAAACCTCTCGTAGCTGAACCGGTCCATCCGGCTCGGCCTGCAGTTCGAGGCGGGCGCCGATCCCGTGCGAATTCGACTTGCGGCCAACGAGATTGACCCGCAGCCAACGGTTATCCGTCACCGTATCGTTGCGGTAGAGGATGGGCTTAGTCTGGCAATTGGCGATGAAGACGTCGAGGTCGCCATCGTTGTCATAGTCAAAAACGAGAAGTCCCTTTCCCGGGTCCCTATCGGTAAAACCCATCGCGTCACTAAAACGTTGATACACGCCATCGTCGTTTCGCCAGTAGGTCGTCTGGTCGATCGATTCGAGGATGCGAGAGGGGTTGTCCAAATCCTGGTGTCCATTGGTCATGACTAGGTCGAGATCGCCATCGTTGTCGCCATCGAGGAACGCCGTCCCCCAACCCCAGCCCGCTCCGGAGACGCCAGGCCCCGGTCCGACCGACAGGCTAACATCCTCGAAGCGACGCTCCCCCAGGTTGCGATACAAGCGATTGTCAGAGATCGAGGTGACAAACCAATCCAACAAACCGTCCCCATCGAAGTCGCCCACATCCGCCCCCATACCATTGCCGTCCAAGCCCACGCCCGTGGCCGCGCCCTCGTCGACGAAGGTTCCATCGCCCCGGTTCCAAAAGAGCTGGCTGGTCCGGTAGTCGGCCGCCACCAACAGGTCCGGCCAGCCGTCGTTGTCCATGTCGTTAAAACGCGAGGTAAATGCGAAATCGTTGCGCACGCCTGGCGTCGAGGGCCGCTCCAATCCATTCAAACCCACGCCCGCCGCCAGGGTCTGGTTGGAGAAATAGCCCGGAGCGGGAGCCCCAAGGTTTCTCATAAGGGCATTGTGCTGCGCGGCGTCCGGGCCGGTTTGCGGCACCTCCCATTCGCTCACGTGAAAGTCGAGGTAGCCGTCCCGATCATAGTCGCCGAAAGAAACCGAAAAACCATGGTGCTCGATTCCACTCGCCAAGTCAGCTCCCCGAGCAGTCCCCTCCTCCGAGAACGTTCCGTCGCCATTATTTAGATACAGGTAGAAGCGATTGTGGTAGAGCGTGGTGACGTAGAGGTCGAGATCGCCGTCGTTGTCGATATCCGCCCAAGCCGCCCCGTTGCTATGGTAGGACCCGCCGACGCCCGCCCGCGAGGTTATGTCCTGAAAGGTCACCACCCCCTGCGGCCCCGACCGTCCCAAATTTCGGTAGAGAATATCCGGAGCGCCCACCCGCGTCACGAAAAGGTCCACCCAGCCATCGCCATCGAAGTCGCCCGCCGCCGCGCCTCCACTCTGGAAATGGATAATCTGCTCCTCTTCGATCGCCACCATTTGCTCATGAAAAATTCCGGACTCCAAAGTCGCATCGACGAACTGAGCCGAGAGATTCGAGGCCCAGCCAAACAAACCACACAACACCCAGCCAACCACCAACCGCTTCGAAGCACTGGGCAATACAGGGGCATAGGATAGAAGTGATCGAATCATCGGGGGGACAGAAATTACGGTCTCAGCCATAGCATGAGAAGGGTAACCGAACGATAAGGGGAAACCGTGAAGATTACCACGCGCCCCCGCGAAAAGAACTCCCCAAAACGGGGGATATTGAGAACAACAATCAGGAGCGTTCCGAGCCAGAGGCGACAACCCTCACTTGCCCGCTACCCCACAACCAGATTCCCACCTTCGCTTTCGCGACCAAGATCGCTCCTACCTCTTCTAACGATTAGCAACCGGTTCCCGTTGACCGGGATCCCCTTCGCCCAAGCATATCCCTTTCCCCGGCAAGAACTCCAAACACGCTACGCCCATGCCCTATGCCTTTTCACGCTCCCTGCAAGCAGCTGCCACGCTGGCCGCCCTGCTTCTGGCAACTCCGCTTGTCCAAGCGGCTAAAACCCTCTCCGCGCCCAGTGGCGAGCTAACCTGGCAGGACGACGGTTCCGTGCAGATCACCCGGAGCGGAGCGACAATCATCGACTTGCAGCAAATCCGCTTCGACTACCATGCGCCGCTTAGCGTCAAGCTGATCGATGCCAACGACCATTCGATCCGCGTTGCCCTGTCTTTTCCGGCCGCTGTCGACTTCCGCTCCCGCGCAACCGAGCCGCTGGATATCGAGCTCACCATGAGCCGCCACGGCGACGGCTTTCGCTTCTACGCCGACGCGGAATGGGGCAACCAAGTGACCCTCGATTTAGCCGATACCGGCGACCACGTCTTCGGCCTCTCCTCTCCCCTGCAGCCGGAGAACCGCCACTCGCCAGACCTGCGCGAGTCGAGCGTCACCGTCGAAGTAACCAATGCCGCCCAGACCATGGTGGAAAACTTCGCCTCCGCCTTCTCCTCCTTCTACATTAGCAGCCATGGCTACGGAGCCTTCTTCGATACCTTCGGAGCTGGACAATACGATTTCGCCATCAACGGCCGCCACAAGATCCATCACGAAACCGGCACCCTCGACTGGTATGTGTTTTTTGGAGACGACGGACGCGCCATCCACCAAGCCTACTACGAGCTCATAGGAGCCCCCAAGTCCCTCCCCCTCTGGGCCGTCGGCCCCGTGGGCTGGCGCGACCAAAACGATGGCGGAGCCGCGGAAATCCTCGACGACCTCCAGCGCTTCGAAGACCTACGCCTGCCCTTCACCTCCTGGTTCGTGGACCGTCCCTACAGCGACGGAGCCAACGAATGGTCGCTCATGAACTTCAACGCCAAGTTCGCCAAGCCCGAAGAATGGATCTCCACCATCCGCGAGGACCACGGCATCGAGTTCATGACCTGGACCGCCACCGCCTTCTTCGGTGACACCCCCATGCCAAAGCACTTGCCCGGCGGCTTCACCTACGCCGATTTGAGCGACCCCGCCACCGTCGCCCTCTACCAGCAAAAGCTCACCGAGCTGCAACACTCCGTCGGCGTGAAAGGCCACAAGATGGACCGAGCCGACGAGCATCTACCCAATTGGGAAAAGTGGGCCGACGAAACCGTTGCCATCGGCGAACGCCGCAACAAGTACGCCTACCTCTTCGCCAAGACCCACGACGAGTCCCTGCGCCGCACCTGGGGAGACGACCAGTTCACCTTCTCCCGCGCCGCCATCCACCGCGCCCAGCCCTACCTCAGCGCCATCTGGGGAGGCGATCCCCGCACCAGCTGGCAAGGCCTGCAAGGCAACGCCGCCAATGCCATGCGCGCCTCCTTCATGGGCTTCCCCGTTTGGGGCACAGACGTCGGCGGCTACCTCGGCCCAGGCTATATCGACACCGACCTCTACCTGCGTTGGACCCAATTCGGCATCTTCAATGGCCTGCTCGAAATCAAGTTCGACGGCTCCGGCGGCGACGGCCCCGACCGCATGCCTTGGAGCTACGACAAAACCTTCCAATCCGACTTCCGCGAGCTGCTCGAGCTCCGCATGGCCCTCCTGCCCTACCTGCACTCGCTGGCCAACACCTCCGCGACAAACGGCCCGCTCATGCAGCCGCTCGCCTACCGTCACCTCGACGACCCCAACACCTACGACATTTGGGACCAATACTACGTCGGCGACGGCCTACTCGTCGCACCCGTCCTGACCCCCGGCACCGCACGGGAAGTCTATCTGCCCGCCGGAAAGTGGTACCGCTTCGATTTCGCCGAAGGCGTGCAAAGCGCCCACGAAGGGCAGCGAGCGATGGGCGTCCAAGCCGCCCTGGACGAGATCCCACTCTTCGTCCGCGCCAACAGCCTCATGGTCACCGGCGACATCTACCGCGGCAACAGCCGCAACTGGCTCGAAGGCGAAGCCAATACCCTCGTCATCCATGCCTTCCCCGGCGGGATCGGCGAACAAACCAGCTTCACCTACATCGACAGCAAGGACGACAACAAGCCCAAGACGATCACCCTAACTCGCACTGACGAGTCCGTGAAGGTAGTTGCTCCCGAGCTCACGCAAGAGGTAACGATCGAAGTTTACCTCGACGGCAAAAAGCAGGTCAAAACTGTCCCCGCCGGAGCTCCCTTGGAAGCCACGTTTTAAAAGGCAGAGATCCACGTTCCTTTGAACGTATTCAAATAGGTGGCACAGGCGTTCCGCTCCGGCACATATCGCCCGCGGAGCGGCCGATCCACCTGAGGTAGCGCCCGCTGTCCCAGCGGGCGCAAAACACCATCGCATCCGCCACCCCCGAAAGGTGGGACGGCTGCTCCGCAGACGTCTAATCGGCCCCACGTCAATCTGCGCCAGATCAAGAAGAATAAGCCCCGCCAAAATTCTCCCTACCTCAAAACCCGGTTGGTTCGATACCTTCACCGTACCGATCAGCCTCAGCCGCAAACCGAATACGAAAATATCGTACAGTCGTTCCACGCCGGCACACATCGCCCGCGGAGCAGCCGATCCACCTGAGGTAGCGCCCGCTGTGCCAGCGGGCGCAAAAATCCATAGCATCCGCCAGTTTCGAAAGGTGGGACGGCTGCTCCGCAGACGTCAAATTGGCCCCCACGTCAATCTGCGTCAGATCAAAAGAAAAAGCCTCGCCTAAACTCCCGCTACCTCAAAACCCGATTGGTTCGATGCGGTAGCTGTAACGGTAGGCCTTTTCCTTAGGCAGGTACTGCTCGAGCGGGGTGGCGCCCCAGCTATTGTCGCCGCCGACTCCGAGCTGGAGCAGGTCGATATTCAAATACGTCTGCTGACGGGTTCCGAGTTGCCAGGAATAATCGACACGCGAAAGCTCATCGGCGCTGTAGGGACTGAGGCCGCAGCTGAGCGGGACCTCGAGCGCGGTCACTTTCAGCCCGCTGCCTTGACCATTGGTCAGCTCAAGCCAGCGAACCGCCGTCTTGTTGCCGTTTTCCTGGGGACGCGAGTAGTCCTCCCAATTGTCCATCACCGTGCGGGAGTAAACCCCAATCGGGGCGAAGGCCCGGTCCGCATAAGTCGCCTCCGGGCCGCGTCCGTACCAGCGGAAGGAGTCGTATTCGCTCGGCAAGGTCCAGAGCATGCCCACGCGGGGAATGACAGGCAGATCGTATTCGCGAGCTAGATACGAGTAATCGACCTCGATCGCGCCATTGCCATACAGGCGGTAGCTCAGCTCAAGCCCTGCGCCGCCTTCGAGCAGATCGAGGGCAAAGGCCAGCTCCACGGAACCGGTAACTTCATCGCGTACAATCTCGACTGGACGAGAGGAACCGCGTTCGCCAGCGGCCTCACGCCAGATGCGGCTGGGGGTGAGAGCTTTTTGTCGCGTTGGCGCTTCAACCGTTAGGCCCGCGCCGCGATCGTTGTCGGTGGGAGCTCGCCAGAAGTCGGGTTCGCTGGCCTCGGCGAGCTGTTGCTCGCCAATTTTCCAATCCAGCAAGGAACCATCCGCACGGGAGAAGCGGGCGCTCCAGCCATCGCCTCGCACGGTCAGCTCCTCTTCCGTTTCAGTAACAGAAGGCGTTTGGCCAGAAGTCGCAATTGCGGGTGCCTGAAACGCGCCTTCGAGGTGAAACTGATCCCAGCCAAACTCATGGCCTGCCGCCCACCAAGCAGTGTGGGTGGTGGAGCGATACGAGAGCAAAAGCAGCGTTTCGCCAGCGTCGGCGCTAATGGGCTCGGGCAAATCGAGGACGATCTCCACCGCAGAGCGCGGAGCGCCTGCTGGCAGCGGCTGGCTGCCGGAGTGGAATGGCTGGCCGTCTCGCAGGAGGGTCCAGTGTAGCTCGCCTTGTTGCTCTAGCGGCGTGAAGTCGAGGCGGTTGGCTAGGCGGAGGCGGACATGCTGCGACGTTTGCTCCAGCAAGGTCGCCCGGATGGGCTGCACGATGTGCTTGAGGGCGAGCAATCCGGCGTGCGGCGTCATGTAGGCGGCGAGCAAGCCGTTCATGCAGAAATTCGAGTCGTGGGAAACTCCCGCCCGATCTTCCCACCAGCCACCGTAGGCGTAGAAGGTATCGCGGCCCCAAGGATCGATGCGGCCGTAGGGTATCGATTGCTCGAGACCTTGGTCCATCCAGTCCCAAACAAAGGCTCCGGCGATACGGTCATCCGCGAAAATGAGGTCCCAATAGGCGTCGAGGTTGCCGTTGCTGTTGCCCATGGCGTGCGTGTATTCACAAAGCAACAACGGCTTGTCGGGCCAGCGGTCGAATTCGGCAAGCAGGTCGGCCGCAACCGTGTACATCTGGGAAATGACGTCGCTGCTCGATCCGTCGTAGCCGGGAAGGTGCAAGTTAGTATTCTCGTAATGGATGGGGCGTGAAGGATCGGCTTCGTGTATCCATTCGCGGCAAGCCTTGATGTTTGGACCGTCCGATGCTTCGTTGCCAGTGGACCACATGATGATGGACGGATGGTTGAAATCGCGAGCCACCATACGCTGAAAGCGGTCGAGCACAGGAGCAGCCCAGACGGGATCTTTGGCCACGGGGTTATCGAGCGATTTACGGTCGAGACCATGCGTCTCGAAGTTGGCTTCATCCATCACATAGATGCCCGCCATGTCGCAGAGCCGGTACCACTCCGGCACGTTGGGATAGTGCGAGGTGCGCACCGCATTGAGATTGTGGCGCTTCATGAAAGCGATGTCCCGCAACATGGCCTCGCGGGTAACCACATGACCGCCCACCGGATCGTGCTCGTGGCGGTTTACGCCCTTCAGAATGATCGGCACGCCATTGACGAGGAGTTGAGCATCGCGGATTTCCACGCGGCGGAAGCCGACCGCTTGCGGCACGGACTCTAGGACCTGACCCGTGGCTGAATCCCGAAGCGTGAGCAGCAAGGTATAAAGCGTGGGGAACTCCGTGCTCCAGGGATCGACGTTCTTCAAGTCGTATTCAAAATCCCATTGACCGATGCCTGACTGGATCGACGCCGCGTCGAGGGTTTCGGCGAGCAGCGGTTGCCCGGACGGAGAAAGCAACTCCAACTCGACTTCGAGTTCTCTAGACTGCTCCACCAGATCGAGATCGACCCTCAGCCGCCCTGCCCCGCTCGCGGAGTCGAAATCCGCCAATACGCGGAAGTCACGCAAGCGTTCCGGACCAGCATTCCAAAGGTAGACGTCACGGTAGATTCCGCTCAAACGCCAGAAGTCTTGGTCCTCCAACAGCGTACCGTCGGACCAACGGTAGACTTCGACCGCGAGCAGGTTTTCCCCCGCTTGCAGGGAATCGGTCACGTCAAATTCCACCGGCGTGCGGCTACCTTCGCTGTATCCAAGGAGGTCGCCGTTTAACCAAACGTAGCAAGCCGAGTCGACGCCTTCGAAATGCAGGAATACACGGTCGCCGGCATCCGAGTCGTAATCCCAATGCGCCGGAAGCTTGAAGCTGCGACGGTAGGAGCCGACCGGATTCCAGTCACGCGGCGGGCGCAGTTCATCGACTGGATACGGATAGTTGATATTCGTATAGATCGGCAAGCCATGTCCCTGCAGCTGCCAATTGCCCGGCACCGTTACGCGGTCCCAACCGGAAAGATCGAAACTCGATTGCTCGAAGCCAAGCGGACGGCTGGCGGGATTAGGCGACCAATGAAAATCCCACTCGCCCGCTAGACTCTGGTAGCGAGGCGAAGCCTTCGGGTAATCCCGATTTGCCAAGGCCAAAGCACGATCCGGAAAGGCAATGAAAGAAGTCCTCGTAGGCTCCTGCCCAAATTGGATAACCGCCGGATCGTCCCATTCTGGCCGATCTCCCTGGGCAAAGCCTTTTTCCCCAAGGAAAAACGCGAGAACGAAAACGAGAGACAGGTGCGGGCGTAACATGGCTTGCATCTATTATCTGGATACAGGGCTTTTTACAATGATCGGGCGGCCCTGGAGGCCCGCAGGGATTAACGGACTCCCAGCTGGCGCTGCAAATCTTCTAGAGGCACTCCCTTCGTCTCGGGAACCATGAGCTTAACCCATACGAGCTGCAGGACCATCATGCTGGTAAACAAAAGGAAAACGTAGCCGGGAGCCATAAGCTCCACCATTTTGGGAAAGACCGAGGTCAGCAATGCTGCGAATACCCAGTGCGTTCCGCAGCCCAGCGAAGTGCCCGCACCGCGATGGCGATTCGGAAATATCTCCGCGATAAAAACCCAAATCACCGCTCCCTGCCCGACGGCGTGTGCCGCTATGAAAGCGAAGATGCAAAACGGTACGATGCTGTAGTGCTCCGTAAAAAATGCCCATGCCGTAAGCCCCAAGGACGCGATGTACCCAAAGGAGCCGATGTACAAAAGAGCGCGCCTCCCCGCTCTATCGATGAGCCAAAGTCCCACGAAAGTGAATACGAGGTTTGCAACTCCGATACCGACCGATTGCAACAAAGCAGCTCGCTCGCCCAAGCCGGTGAGCTCGAAGATACGAGGGGCGAAATACAAGATGGCGTTGATACCTGAAAGCTGGTTAAAGAGAGCAATGAGAAAAGCCAAGGCAACCGGCTTGCGGAGCTTGCGGGACCACAGGTGAGTGCCGCCCTTTTCTTCGACGCCGGAGGCGTTCGCGATCTCCGCAGCTTCGGCTTCGATATCCTCCTTGCTAGCTTCCGGTCGAAGGCGCTGCAGCACCGCAATGCCAGCGGCACGGTCGCCCCGTTGAGCTATCAGCCAACGCGGACTTTCCGGAAGCCCAAAACAGAGGACCGAATAAATGATAGCGGGCACTGCTTCCACTCCTAGCATCCACCGCCATGCGTTTTCGTCGCCGACTTCTCGGATGATCGCATTGGATAGAAATGCCACTAGGATGCCGAAAACGATGTTGAATTGAAAAAGCGCGGTGAGGCGTCCGCGACGTTCAGGCGTAGCAATCTCCGCGATGAACATGGGAGCCGCGACTGTGGATACGCCCACTCCGAGCCCTCCTAGGAAGCGAGCGATGATGAACATCGTTACATCGGTCGATAGTCCTGACCATACGGCGGAGACGAAATACAAAGCTCCAATCCCTATCAAAGTTGAACGGCGACCTAATCGATTCGTGGGCCACCCCCCGAATAGCGCGCCAATCACCGTGCCATAAAGAGCCGAGGCAATAGCAATGCCGTGCAAGGAAGCGCTAAGCCCCCACAGCTCCTGGATACGTTGCTCCGCACCAGAGATGACTACAGTGTCGAAACCAAAAAGAAATCCGGCAAGGGCCGATGTGAGTGACCAGAAAAAGAGGCGGGAGGGCATCGGGATATGAATTGGGTCAAATAAAAATGCTATGCGACGAGGATATAGATACAAGCAAAGATCGCCCGCAGACAACCCGGGCGATCTCGCTTGTTTTAACTACAAACTACCCTAAAATTAGAACTGATAGTTAACTCCTGTGAAGAACGTCGTGCCCGAGCTAGTGGTGTTGTAGAGACGGCGGGCAACCAAGTCAGAGTACTGTTCTTCGCGTTGGTTCGTCAAATTGATCGCGTCGAAGGTAAGCTTGAGCTTGTCGTTTATCTGGTAGAAAGCAGAGAAGTCGACATAGGTGGTTGAATTGAAGCCGTCACCAAACTCGTCGTTCCCGATAGCCAACGGCCAGGCGACATAGCCTTGTCTGTAATTTGCGGATACGCGGGCTCCCCAGTTATTGGTTTCGTAGTAAAGCGTCGCGTTGCCGAGCTTCTTGGAAAGACCAGAGATCGGAGAAACATGCGAGATACCTTGAGCTTGCTCAGCGGGGCTGGCGTAGTCGAGCTCGCCATCGATGAAGGAGAGGTTTCCGATGAAGCCGAACTTGTCGAAGGGCGCGGGGAGGAAGTCCAGGTCCGACTGCAAGGAGAACTCCAAACCGTCGATCGAGCTGTCCTCGTAGTTGATTGGGCGACGGAACTCCGCAACGTTAGTGCTGTTAGTCAAGCCAGGCAACAGGTCGAGCGGAAGACCGGTTTCGCTGTACGGGATGTCGGTTGCGAGGTCAGTGCCAATGAATCCGGAAATGTCCTTGCGGTAGACTCCGACTGCGAACGATCCCACTTCTCCGAAGTACCACTCGAGGGCGACATCGATGTTGTCCGAGTAGTAAGGCTGCAAGCTTGGGTTACCCATGCTGATGGTTACTTCTCCATTGCTTTCAGAAACACTGCCGTTAACCGCGAGCGAACCGAGCCCAGGGCGGTTGATGTTCTGCGAGATCGCTGCACGAAGGAGCAAATTCTCGCGAAGTTCGAAAGTCGTGTTGAGAGCGGGAAGGATGTCGTCGTATCCACTTTTCACTACAATGTCACCGATGTTAGCTCGACCGGAGGATTTGATAGAGGTATCGAAGGCACGGACACCAACGTTTCCAGTGAATCCGATTTCGCCCAACTTGGAGGACCACTCATACATAAAGTATGCAGCGTCGGTGCTCTCTTCCACTTCATAAACGTTTTGGATGGATCCAGGATCACGAGTGAGTCCGAGGTGGGTCAATGCCTTGTCGAAATCTGCAATCGCCCAGTCTTGGTCCTTGTGGTCAGTGAAAACCACCGCGTATGCGCTCACATCGTCGTCAACTGCCCCGGATTGGAAATCGGAGCGGAGCACGTTGTCGTTGCGCTGGATGTAACCATCGTTCGAGAACTTTTGGTGCGAAGCGCCGAACTTGAGTTGGGATCCGCTTGCAAGGAAGTAGGTGAAATCCGCCTTCACGTTGTCGAAGTTGGTTTCCTGATACGAGGCGGCGAAGTCAATTTCATGGGCCCTCCAGTTATCCGGATCAGTGGTGTCGAAGCCCCATGTGTTGTGAAGATAGAATGGGTCCTGCGTGTAGTCGGAGACAACGTCTCCAAATGTCTCGAAGTAGAACTTGTCGCTAATGGGAATATCGAAGGAAGACGTTTCCGTACCGACTAGAAAATCCGCCCTGAGATTGTCGTTTATACGCCAGTCACCGCTGAGTACAATTTGGTCGAAAGTGTTTTCTGCATGTTGACGACGTGTTTCTACGGCCGCGTTACCGCCCGAGACATCCACGTAAACGACCTCTCCCGTGTCCTTGATTTCGATGTCGTTAATGACAGAATTTGGATACGTTACGCCATCGACAGTGGTGCCACCACCAAGCCAAGAGGAGGAGTTCGAACCGCGTGAGTTCAAGTGAATCTCGCTACGGTCGCTGGAGAACTCGCCGTGAAGGATGTCGAGCGTGAGCATGAGGTCATCGCTTGGCTTCCACTGGAACGCGCTAGTGAGGCCAAGGCGCTCTTGATCGCTACCCCAGGCGGATTGACGATTACCGCGAGCCCAGCGGGTTTCGCCGTTGTTGATCTTGGCTTGCTCCTCGGCTGTCAGAGCAGATATGTCGCTGCCTTGAGCTGAAGAAGAGGGACGCCAACGGTAGGTATTAGTGCCCTGCTCCACTGTCTCACGTTGCGAGTAGGCCACCGAGAACAGAGCGCCAAAGGTATCATCCCAGATATTGGAGATCTGGAAGGCGGTGCGTGGCTGGAAGTCGTCCGTGTAAGTGTTGGTGCCGACCTTAGCTGAAAAACCAGCATTGAAGCCATCGTAATCAAACGGCTTGGCAGTATGGAGACCAACGGTTCCCGCTAAGCCTCCTTCGTTTTGGGTAGCGTCCATGCTCTTGTAAACGTCGAGACGATTGAAGAGCTCGGATGCGAAAATGTTGAAGTCGAATGCGCGGTCGCGGCTGCCTTGACCACGACTGTCCTGCGGAGAGTCGACATTGCCGAGAACCTCCATGCCGTTTAGCTGCACACGGGTGAAGTCGGGCCCGAGCCCGCGCAACGATACACGACGACCTTCGCCCGCTTCGCGATTGATGGCGACGCCGGGAAGGCGCTGCAGAGACTCTGCCAGGTTGAGATCCGGGAACTTTGCGATGTCTTCAGCGACGATCGAATCGCTCACGATCTTGGACTCGCGCTTGAATTCACGAGCTTTGATGAGCGAGGCGCGAGTGCCGGAAACGACAAATTCGTCGAGCTCGAATACGTCGGAATCATCAGTTTCTTGTCCGAGCGCATGAAAGGCAGGCAGGCACAATGCCGCCGCAAGCAGTGGGGATACTAGTTTCATAAGTAGGTATTTTGGGGATACAAATTTGGGATTAGGCCCAAATATATTGGTGCGATGGAGCGAGCAAACGGAGACAACTTCCGAACGTCAAAGCGGCCGTGAATCATAACGTTAGAATTCTGTTTCTAAATAAAACAAAGCCTATCGATCGCCCATGTCCCCTAGATTTCCGTTTGGCTATCGACAACGAATTCGATCCGCTTCTCTCCGGCGAGCCAGGACCCAAACTAACGCTTGTACATTGCGTAGGAAATAGGGGCACCTGCGAGACCAAGAAACACGGAGGCGGATAAGCGATAGCTTTTGTATCCTTTTAACTGATACAATTATCGAGGCAGAAGGGTGGGCCTTCTCTCCACTGACTGCGGGCAAAAGAAAGGCCAGCGTTCAGCTGTCCTTCAAGCGCAGTGCCTCCTTTCGACTGAAGCACCTCGGCTATAGATGCACGATGCCGTGGCGTATCGCCGCTATCGCTGCTTCAGTTCGGTCGCGCACGCAGAGTTTTCCAAACAAAGTCTTGAGGTGAGACTTCACGGTCTCGTCGGATATCTTGAGATTTGAAGCGATCTCCTTGTTACTTCTTCCCTTAATCAAGGACTCCAACACTTCACGCTCCCTTTCGGTAAGCGGTTGCCTCTGGGTCCACCGCTCCAGCCTCTCCGCGACTTGTTTCGGAAGCGCATCGTCTCCTTCGAATACGCTCCGGATCGTACCCGCAATTTCTTCAACCGCCATGTCCTTCAGGAGGTAAGACTTGGCCCCAGACTGGATAGCGCGATTGATGTCCTCGTCCCAATCGTAGGTGGAGAGCACGATTACCTTGGCTTGAGGATGCTTCTTGCAAATGGACAAGATAGCTTCGGCACCTCCCATGTGATGCATGCGCAAGTCCATGAGCACGACATCTGGCAATACGTCGTCATAGACCTCGATCGCTTCTTCGCCATCCGATGCCTCGGCCACCACCTCCATGCAAGGTTGGCTGTCTATCAGGGCGCAAATACCCATACGCATCGAAGGATGATCGTCGACGACAAGGATTCTGATGTTCGCAGGAGACGCTTTTTCAGGAAATTCAGAGGATGTACTAATTGCAGGATTGCTCATTTATTTAGAGAGAAACTGTAAACCGACAGTGCGACTTAGGACTCAAAACTAACATAGATACGGTCTCCTGCCCCTCACCCATTCGGGGGATTAGTTCAAAATAGTCGTGAATAAAGCGTCACAAACCGATCCCCCCTAAACTTGAAGAGGACCTGCCCTATCCACTTGCTCAAAGGAGCCGTATGCATTTGTTCTGTTCGTCCCCCCCTACCGCCCCCTTGCCAATGCCCATATATTCGCACTCTACCCAGTTAAACCACCCGACTTTCTTTCGAACGACCATGTGCAGGAGCCGCCTCTCAAATATACTCTTACACGATGCACTCTTCGCCCTATCGATCTTGGCCTGCGCAGTCTGCGCTTCCTCTGCAACTGCTCAGTCCAACGATGGCCCTGAAGTACTCACCACCGCAGCAGCAATCCGAAGCTTAACTCCAGTGCAGGCAGCCCAACAGCTGCCGATTCGCCTAGTCGGCTGCTTCATCTCCCGCGAGGACAATTCCTTTGCCATGCAGGACGAAACAGACGGGATCTTCGTTTTCACGCAACCAGGGTTCCCCATCGATGCCCTCCCCGGAGACTTGATCGAAGTAATCGGCGTGACGAATCCCGGAGACTACGCTCCATGCGCCTCCGCGACGTCGATTCGCACCATTGGGAAGACCAAGATTCCTGAACCGATCCCTGCCACTATCGCCGATTTGCATACTGGTCAAATGGACGTGGCGTGGGTCGAGGTCACCGGGATCGTCCGCAGCGTCAAGATTGGCCCCAACCCCATCCCCCAACACCCTAGGGAGGGCGAGTCACCGGAGGAGGTCGCCAGCAGAAATCTCTACACCCAGCTAAAACTAGCCGACGGCAATTCCCATGTCGTCGTCGAGATGCAAGAAGTGCTCGACCCCAGCATGTACTTGGACGCAAAGGTCAGGCTTCGCGGACATTGCTTCTACCTTCACAACAGCAACCGCCAGTTCGTCCGCCCAATCCTCCACACACCTCGAGGCATCAAGCCAGAGATATTGGTTCAGCCGCTGCACCGTGACTTCGAAGGCACCCCTACCTCGGTTTCCAGTCTGTTTACCTTTGACCACACAGGGGGAACCCCTGGCCACCGCGTCCATGTAAGAGGAGTCGTGATACACCAAAGACAGGGAAAGGCTCTGTGGATACGCGATAAAAACCAAAGCCTGCGCGTGCAGACGTCACAAGACACCGCACTCCAACCAGGCGACATCGTCGACGTGCTCGGGTTTCCCGAGCTTGGTACCTATAGCCCACTACTGGAAGACTCCGAATTTAGGAAACGAGGAGATGGAGCACCCCCGATACCAGTCGACCTTGAAGGATTGAATATGATTTCTTGGCATGATTCGGATCTCGTCCGCCTCGAAGCCAAGCTACTGGAAGTCCAGCGTTACCCCGAGAGCGTAGAGCTGACACTCGAGGGGCTGAATACAACCGTGCGCGCTTCCCTCCTGACCGGCTCGGATCAGATCGAGCTACCGGATTGGAGACCCAACAGCGTCGTATCCGTGACTGGGATCGCCACCGTGGGCGAAGGGGAAACCATTCCGCTCAACGGCCTGTGGTGGTCAGAGTCTCTGCACATCTCACTCCGCTCTCCCGCCGACCTCGCCATCATCACGCCCGCCCCTTGGTGGACTCCTAAACGGATTTCCTACGTCCTCGCCGCTGTGCTCGCGGTAGCGCTCGGCGCCATCGCCGTGGTAGTCCTTCTCTCTCGAAATCGACTTCGCGAACAAAAGCAGCAACGAGCCCTCGCCGAATCGGAATTCTCCGCCATACTCAATGAGCGAAACAGAGTTGCCCGCGAAATACATGACACCCTTGCTCAAAACATAGGAGCAATCTCCGTACAGCTGGAGATGGTACGTACCGATGCCAAAAACCTCAGCGAAACGACGCAAAGGCACATCAAAACCGCTCACAGCCTAGCCCGCACGGCGTTAACAGACGCACGCGATTCTATCTGGAACATGCGCTCCCAAGTTTTGGAAAAATATGATCTTGAGGGAGCCCTCAAGCGCATCACGACACAATTGACTGAAGACTCGGAGGTTGAGGTTACGACGAAAGTACTTGGAAAACAAAGACGTCTTCCACCTGTAGTCGAAAACAATCTTCTCAGAGTCGGACAAGAGGCGATCACCAATGCCTGCAAACACGCCAACGCAACGCGCATCACAGTGCAGATCTCCTACGGCGAGCGACGTGTGGAGCTGGTTGTCAGCGACGACGGCGATGGTTTCAATACCCAGCAGGTCTCGCCGGAGGCGAACCGTAGCTTCGGTCTCGTGGGAATGCGCGAGCGGGTGGAACTGCTAGGAGGCAAATTCGAAATCACAAGTTCCAAAGGCCAAGGCACACAAATCCTTGTTAGCGTCGGCGACTAGCCCCGTATTCACTTTTTCAAACACACTATACAAGATGGAAGAAAAGCAGCGCATCAAAGTAATGATCGCCGACGACCATCCGCCCATGCGTATGGGACTCGTTGCTTTGATAGACAGCCAAGAGAGCATGAAGGTCATCGCGGAGGCTTCGGACGGTGAAGAGGCGATTGAGGTCTACGAGGATACCAAGCCCGATATCGCCTTGATGGACCTTCGCATGCCGGGCATGGGCGGAGCTGAAGCCATATTGGCTATCAAGAAGATCCATCCCAACGCAAAAATCATCGTCCTTTCGACCTACGACTCCGATGAAGACATCCATCGTGCCCTCCAGTCCGGCGCCTCATCCTACATTTTGAAGGACATGCCCATCGAGGAAATAGCAGAGACCATAAAGATGGTTTTCCAAGGCGACGCCTCACTCCCAGATGTCGTTAAAAAACGACTCGCGGAGCGATCAGAGCGAGACCAACTTACCGAGAGAGAACGCGAAGTCCTAGAAGCTCTTGTAAAAGGCAGGAGCAACAAAGAGATCGCGTCCAGCCTCTCCATCTCGGACGAAACCGTAAAGTCCCACCTCAAGGCGCTCTTCCTAAAACTAAAAGTCCGCGACCGGACCGAAGCTGCCATCGCCGCCATCCGCCACGGAATCGTACATCTGGACTAGGGCTTGTCCTCAAATCAGCTCGTTGCTGAATCGCAGACCAATCAAGGCAGAGCAAGGCTGCCAAAGCCTTGCGAAAAAAAAGCTTCGGGCGGCTTTGGCGGAGGTCGCGACCTTCCCCTTTGACCAGATCGCTTCGCGACAGGCTCATCAACCACTGCAACACCCGCCTGCCCAATCACTCGGACTTCACTTGAAGACGCAGGAATAGATCTTCATCGGCTTCAAGACGTCTTACAAAACGTACCCACTGTACTCCTCCCTCTTCCGATATAACCTCGCTAGTTCCCTCAGCCACTGCCCATTCTGGCGACAGGTCCGAAGACTCCAGTACTCGGAACGCGAGGTCGGCGGCGCTTACGGCACGTCGATAAACGATCGCCAACGGAGCGACCGAATCATCGAGGTAAGGAGCGAGGTCTCCTTCCTTTCGCTTCGGATTTCCCGCAAAGGCTCGCTCAAGAAGGTTGATAATTCCATCTTTGTCTGGGTCTGCGTCGTCGGCGGCCTCGCCAGCATTCTCAGTCACGCCGAAGTGCAGTTCGCGCCATTCTTCGGCAAACGAAAGCAAACTAGCGAAACTGACATCTGAATATAGACTCGATCCAGCATCGTTGCTCGCCGCCACTTCATAATAAAACTTTGTTTTCCCGGAAGTTTCTGTATCCACAAAAACAGGACTCGACAGATTCGAGGCAAGCGCTACGAACGGTCCGTCGCTCGATTCGGAACGTCTCACCGCATAAGCAGTCGCTCCCGGAACCGAGTCCCAAGACAACACGATCTCGTCGTCCATGACGGTAGTCGCAAGTCCGGTCGGCACCGGAGGTGAAACGAGTCCAGCGACTGCAGCGACTTCGTTCGCCGACAGGGCAAAGTTGTGGATCTGGAAATCGTCTAGGCGGCCTCTGTAGAAAGACCACGAATTGAATCGGTTCTTGCCCACTAGATTGAGGTTAGAAGAGATATCCGCCAGCGACACAGTACTTGAGCTTTCGTCTACCATGCTTCCATCGACATACAACTGCGCCTTCGTCTCGCCCAGCACAACCGCGAGGTGAGTCCAGCGGTTCGTATCGAGAGCCGTCGCATTCAGCTGCGCTTCCTTTCCAGCATTCTCGATCACAAAACGAAGCCCCGAACCTGCCGCACTCGGACTCAGGTAAAAACGAGACTCCACGTCGTCTCCAAATTCGAAGATGCGCTGATCATCCGATCCGCCGCTCCAGTAAACCCAACACGCAACACTGATTTGAGCGTGGTCAGCGATCGTTGCAGGCAAGCTTATGAAGTTGTTGACCCCATTGAAATACAGCGAACTCGCCCCAACCTTCCCATCTAAGTAAGCAGGTGCGTGCGTGGCCTCGGCATCATTCGCATTTCCGGAACCATCGCCTAGGCTCTGCTCAAAGTTTAGCGAAAGGGCTAGAGTCGGTCCACTGCTCGGGGAGACAGACTGGACGTCCGAATATTCCGATTGGTTGCCCGAACCATCGGTTGCTTTGATTCTATAGAAGTAGGCTTGGGCCTCGTATGCCCCTTTGTCGATGAATGTGGTATCCACAACCTCACGAGCTATCAATTCGTATGGACCTTCAGTCGCGACAGAGCGATATACACTGTATCCACTCAAATCGTTCTCATCGTTAGCTTCCCAAGACAGCGTTACTGAAACTGCGTTCGCTCTCGCCTTCAAGCCGGTCGGCGCCGCTGGAGCTTCAAACTCGACCAAAGCGCCAGCCTTGACGAAACGCCATTGCTGCAAGTGTCCGCCCGGACCATCTCCCAATTGGACACGAGCCCCGTTCTCAGTCGATCCATTGGCCACTTCCAAATACTTTCCGCTGAAGCGACTACGAATGTAGAAATATCCGTCTTCAACGTATTCAAGAACCCATTGCTGGTTAATGCCTTCCAGGTAGTCGTAAAGGCGAACCTCTGCGCCGGCGTTGAGATTCCAGTTCCAAACATCGATCGTCTTGGTCGTCGCATTGAAGGGCTTGATCGTGAAGTAACTCCAATCACCTCCAATGGTTCGAGGCACCCTATCGACCAACCAGGATTGATGGCTTTCGTAGTTCGGAGTGCCTTGCTGGATATGGGAGCCGTTGCCAGTCCCTCCGCCTTGCACTTCCAGGATCTTCCCGCTTTGTCGATTCACCAAGGTGTAGCGGCCTTTTATCACCGGCTGTATGTCATCGCCCCAAGTGATGTTTATCACGCGCTCTGCATTGCTGTGGGATGAAGTCTGATAACCAGAGCCACCCGTCGTATTGACAGTGAAAGTACGCTGCGGGCCAACGCCGTCGAAAAAGACATCGCGATCTGTGGATACAAATTGAAAAGAGGTCGGTCGAGCCTGCCGCTCGGATTCTCCCACGAACGCCTGAATCTTACCATCCGGAGCACGGTAGACCGAGGCCGCCGTCCAGTTGGGACGATTTTCCGAGTAGCCGAGTCGAGTTCCATCGCTGGCCTTCACGAACTCGCCTCTGGCGTACTCAGCGCTACCCCACCAGATTCCAACGTCCATGCCGTACTCGGCTCCAACCATGGCTTCCATGACGTTGTGCAACTCGTCGTTGATGCCAATGTCGCCATTGGCTACGACGTATTCAAAAAACGATGCGTAAGTATCGAATCCGCCCGCTAGCTGGTGCGTATTTCCTTCGTCAAGCAGGTCTTTCAATGGGCTGTACCATTCGAGAGCCAGGTCGTTATTCAATGTACCGCCTCCTGCGATACGGATGTCCGCAAAGCTCTCCTTATATTTTGAATCTTGTCGAAACAGGCGAGCAATCTCTTCCAAGCGCCCTACGTTGCCGTAGCCGTTAGTGACGAAATCTGGTTCGTTGAAGGGAGCAACCGACAGAACCGTTCGCCCTGCGTCTTCCGCTTTTCGCCTTGTCAAGTCAATCAGCTCGGCCCATCTGTCCGCTCGAAGATTTCCTGACCCATCTTTGAAATAGGAATCGATGCCAATCGTATCACTGTTGAAGTATAGTGCGGCATCCTGTTTGGTATACGTATCTACGATCCGCATACGCTCGTTAAATTCCGCCTGTCGCGTTGTTTCGAGATCACCATTTATCAAAGGTCTGTCTCCAGTGAACGAAAAGCGAATAACGTCGACCTGCTCCTTACCCATAAACTCCACGCCGCGCCGCACGTTGCTTTCCGAGAGCCAAGCTGTATCCAAGCCCCAGATGGAGATAGACTTGTCAACCCCGGGAGCGGTGACGTCGAAGAGTACGGTGTTGTCTTGAGCTAGGGCAGTTCCGTTCAAAGAGAGACAGAATACCGCTGCGACAATTGAGTGGCCCTTACGAAACGCGCGTACCATAGAGGCACGATGCGACGTAGTGTTAGCGTTCAAGCTCATACTTGTGCGTATTGGGGTTGGTAGATCGAGGTAAAGTGGTGCCGCATCGCCTTCCGCGCGCGACGAATTCAACTACTGGTTTCCGTTCTGCGGATACAACAGTGGAGCGAGACTCCCTTTTCGGGAGAGCTTTCTAAATTTTGAACATAAAGAAGCGGGACACCCCCCCCCTGGATGCCCCGCCATGCTACCGCTAAGCGGTACTAAAAACGAATGGTATTGCTGATAGACCAGCGCGTCTCACCCGGAATACGGACTTGAGCGATTGATCCATCTGGATTCGCGCGAACGGGAATCAGCTCATCGTCGGCAAAGAGGTCGTAGACATTTAACTGGATGGACCAGCTCTTATCGCCTCCGATCTCGGTTTCATAGGATACCCAAGCATCGACGTAGTCCTCACTTGACCCCTTGATGGGATTGCTGAGGTCGTTGACCCAAGCGTTGGCATCTGCGTCGTACTTCGGATAGTAGCCCAAGTTGGACTCATCCATCCAACGGTAGGCGCCACCGATGCCAAGGCCCTTGAACTTGCCGTCTACGAAGCTGTAGTTGGTGATTAGATTGAAGTGCCACTCTCTCAGTTCATTGACCAGCTGACCTTCAGTCGCCTTCGCCTGGTAGTACTTGGCAAGGATCTCAGAACCGTAACCTGTTCCAAGGCGACCACCGGTACCCAACTGGTTGCCTGGAGATTCTGGTATATCGTAGAAGCCCTTGATGGACCAGTAGTCCATGCCTGGCTCGTCGTAGAGCGCGTATCCACCATCGAACCACATGTCCATGCTGTTCTCGATGTACTCGTCCCACGCCGCCAGTACGTTGGAGCGTACCGCTTCAGCCTTGGAGGCGTTGAAGGTCACACGCCAGTTGTCCAGAGGATTAGCTGTGAATTCGTATTCGATACCAGTGGACTCAAGGTTGTTGAGGCTTCGTGAAGTGCTGGGAACCTGCCATGCGGTCAGCTCCCAGAATCCACCCCAAGCCGCTTCGATGCGCTCGAAGTTCATCGCATCCCAGAATACTGGGTCTACTGGATTGGACCACTCCGCATCCGAGCGAGCGCGGTACCACTCGGAACGATAGGCCACTTCTTCCGCGGTGAGCGGGGGAGCGACGTAGGGAAGGTCGAGGTCCGGATTGATGTCGCCCTGTGCGACATAGTTGGGGGAACCTGGAACGGCTGCAGCGCGGATGCGGAGCGGCTGGTTCATGATTTCAGGATTGTCTCTCCAATCCGCAGGCAACGGCGTGTTTGCGACTGCGGAATCGTAGTTGCCTTCGCCAAACATCCAGTTGTTGACCACCCACTCTGGGGTAGGTTGCCAACGGTTCGCTGCAGCTTCGTCGGTCTCAGGAAGCGCGCCCCAATGAGGGCCGATTTCCCACATCATGCCGTCCATGGAGCGGCCGAGGATAGCCTTGTTGCGGTTAAAGGCAGGAGCGTCTCCGATGAAGGGAGTGTTCTCTTGAGTCGTCTTGTACTTGGTGACGCGCAGGGAGAACTTGTTGTCCATAGCAGAGAGCAAAAGGCTCACGTCACGAGTGTTGCCCGAAGGATTCGCCTCTTGTCGATTGTAGACGTCAGTCGCCACATCCGAAGGACGGAAACTGCTGGAATCGTTGAAGAGCAGGCTCACTCCCATGCCTTTCGGCAATTCGCGGCCGAACAGATTGAGCAGTTCCTCGCCATGCAAGGCCACGCTCCAGCTGCGACGCTGCGCAGAGGCAATGATCGGGACACTTCTCTCCGAGTCGTAGACCCAATTGTCGCTGTATGGCAACACGTTGTTGTAAATAGCGTCTCTCCCGAACTCGGTCATCACACCGTCAACTTCGAAGCGAGTTGGGGACGGCTTACGGTAAGCTTCGTAATCATCCTCGCGCCAACCGAAGATCGGGACGATTGCTCCGTTGAGCATGTCGCCCTGCCAAACGAAGACCTTGGAGTCGGTCACGTCGTAACCTTCTCTCGCTCCGTCGTAGAGCTTGTCCAAGTCGGTCTGCCAATTCAGGAGGCCGAAATTGCTTTGGCCCCACTCCCTGCCACCTTCATCATTGAAGCCGAAGGCGAGGACGGACTGGTTCAGAGCTGGGTTTTGGGAGGCCGTTACACCGGTAACTCCAGTGATCTGGTCCATGGATGTCGTATCCAAAATGCTATCGCTGAGGTAATGGATGCCGCGCCAGGTTGCGTAACCAGGACGAGACCATCCTAGATCTTCAGAGAACTGTTCGTCCCAGCGATACATCGCAAAGTTTCGATCGAAGTAGTCAAACTTCTGCGAGGAGGCTACACCAGTAAAAGTGTGCTTACCCAATACCGTGGCGAACAAGCTGTCAGAGTCGAAGAAGTCATCTCCCGACACTTCACCAAACACGGTGGCGCGCCAGTTCTCACGCTTCTTCTCGAAGATACCACCGCGCCCTTCGCCAATCGTGAAGAGACGACCTACGTTCGGGTTGTTGCCCTCACCGCCGCGAAGCGATTCGTTAATGTCGATGGAAATGATGTTTCCACCCCAGAGGCCTTCCATTGCGTTGGTGTATCCAGAACGGTATGACTGGTCGTTGTATGCGAAATTCCAGCCCAAGCGACCATCCAAGTAGGTTTGGGTGGCGACTATGTTGAAAGTTTCAAAGTCGTTGAACTCCGACTTGTTGGGACCTACCAAGTTTTGCTCACGAACCAATTCAGCGATCGGACCGTCGATGATCATCTGAGTCGGCCACATGCCTTGGCCGAAACCGCGGAATGAGCGGCCGGTAAGGTTTTCATAGCCATCGATGATTCCCGAAACCACGGGGTTGTTCGCGTAGTATGCGGCTTGGTTCTTCTCATGGTTACCGTTGCCCAATTCCCAATTGGGGTTGGTCAAGCCGACGTAGCTGCCCCAGCCTCCGCCGTTCACATTGTTCCAACCACGCAGTACCATCGCATCCGGACCGCCGGGAACGCCAACTGCAGCATTCGTTGGGTCGCCGTAGAAGGAAACAGGATGGTCATCCCAGACCTGGCCACCCACCGACTGAGCTCCGTAGATCGCCTCGTGAGCGCCAAAACCAGCAAGACCTTCGGCATCGCCGGGATCCGTCCAGTATTCGTCGTTTGTCACAATGTTACGGTCAGTCGCACCATACCAGTTGGTAAGGAAGTCCGCTGGCGTACCTGCCATGGGGCGGTTGGCGTTGATTTGCCCCCACTCGCCATTGGCATCAATCTGTGTGAAGACGCCTTCGCCCAGATTCGGCTGCCAGCGTAAAGCAGAGTAGATACGGCGGTCGTTGTTGAAAGTTCCCTTTTGACGAAACTTCGCCTCGTCGTTCAAGGCCACCACACGGATCGACAATTCGTCCTCGATGATCGTCTTGTTGAGGTCAACCATGCCGCGGATGGATCCGTAGCTGTCGAACTTCAGCTCTACAGAGCGCTCGTCACCCGCCATCATTGGGGTCTTGAGCGTGTTGTTGATAAGGCCAGCGGGGCTTCCCAAACCAAAAAGGATCGAGTTAGGACCACGGCTGATGTCCACGCGATTGAGGCTGTACCAGTCGATTGGAATATCAGTTGGGAAGAAATCGCGAGTGATGTCCGCGCTGTTCAATCCGCGTATACGAGTCGTGCGGTGCGGCTCGACCAAAATATCCCGGGCGTGTCCCTTGTCCCACGTATCGCCGCCGTAGAAGTTGCCTTCCACCCCAGCCACTTCCGTGTTGGTGGTGTAGACAAGAAGCTTTTGCAGGTCCGTAGCGCCGACATCCTTCATGAACTCCGGGGTGATTGCTTGCACGGCAGCCGCGATATCACGCAACTCCGTATTCAATCGGGATCCGGCAAGCGAGGATGTCGCCATGTAACCAACGTCGTCGCTGCCAGTTACCTCAAAAGGTGACAGCTCATAGATTTCGTCCTCTTCTTCCTCATCGGAAGTTTGGGCGAACAAAACTGGCGAAACCAGAGTCAAAGCACCTAGCGTGGCGAGATATCTCGGGCTACGGTACCTTCGTGGGGTTATGTTTTTTTCGAATCTACTCATCTATATTTGTGAGTTTGGTTTGTTAGTTTACAGTAGGTTGCATCGCGGTGTCGTCGCAACGCGCAGGGGCACGAGTACCCAACGAAACAATGATATTTCTTGTATGATGCCCCTAGGAGGAGCGGGGCGACTGAGGAAAACATCAATTCGTGGGGTAGTGGTGCCATAAAGTAGCAAGACTTGCCCTTTCACTCAATCCCCCAATCGGGGGAATTCATGAGACGGAAGAATCCTCAGCGAGGCGTATTACGCATTTCTTCCGGGCAAGCATCTCTGCCCTAACAGTGGTCTTGCTCCAGTAAATCTGTCAGCCGCTCAAACGTGAGTTTCCCCCAATCCCCGCCTTGCGCAATAAGAAGGATGCGCAGCTGCATGTCCACGCGATGGATACAATTCATAAGTTGCATATGACTACATATTCGAGCGGGGCAAACAACACTCCATACGCCTCCCTTTCTAGGGGTTTACATATTCTCCCCCATTTGGGGGAACAATAAAAACTCGTCAGCCGATCATCAAGCAACACGCTCAAAATTTGGATCGCAGCCAGCTACTCCAAACATCTTACGCTGCACCAGACAAAACCCGAATTTATAATCGCGCAACGGCAACACACTACGCGATTAGGTACCAGCCATCCGCTGGAGACAACCGAACTATCTTGATGAAAAACGCAAAAAGAACAGTACGCTTCGCTTTGGGAGCGTTCACTCTCGCCTGTCAAGCCACCTCCTTTGCAGAAAGCTCTCTCGAGTGGGAAAACCCAGAGATTTTCCAGATAAACCGCGAGGCGCCGCGTGCCTCCTTCGTGCGGTATCAGAGTGAAGCGACTGCGCTCGAGGGCGAGATCGCCGATTCGACTTACGTCAAGTCCCTCAACGGGGATTGGACCTTCAACTGGTCCGCCAAGCCAGCCGACCGCCCCGTCGGCTTCGAATCCCCCGATTTCGACGTATCGTCCTGGGGTACCATTCCCGTTCCATCTAATTGGGAGCTCGAAGGACACGGCATTCCCATCTACGCGAACTTGGTGTATCCATTTCCTAAGAACCCTCCTTTCATAGACCACGCGGACAATCCCGTGGGAAGCTATCGCCGCACCTTCACCATCCCTGAGAACTGGGACGGCAAACGCGTCTACCTCAGCTTCGGCGCCGTGCGTAGTGCCATGTACATTTGGCTGAACGGCGAGAGCATCGGCTATAGTGAAGGCAGCAAAACAGAGGCAGAATTTGACATCACCGACGCATTGCAAGAAGGCGAAAACCTCCTCGCAGTCGAAGTCTACCGCTGGTCTGACGCTAGCTACTTGGAAGACCAGGATTTTTGGCGCCTCAGCGGCATCGAACGCGACGTCAACCTCTACGCCACCAACCCTACAACGCTCGCCGACTTCCGCATAATCGCGGACCTCGACGAAACCTACCGAGACGGCCTCTTCTCTGCCTCTCTTAAACTCACCAACAAAGGCGACGCCACCGAAACCATCGAAGTCGAAGGCAAGCTCCTCGACGGCGACAAGACCGCCGCATCCTTCAAAACCAAGATCAAGGTCCCCGCAAATGGCGAAGCGGATTTCAACTTTGAGAAGAAGCTTCCCAAGGTACGCAAATGGACCGCCGAGACGCCCGAGCTCTACACGCTCCAGCTGAAGACAACTCCCGCGCGCGGAGAATCTGAATACACAAAAACTCGAGTTGGTTTCCGCAAGGTCGAAATCAAAAATTCCCAATTCCTGGTAAACGGCCAGCCCGTCTACCTCAAAGGCGTCAACCTCCACGACCACGATCCTGTCACGGGCCACGTCGTAAGTGAGGAGATCACCCTTCTTGATCTCCGCATCATGAAGGAGAACAACATCAACGCCATCCGCTGTAGCCACTACCCTAAGAATCCCTACTTCTATGAGCTGTGCGACGAATACGGCTTCTACGTCGTCGACGAGGCCAACATCGAGATCCACGGAATGGGCACCACAAACCAAGGATCGTTCGACGAATCCATCCATCCCGCGTACCTTCCCGAGTGGGCGGACGCTCACCTAGATCGCGTGCAAAGGATGTACCACCGCTCAAAAAACCATCCTTCGATTATCATTTGGTCCCTAGGCAACGAAGCAGGCAACGGCCAAAACCACTTCGCCAACTACGATTGGCTGAAAGCGCAAGACAGCACCCGTCCCGTACAATACGAGGGCGCCACCAATCACTCGAATTCCGATCTCCAGGTCCCCATGTATTGGAATATCGAGAAAACCGAGCAATACGTATCCAACAATCCGACACGCCCATTCATCATGTGCGAATACGCACACGCCATGGGCAACAGCGTCGGCAACCTCCAAGACTATTGGAACGTCTTCGAGAAATATCCGTCCGCCCAAGGCGGTTTCATCTGGGACTGGGTTGACCAGGGGATCCTCGCCCAGAACGAGGAGGGCGTTCCATACTGGGCCTATGGAGGCGACCTAGGCTCCGCGCACATTCGCCACGACGAAAATTTCTGCCTGAACGGGATCGTCAACGCCGACCGCTCTCCGCACCCTGCACTCTTCGAGGTCAAAAAGGTTTACCAACACATCAAGTTTCGCGACTTCGATCCAGCGAGCAAGAGCCTGGAAATCTACAACGGCTACTACTTCACGAACCTTTCCGAGTTCGATCTCTTCTACACCCTCTCCAAGGAGGGCCGAACTGTCGCGATGGGCCCTCTGCCTGACCTCGAACTCGCACCCACCCAAGCGACTCGTGTTGCCCTTCCCATAGGAGACCTGGACCCTTCCACCGAGTGGCAACTCACCCTGGAAGCCAAAACGAAGCACGCAGATCCACTTCTCAAGGCCG
Source organism: Pelagicoccus enzymogenes (assembly GCF_014803405.1). Lineage (NCBI taxonomy): Bacteria > Pseudomonadati > Verrucomicrobiota > Opitutia > Puniceicoccales > Pelagicoccaceae > Pelagicoccus > Pelagicoccus enzymogenes. The sequence goes on from NZ_JACYFG010000061.1 coordinate 150,665, forward strand.
GTCACACCCTAGCAGCCGAACAATTCAGTATCGGTTCGTATTCAGCAGAAGGATTCAAGAAGGCCGTTCCAGGCGACGTGATCGACATCAGCGAAGACGGCCTACTTACCCTCTCCAACAAAGACTTCTCCATCCGTTTCGATTCCGACACTGGTTTTCCGGTCTCCTTGGTCTACGGACAGAAATCAATCCTCAAGGAAAGCTCCCGAGCAAACTTCTGGCGGGCTCCCACCGACAATGACTACGGATTCAGGATGCCTACCGAATGGAAAGCCTGGAAAGAAGCTGGTCTGTCTCCCAAACTCGTTTCACTGAAATACAAGCGCCATTCCAGCGGTTCCGTGTCAGTGCATGTTGGATACAAGCTGCCAGTCGTCGACGCAGATTTCCGGATCGACTATACCGTCAACCGAAACGGCGAAATACTCGTCACCAACAAACTCGTTGGCGTTAGTAGCGACCTCCCTAACCTTCCTCGATTCGGGAATACGATGATTCTAGAAGAAAGCTACGCTCAAGCGAAATACTACGGACGCGGCCCATTCGAAAATTATCAAGACCGCAACACCGCAGCCTTTTTGGCACAATACAGCAGTTCCGTAGAAGACCTGGGCTTCGCCTACGCTCGTCCACAAGAAAATGGATACAGGACCGATGTTCGTTGGGTAGAGTTTCTAGACGCTTCCGGTCAAGGCATTCGCATCGAATCGGTTGATCGCCCGCTCGGCTTCAACGCTCGCCACCAGTACGATTCAGACTTCGATGCCGGCGACAAGAAATCGCAAACCCACATGAGCGACATAAAACACCGCCCTCTCGTAAGCGTTAACATCGACCATTCGCAAATGGGCGTCGGAGGCGACACCAGTTGGGGAGAACTTCCGCACAAGCAGTATCGTCTCGCTCCCCAAGACTACGAATACAGCTACATCATCCGGCCCGTTCGCTGAATAAACGACGAACCGGAGTGCCCCCTTGACATGAGGGGGACGTTCAAAGCGCTCCCCTTTTTATCCTAACGTTTCAAGAAAGGTGAGGCTTTATCTCACCCCCACCCTCACAGAAAGTTAAAAGATGAGATTTCTAGCATCCACCCTAGTTCTTTCCACCGTATTGCTCACGACCGCGTCATGCACTAAGGAACCCTCTCAAAAAGAGACGGCTAAAGACGCCTATTTGCTCACATCCTTTCGAGACAACGGAGATGGCCTCCACCTCGCCTACAGTTACGACGCCAAAGACTGGACCGATCTCGACACGATCTATCTGAAACCAAAAGTCGGCTCAAAGCTCATGCGCGACCCCGACATCAAGCAAGGTCCAGACGGTACCTACCACATGGTTTGGACCAGTGGTTGGGGCGACCTTGGCATTGGCTACGCCTACTCGAAGGACCTGCAAAACTGGTCCGAGCAAAAGTTCATTCCGCTCATGGAAAACTTCGAAGGCGCCAAACTCTGCTGGGCTCCCGAACTTTTCTTCGACGAGGCCAAACAACAATTCCTCATCGTTTGGTCCACCGCGATCGATAACGCTCCTACTCCAGACGACGAATTCCGCGCCTACTACTCCCTGACGAAGGACTTCGAGAGCTTCACGGATCCCGCCCTCTTCTTCGATCCTGGTTTCAACAACATCGATACCACGCTCCTGAAGCAGGGTAGCGCCTACTACGCCATCCTCAAGGAAACGGACGACCAAGGGGCCCAAGACTACGGCTCGATCTACGCCGCCAAAGCCGAAAGCCTGCTCGGTCCTTACACCCTGCTCGAGTCTCCCATCCTACGCAAGGAGCAAGCCGAGGGTCCCACCGTGGTGGATACAGCTGAAGGCGTCGTCGTTTACTACGACTACTACGTAAACCACCGCTACGGCGGAAAGATATCGAAAGACTGGATACAGTGGGAGGAAGTACCGGGAGACATCGCTTTCCCCGACGGCCAACGCCACGGTTCCATCCTATCCGTACCCTTAGAGCTCGTAGAATCCCTACGTTCTCAAGCTGCCTCCGTGGCGCCCCAGCCTGCCCTGAAAGGCGAATTCACCGCCGACCCCGCCATCCGCGCCTTCGGCGACCGCTATTACATTTACCCCACCTCCGACCGCCCCTACTGGAATACCAAGGAGTTTGCGGTCTGGTCTTCGCCCAACCTCGTAGATTGGGAGAAAGAAACCGTTTTCATGGACCTTCGCCACGATGTGTCCTGGGCCAACAACAAGGCATGGGCGCCCGACTGCATCGAAAAGGACGGCAAATACTACTTCTACTTCTGCGGCGAGCATAGCATTGGCGTCGCCGTCGCCGACTCCCCTACCGGTCCGTTCCACGACGCCCTCGATCGCTCGCTCATCGACAATGAAAAGATCAAGACCTTCAGCATCGACCCCTACGCCTTCATCGACGACGACGGCCAAGCCTACCTCTACTTCGGCAACGGTACACCCACTGTGTATCGACTAAACGATGACATGATTTCCTTTGACGGCGACCCTGTGGAGTTTCCGTTGAAAGACTTCCGCGAAGGCATCGTGGTTTTCAAACGCAACGGACTGTACTACTTCATGTGGTCCATCGACGACGCCCGCAGCCCCGACTACCGCGTCGGCTGGGGCACCTCGACTTCCCCTTACGGCCCCGTCACCACTCCCGAAGAGAACTTCATCGTCCTCCGCCAAAACGGCCCTGCCCAAGGCACCGCCCATCACAGCATCGTCAACGTCCCCGGCACCGACCGCTGGTACGTCGCCTACCATCGTCACGCCATACCCGGCGGTGGCGGCTACAAGCGCGAAACCTGCATTGTCGAGATGAAGTTCGACGCCGAGGGCAACATCCTTCCCATGGATCCGATGTCCGACCCGTTCGCCGATAATCCCGCTGGGGAGCCAATCTCGCTATCCGCAAAATGAAGCATACCAGCGTCCTTCTCATTTCCGCAGCGCTTTCGCTGCCTGCAAGCCAAGCGAAGGTCCCCGAAAACGCAATCGAGCCCGGCGAGGCTCCTCACTCGTCCAACCCGATCTTGCCAGGTTATTTCGCGGACCCATCCGTAGTTGAATTTGAAGGACACTACTTTATCTACGCCACCCTCGATCCCGGGGGTGGCCAAACCTGCTTCGACGAGCTTACGTTCACGGACGACGGTCTCATCGCAAAGGTCATCCCCACTCACCAAGGTCCAGAGCTCGTCCAAAACCGACTCGACGGCTCCTTCATCGAGCCGGCCGCCATCACCGCCTCCAGCCAGCTGAGCGATCGCCACGCTCCAGAACGCGCAACCGACGATAACTACGCCACGCGCTGGGTTCCCGCAGCTGACGACGTGACCCCCTGGATACAGATCGACCTAGGTTCCTCGCGAAGAGTTAACCAACTCCAAATTCGCCCCGAATTAACCTGGAAGGACTACCACTTCACTGTCGAAAGTTCCGTAGACGGCCAAAACTGGACAGTCGCTGCCAGCTTCCTCGACCAGGCGGCGACCGGTTCGCCCATCATCGTCGAGAGCCCGCCAACCGCCCGCTACTTCAAAGTTAGCTCTCCCACCACCATAGACTCCATGACGCAGCCATCTATTTTCGAGTGGCAGGTCGAGTGAGCCCTCCGGAATCATTCAGACATCATTCGCACTGCACGAACGGGCGTCAGGCCTTATCATCCTTCAAACTGTCAGTGAAAACTCTTTTCGATTCTAAGACACTTAACAGGTAAGCACACGATCCCAATCTTATGACCCCTTATCTGAAAACGATCCTGACGGGCAGCATTGCTCTCTTCACTGCAACTTTCGCAACCGCGGAACCGATCAACACCGCCCAGCAAATCCTCACCCACCCGGCATCGGTTAAGGAGATCATGCAGCGGGTCGCCGACTTCCAAGAGCGAGAATTCGGCGGCGTCATCGAGACTGATTGGAAAGTCGGCACCTACTACAGCGGCCTCTACGCCGCCTACCAAGCCACCGGCGACGAGACCTTCCGCGAAAAAGCCCTCGCCTGGTGCGAAGCCGCCGACTGGAAACTCTCCGAACAACACTTCTTCGCAGACGACATCTGCGCCGCCCAAACCTTCCTCGACGTCTACCTCGACGAGAAGCAGCCGCACCAGATAGCCGATACCATCGCCGCCCTCGAACCTTACTTCGGCAAGGAAACCATCGCCCGCGAAGAACTCGCCCACGTTGTCTGGAAGGGCGAGCCACGCCCCTTCACCGGCCGCAACGTCTGGTGGTGGTGCGACTCCCTTTACATGGCCCCTCCCGTCCTCACCCGCATGTATTCGGCCACTGGAGACCAACGCTACCTCGACCTGCTGCATGAAATGTACTGGGACACCGTCGACTTCCTCTTCAGCGAGGAGGACGGACTCTTCTACCGAGACGAAAGCTACTTCGGCAAAAAGACCCCGAGCGGCAAACCCGTCTTCTGGTCCCGCGGCAACGGCTGGGTCTACGGTGGCCTCATCCGCACCCTCGATCACCTTCCCGCCGACGATCCCCGCCGCCAGGACTACATCGACCTCTTCGTCAAAATGACCCGCGTTCTCGTCGATATCCAACAAGACGACGGCATGTGGCGCCCCGGCCTCATCGATCCGGATTGGAAACCCATGAAGGAAAGCAGCGGCACCTCCTTTTTCACCTACGGCCTCCTCGCCGGCATCAACCGCGGCTACCTCGACAAAAAAGCCTACCTGCCCGTCGCCCTCAAAGGCTGGGAAGGCCTCGTCAGTTGCATCAATACCGACGGCCGCCTCGGCTACGCCCAGCTCGTAGGCGGCGCCCCCGAGCACGTCCGCCCCAGCGACTCCATCGACTACACCCACGGCGCCTTTCTCCTCGCCGCAAGCGAGCTCTACAAGATGGACCTCACAAACAGCGACTTCGCCGAGCTAGAAGATCCCTACGAAATCAAGCTTCTCGCCCGCGACGGCGTCTGGACCTGGTTCAACGACGAACGCGTCCTCTATGATGGCGCTGGCCTTTACATCGGCTCCATCGACTCCCAAGGCACCAGCCGCATCGATTACTACAGCACCATTCTCGTGCAAAGCCCTTTCGCCTATCGCCCCTACCCGCTTAGCAGCTGGCAGAGCAAGGACGACCACAACAACCCCGCGATCCTCCAGCTCGCCTCCGGCAATCTCCTCACCGCCTACGCCAAGCACCACCTCGAGCCCGTCTGGTACACCCGCCACGGAACGAAGAAAGGCCCCGACAACTGGCGAACCGTAAACTGGTCGGAGGAAAAGGCCATCGAGGCACCCGCCAAAACCACTTACAACAACCTCGTGCAGCTCACCGCCGAAAACGACCGCGTCTTCAACTTCATGCGCTGCGTCGGCTGGAATCCCACCCTACTCATCTCCGAAGACGAAGGCCAAACCTGGAGCGACCCCATCGAGCTCGTTCGCTCCGGCAACGACCGCACTCGACCCTACGTCAAGTACGCCAACAACGGCACCGACCGCATCGACCTCATCTTCACCGACGCCCATCCACGCAAGGACCACGAGAACAACGTCTACCACATCTACTACCAGAACGAAGCCTTCCACAAAAGCGACGGCACCTTCATCCGTAGTCTCGAAGAGGTGAAGACAAAGCCCCTCCTCCCTTCCGACGGCACCCGCATCTACGCAGGCACAGAAGCCGGACGCGGCTGGGTATGGGATCTCGAATACGACAAGCTCGGCCAACCCGTCGCCGCCTTCATCAACTCCGTCGATCACGAAGTGGGCAACGACCTGCGCTACCGCATCGCCCATTGGGATAACGTATCCAAAACCTGGACCCAGCAGCAGATCGCCTTCGCTGGCACCCATCTCTACGACCGCGAGGAGCACTACGCGGGAGGCATCGCCATCGATCCGCAAAACACGGATGTGATTTACCTCTCCGCCGACGTCGACCCAGCCACCGGCCAAGCCAACAGCACCGGCCGCTATCAAATGTTCCGCGGCACCTTGCAAAATGGCTCTTGGACTTTCGAACAACTGACGAACGACGCCCAAGTTGACAACATTCGCCCCATCGTCCCCCGCGATCACGACTTCGACAAAATCGCCATCTGGGTCCAAGGCCGCTACACCACCTACGAAGACTACGAAACCTCCATCGTCGGCATCCTGGAGAAGGCTGAAAACTAACTCGCATTAAAGTACCCACTAAGCCGATACAAAGAACCTACCAAGTCGAGCCAGCCAAAGACGGACAGCCAGGCCGCTGGCCCCTAATCCTCGACCAATACTCCAAAGGCACCGGCTACCAACCCTACGTCACTGACGACCTTTCGAGCGGGCAATTCACCCCCGCCGAGAACTTCACCTTTCCTTTCCACTTTCGCCACGGCTCCGTCATTCCCTTGAACCAAGAGGAACTCGAGCGCCTCGAAAAAAAATGGGGCGAGAGCGAGTAATAAACGAGAGCCAGCGGCCGCTCTCCCAGCAGCCACAAACACTGCAGGAGCGCGTTACAAGCAGCCGGGATTAAACCCAAATCAGATTCAGCTTTAGCAAGCTAACCAACGACGAACTTCCACAAAGCGCAGGGCTAAAAAGTCCTGTGCTTTTTTCATGTATCCAGAGGAAAGCCCCTTCCCTAGAGGTAAATTCCCCCGTTTGGGGGGTGGCCACCAAACTAGCGAACTGATATAAACAATAGGCGGTCTCTCCAATTCCTAGCGCCTACCCCAGTACCCTGCCGCTCCGGCAGACTAAGGCACATTTGTGCCCGTCCCCTGAATACAAGTAGCCACCTTTATTTCTAGATACCTTGTCCCACCCGAGAATGGGAGCTTAGAGCAGCCCCCCACTTCCGTTCCCTCTTTACTCGGGATCCACTCGCAACCCCAGCCCTAATCCTAACCAGAGAGCCCATAGAGCCCTCCCAAATCCTGTAGCCAAATGAAACGATTGTACCATCTACTAATCCCGGCTTTGCTGGCACCCTTCTCCCACGCCGCTACGCTACCTATTGTAAACGGCGGCTTCGAATCCGGTGCCGACGGCACATCCAGCAAAGCTCCTATCTCCGGGTGGACCGACAACGGCTCAAGCGCGGGCTTCTGGCTGCAAGATGGGACAGGAGGGGGATCCTTCCCGCAAGATCCAAACGAGGCCCAAGCCGGAGCCCTCTACCTCTCTGGCAATCGCCTCGCTGGAGGCGCAGGTTCACAACCGAGCGACTCGACTCTCTCTCAAGTCGTAGCGATCGACTCCGCTGACCTGCCTCTAGTCCAGGAAGGCAAAGCGGCCGTTAGCTTGAGCTTCTACTACCAAGACACCGACGATAACGACTCAGCTGTCGTCGATATCGAATTCTTGGATACCTCTTCTACCGTGTTGGGCAGCGCCTCAAGTGGAGGCCTTGGAAACATCGCTTCCAACGGGACAGCCTACAACTCCACCACGGCCCCTTGGACACAGGTAAAGATCGAGAACGAACTCCCTGTAGGCACAGAGTCTATTCGTATTTCCATTTCTACCAATCGAGTCGGCGGTTCGGCTACCAACGTGCACTTCGATTCCTTTAGCGGCGAGATCGTCACCGCCCCAGGTTACCTAGCCATCGTCAACGGCGACTTCGAGACGGGAGCAGACGGCACTGGCAGCAAATCGCCCATCGAAGGCTGGACCGACGAGGGCGCCAGCTCTGGATTCTGGCTCCAAGACGGCACGGGTGGCGGATCCTTCCCGCAAGATCCGAGCGAGCCACAAGGAGGTTCTCTCTACCTCTCCGCAAATCGCCTCGCAGGCGGAGCGGGCTCCCAACCAAGCTCCTCAACCCTCTCCCAAACAGTAGCCGTCAATCCTGCTATCCTCAGCCTGATACAGGCGGACGAGGCTGCGATCGATTTGTCATTCTACTACCAGGATACAGACAACAACGACGCTAGCACCGTCAGTATCGACTTTTTGGATGCGTCCTCAGCTGTGGTCGGCTCCGCTTCCACCGGCGAGCTCGTAAACATTGCCAACAACGGCACCGCCTACGATCCTACCAACGCCCCATGGACTCTCGTGGAGCTAAAGTCCCTTTTGCCTGCTAGCGCAGAATCCATTCGCATCAACATTTCGACAACCCGTTCCGGAGGGTCTGCGACAAATATCCATTTCGACACTTTTAGCGCTTGGATCGTCAAGGCCGACGACCTTGGTCCCCTGGAAGACGCGGAGTCTGCCTATCGTTCCAGCGCTCCGTGGACCGCTTACGACGGATCGAATCCCCCAGCCACGCCCGATGGTGAGTACTTCGCAATTCCCTTCATGAGCGTAACGGAAACCGCTGCCGACGGTTCCTTGAAAATCGCCGGCGGCGGACAAGCAGCCGCTATCCACTACAGCGAAGCGGATGCCGCCGTGGTGGGAATCGCTGCCGAAGCCCTCGCGGATGATATCGAGCGTGTAACAGGGATCGCTGCAACAGCGTCCACCGCCGCTCCCTCCGCATCGGAGGTCATCCTCATCGGCACCCTTGGGTCGAGCCCTCTTATCGACGCCCTCGTGAACGACGGAAAAATCGACGTATCCGCGATCCAAGGAAAGTGGGAAGCATACACCGCAGCTGTCGTTGAAAACCCACTACCTGGCGTGAGCCGTGGCCTTATCATCGCAGGTAGCGATCGCCGCGGCGCCGCGTTCGGAGTCTTTGCCCTTTCCGAGTCGATGGGAGTGTCGCCATGGTACTTCTGGGGCGACATTCCCACCGAGCAGAAAACAGCGCTCTACGTAGCTGGAAATCACACGCAGCCGTCTCCAGGAGTTAAATACAGAGGGATCTTCCTCAACGACGAGGATTGGGGACTGCAGCCATGGGCCGCCAACACCTTCGAACCCGAGGTCGGAAACATCGGTCCCAAGACCTACTCCACCATCTACGAGCTCCTGCTCAGACTGCATTCAAACGTTATCTGGCCCGCCATGCACGAGTACCCAGTCATGACGACTCCCTTCTACGAAGTCCCTGGCAACATGGAAGCTGCGGACGACTACGCGATCGTCATCAGCACCTCCCATCACGAGCCGATGCTGCGCAACAGCCACGAATACAACGAGAGCGAACGCGGTAGCTACAACTACTGGAACAATCGCTCGAACATCTACGACTTCTGGGAAGAACGCGTCATCGAAACCGCTGACACCGAAGCGATTTACACGATCGGCATGCGCGGACGCACGGATGCTGGCATGCTCGCCCCAGCCGGCACCACCGATGCCCAAAAAGCCCAAAAGATCCAAGACGAGATCATCCCTGACCAACGTCAAATGATCAGCGACTACGTCAACAAGGACGCCTCGGAAATGCCGCAAATCTTCATCCCCTACAAGGAGACGCTGGTGCAATACCAGTCTGGTTTGCAGCTTCCAGACGACGTCACCATCCTTTGGCCAGACGACAACCATGGATACATCCGCCAGCTCTCGACCGCTCAAGAGCAAGCTCGTTCCGGAGGCTCCGGCGTCTACTACCACCTCTCTTACTGGGGCGTGCCAACAAGCTATTTGTGGCTCTGCACCACCCCTCCTGGCATGACCCGCTCGGAGATGACCAAAGCATGGGACTTCGAGGCCAAGAACATGTGGCTCGTCAACGTGGGCGATCTCAAGCCTCACGAAATCGGCACGGACTTCTTCCTTCGCATGGCCCGCGACCCTGAAGCCTTCCGCGACTTCGACCAGCGCGCCTACCTCAGCCAATGGGCCGAGCGAACCTTCGGAGCCACTCACGCTGACGCTATCGCAGATGTCTTGGAGGAATATTTCCACCTCAACATCGTCAAGCGTCCCGAACATCTCGATCGCAACGATAGCGGCTTCAGCCACACCGACAACGGCGACGAAGCAGGCCAACGCCTCGCTGACTTCGCTGCGATGGTCGCAGCAGCCGAGGACATCTACGCCCAATTGCCTGCCGAACAAAAGGCTGCCTTCTACGCTATGGTACTCTACCCAGCGAAGGGCTCCCACTTCGTCAATCGTCGCGTGCTTCTCGCCGAGCAAAGCCGACTCTGGGCGAGCCAAGGACGCGCCGCGACCGCAGACCTCGCCGCTGCTGCTCAAGCCGCGCACGACGCCCTGCTGGCGGAAACCGAATTCTACAACAAAACAAACGCCGGCGGAAAATGGGACTTCATGCTCAACCCCATGGACATCTCCCAGCTTCCTGGCTGGGCTCAAGAAACGCAAAACGCCTTCATAATGCCTGCCGTCGGCAGCTACACGCCAGCCTCAGCCGCCGGACTCGGCGTCGCCATCGAAGGCTCCGAGATGCCGCTGGAAGAAGGCGTAGCGGGCGACCTGCCGAAGATCACGCGCCACGCCGACGCGGAACGCTTCATCGACATCTTCAACGAGGGCACTGGCGCCTTGACCTGGACCGCGACTGCGAGCGACCCCTGGATCGAGCTCAGTCAAGCCTCCGGAGATACAGATGCCAGAATCATGGTTAGCGTCGATTGGAGCCAGACGCCTCGTGGCTACGCCATCCCCGGCCAAGTCACGATCAGCGCCGGCGGCGAAGCGCGCACCGTAAACGTTCGCGCATTCTACCCCTTCGACCTCAACCTCGACGCCCTTCCCGACGCGGTCGAAACCGATTCGCGAGTCATCATCGAAGCCGAAGACTACACCTCGCGACAAGACCACCCCGACGGCATCTCATGGACCCTCGTAGATGGAGCAACCGCTTCCCATGACGGGATGACTATCTTGCCCGTGACGGCTGCAAGCCTCGATCCTGCAAACCTGTCAGCCGACACCGCGTCCCTCACCTACGAATTCTACACTTTCAGCACCGGACAGGTTGAGATCCAAACGGAGTGTTTGCCCACCCATCGTATCACCGCCGATCATCCCGGTCTGCGTTACGCCATCTCCCTCAACGGAGCCGCCCCGCAGATCGTTGACATAAATGCCGCGGAATACTCTGCCGCTTGGAATTCCAATACCCTGCGGGCCGCGTCCCACGGAGTCACTACGCATGAAATTACGCAGGCTGGCCTACAGACTCTCACGGTTTGGATGGTAGACGCTGGAGTCGTTCTCGATCGCTTCGTTGTCGATTTCGATTCGACCGTGTTCGAGGCAGAAAAGCTCAGTGTCCAAGATTCCAATACAAGCGTGGTCAGCTTCACGGATGGCCCCGCCAGCGGAGGCGGAGGCCTGCATATGCAGTCTACGCAAGTCGGACACTACGCGACCTTCGCCGTCCCCTCCCTCTCAGCCGGAGACTACCAGCTCTCCATGAGAACCAAGAAATGGGGCAGCCGCGGCATCGTGCAAATCGCCGTCGCCGAGAGCCCGGATGGACCTTTTACCGACCTCGGCGATCCCATCGACCTCTACAGTTCCTCTGGAGTCTACGAGGACATCGACCCGCTCGCCGTCAGCTTCACCACCTCCGGCGCCAAATACGTTCGCCTCACCGTGGTCGGAAAGAACGACGCCGCGAGCAACTACTGGGCACTGCTCGACCTGCTGGAGTTCGAGCCACAGATAATGGTGAGTGACCAACCGATCCGCAATTGGAGAATGGCTTACTTCGGTACCTTCGACGCCACCGGAAACGCTCTGGACAGCGCGGATCCCGATGGCGACGGAATAGAAAACCTCATGGAGTACGCCACTGGCTCCTACCCCACCATGGTGAGCGCCCCGGCATTCGTTGAGCAATACGTAGATGGACGCCTCTCCCTCACCTTCAATCGCGTGAAGGCGGCGACCGATCTCGTCTACCGTGTTTTGGCAGGGAATGACCTGCCCCTACAAACTGCGATCTGGAGCAGCGAAGACAGCCCCTACCCAGATACCACGGCCCCCATGGTCGAGGAATCCGTAAGCGATACGGAATCTGTACAGGAGAACGACCGCCGCTTCATGCAAATCGAAGTCCAGCTGAAATAAGCTTCATCGCCAAACGCAGCGGACACCGCCTCCTATCGGGCTGGATCTCGCTCCATACCGCATGCCCCATCGTAAGCGAGCAAGGCCATGCGTCACGGAGCAAGATCCAGCCCCAAAGGAGAACTGTAAATCTCCACTGCAGGCAGTACCTCCCCCGCCGGTTCGCGGAAGCTATCCGTGAGCCGCCCAGAACTCCACACTCTTAGATATTATCGTTCAATGGTTCGCCTATTCGAAAAATACGATTCGGAAACAAACGCCGACTCGGACCCCGATCCCGACGAATTGCTCATCCGCATGGGCAACGAGGACGAAAGCGCGTTTGAAAGCTTCTACTACAGTTTCCGCGGCATCGGGATGACCTTTATATTGGAAATCGTCAACGACCACGGAAAAGCCGAGGAGATCTTCAACGACGCGATGCTGAAGCTGTATAGCTACAGCTCCTCGTTTGATACTCGCAACGGCGCAGCTCTAGCCCTCTTCAAAGTGATCGCCAAACGGACCGCCATCGACCGCATAAGGCGGAAGAACTTTATCTGCTTCACCGACGATCCCTACTGCTTCGGAAGCGCCAAACCACTCTACGATTCGGATCGCTCGCCCGATAGCGAAGTAGAACTTGCTTCGAATTTGGAGGAACTGCGCGGCGCCATCGAGCAGCTCAGCCCCACCCTGAAACGTCCGATCAAGATGTTCTGCGAAACCGGCATGAGCTATCCGCAGATCGCCGCCAAACTGCAACTGCCCTTGGCGAGCGTGAAGACATCGATGCGCAGAGGTATCATCGCCCTCCGCGCTTTGACCGCAAATGAGTCGCGTCCGCACCGCAGAGCCAACTACGGCTCGACCGTCACGATGACTCGAGCATAGCGCGTAAGCGCCGGGGTACCCTTGTCGGAGAGCTTGAGAATAATGTGCAGCGTTTCTTCCTTGTCTACCTTGGGCGCGGTGTAGTTCACCCGGTCGAAATTCTCCGCGCCATTGTGGGAAACAAACTCCTTGTAGGTGCCTGCCTCAGGGTAATGAAACCAAAGGTAGCTGATGCTATCGCCATCGGGGTCACTGCTACCGTACGCGTCGAGAGTGAAGCCCTGACCGGACTTGACGGTGATTTCCCTCGGGTGATTTAGATGCACCACAGGCGGATGGTTCGCCTCCTCGTAGCTCATGGTGCACCAATCCATGCGAGCGGCAAAGTCGTTCTGAAAATCCTCGCGCCAACGCCAAAGCGTCACCGCATTTCCACTATAGCTTTTCTCGTCTTTCTCGATGGCCCGCTTGTACTGGCTGATCCGATACGGCGTATAGGTGTCGGACGCATCCGTCCAGATAGGACGCGTTTCCGGCTCCGGCACGACGACCGAGCTGCCGTCTTGGAAGGACGCGATATCGGGTATGCTGAGCTCGTAGCGGCCACCCCAGCTCCCCCAGTTGGGCCGTTCCAAGGCGTTGAGCCCATTGGGAATCAATCCCAGAAATGCGGGCGTATCCCCTTCCACTCCCCAAGCTGTATCGGGATATTTTGCGCCAAGAGGACCGTGCCCTTGCTGGATATTGCGAGCTAGCCACGGATTGCTCACCAGCGAATTATCGCTGCCTTCGTGGTTGTTGTTGATGGCGATCCAAGTAGCTTTGCCGTAATCATCAGTCGGGGTGACGATGTAGAAGAGGTTCGGAAACGTCTTGCGCATCCACATCGCGCTGTCGTCCTGGTCGGAGATAGTATAGACGCGGAGCTTCTCTATAAGACGCTTGGCTTCCTTTTTAGAACGAGTCTTGTCAATTTTATAGAGAGCTTGGGCTAAGACGTTAGGACCACCCCAAACCGAAATCCAAAGTGGCCGCTCGTCCTCCTTTTCCAAAGCGGAGATGATCCATTCGGAACCTTCCGTATCCATGCCTTCGCCTACGCCTTCCATACCGTACTTAGGCATACCGTCTTTGGCCACCGCTCGCAATTCATCCGCGCTCGGGTACCCCTTCTCGTGCTTGAGAAGATTTGGCTGCACCTTCTCGTAGGCATCCAAAATCGTATCGATAAAGTCAGGACGTATGCTATCGCGGTGCCAGCAGGATGTCGTGGCGATGATCCCCTCTATATCGATTTGGTTCGCATAGAGTAGAAGCCGTACCAAAGACTGCTCATCGTCCGGATCCGCGCCCATGTCGGTGAGCACGATCATGCGATGTTTCTCCAGCGTTCCAGCGCGGAGACTGACACAGGCGATAAAAAGGAGTAAGAGTAGCGGTATTCGTTTCATGGCGTTTTGTTCAGTTGATTAACAAGCGATTTCGCCCCTTCGTTGATTATAATATCAACGTGGGTCGGGGAGCTTGTTTACTTTAGGCGAACCGGCTGCAGAGGCAAAACCGGTCTTTGTTTCTTTCAAAAAGCTTAAGTCGAACAAAAGAGCAACGCGAGCAATCCAATCAAAACACGCCTTGGCCGACTTCTACGCGTCGCGTTCGTTCGAATTCATCTTGTCGATCGCCACCGCGAGAAGGATGACACCTCCCTTGATAACCTGCTGCCAGAAGGGAGAGACGTTCAGCAGGAAAAGACCGTTGTTGAGCACACCGATAATCAAGCAGCCCAGCACCGTGCCGATCACCGTGCCGCGTCCGCCGGACAAGGAGGTTCCCCCGATCACCACCGCCGCGATCGAGTCGAGCTCGTAGCCAAGGCCCGCGTTGGGCTGGGCGGAGTCGAGACGCGAAGTGACGATCAGCCCGGCCACCCCGGCAAGAGCTCCGGCCAAAGTGTATACCGCAATCTTGATACGGTTCACGCGCAGGCCTGTCAGGCGAGCAGCCCGCTCGTTGCCGCCCACCGCGTATAGGTGACGCCCAAAGCGTGACTTCTTTGTCACCACCACAAAAAGAGCCGCCATCGCCGCCATGATCCAAACCGGCATGGGCACTCCCAGAAAACTTCCTGTTCCCACCGCCCCAAAGGTATCGCCTAAACCGGTGATCGGGAAGCCACCTGTCCAAAGCATGGTCAGACCGCGGGCAATACTCAGCATGCCGAGCGTCGCCACGAAAGGCGGCAACCGAAACCGCGTGATTACAAAGCCATTTGCCCAACCCGCGGCGCCGCCGACGAGCACCCCTGCCAAAATCGCTCCGGAAGTCGTGAAAACGAGAGCCACCCCGAGCGAGGGTATGGAAAGTCCGTGTTTCAGGAGACCAGCAGCCACCGCTCCCGCGAGCCCTAGGATGGCCCCCACCGAGAGGTCGATGCCACCACTCACGATCACCAAGGTCATGCCGATCGATAGGCAAAGGTTTACCGAGATCTGACGAAGAATGTTGAAGCCATTGTCCGCAGTCAGAAATTGGTCGGATAGAAAGCTCAGGGCGATCACCATGAGCCCCAGGGCGAGAAGCGACCGGAAACGGTTTAGATTAGCTGATAAGGTTTCAGAATTCATGTCTATTCACTCTCTAGGGCCTTGTCAGGCAGGGCCGCATGCAAAACTCGTTCTGGAGTCGCCTCTTCCCGGCTAAACTCCGCTGTCTTTTTTCCTTCGCAAAGAACGATAACT
This sequence comes from Pelagicoccus enzymogenes, assembly GCF_014803405.1. Taxonomy (NCBI): domain Bacteria; kingdom Pseudomonadati; phylum Verrucomicrobiota; class Opitutia; order Puniceicoccales; family Pelagicoccaceae; genus Pelagicoccus; species Pelagicoccus enzymogenes. The sequence continues at coordinate 166,118 of NZ_JACYFG010000061.1, forward strand.
CGGTCCGCTAAGGCCAATACTTCTGGTAGTTCCGAAGACACTACAATCAAGCCCAGCCCAGCTTTCGCGAGCTCGTCGATAAAACTGTAGATCTCCCGCTTCGCGTTTACGTCGATACCGCGCGTCGGCTCGTCGAGCAGCAAGATCCGCGGCTCGGTCGCCAGCCACTTGGCCAGAATTACTTTCTGCTGATTGCCGCCGCTCAGATTGACCACCGCTTGCTGCAAGCTGGGAGTCTTCACCCGGAAGCGGTCGATATAGGGCTTAATAAACGAAGCTTCCTTGCCCTCGTCGACGAGACCGAAGCGAATGGAATTTTCCAAAGTCGGCAAACTGGCGTTTTCCAGTACGCTCATGGGCAATACCAAGCCATCGCGCTTACGGTCCTCCGGAGCAAAGGCCATGCGAGCCGCGATCGCGTCGGCCGGTGTGCGAAAGTTGACCGCTTCTCCGTCGATAAAGACCGTGCCGCTAGCCAGGCCTGCGTGCGCTCCGAACAAGCACTCCAGCAGTTCAGTGCGACCCGCCCCTACCAAGCCGAAAAGGCCAAGCACTTCGCCTTTCCTAAGCGAGAGCGACACTTGGTCCACGAGAAAAGCGCGTCCCACGCCCTCCCCGGGCAAACTGATGTTTTCGGCTCGCAAGATTTCATCGCCCAGCTCCGTGGCTTCCTTGTGAAAAAGCTCCTTGGACTCTCGACCTGCCATCAAGCCGATGATGCGATCTCGGCTCATTTCGGACAGTAAACCTTCGCCGACCCTCTGCCCGTCTCTAAAGATCACTACATCGTCGCAGATAGGCGCGAGTTCTTCAAATTTGTGCGTAATGTAGATCAAACCGACACCGTCTTCCTTCAAGTCCCGCACGACCGAAAAAAGCGTATCCACTTCGTGGGACGAGAGCGAAGAGGTCGGCTCGTCAAGGATCAACACCCTCGCATCCGAGGCCAAGGCTTTCGCAATCTCCACCAGCTGCTGCTGCCCGACCCGCAAATTCGCGACGAGCTCGCTTGGCTCTACCCGCAAGTCCACTCGCTCGAGGATCTTTGCCGTCTCCGCTTCCATCTTCGGGAAGTCAACCAAGCCGGTCCAGGAACGAGGTTCGCATCCAAGGAACACGTTCTCGGCTACCGAAAGGTAAGGAATTAGATTTAGCTCCTGGTGGACGATACCGATGCCGCAAGCCTGCGCCTCCCGCGTATTCTTAAATTGGACACGTTGTCCATCGACCAAGATATCGCCGGAGTCCGGCTCAAACACGCCAGAAAGCACGTTCATCAAAGTCGACTTGCCGGCCCCGTTTTCTCCGAGAAGAGCGAGCAACCTGCCGGCATGCACCCGAAGCCCCGCCCCAGAAAGGGCCTTCACTCCAGGAAAAGTCTTAACGATGTTATCCGCTTCGAGGATACACTTTGACTCGATGCTCACTGAACAACCTCCACAAACAGGGGAATAAACTCTGCGATAGGCCCGTCCCCGAGGGAACTTGGCGCCTTGCCGCAACCCACGAAGCGTAGACGTGTCCCGACTTCCAAATTCCCGCCGAGTGTTTGCATGACCTCGGTTTCGACTTTATGGTTCAAAGTCGCCGAAACCGCGTTGAACTCCTCCAGCCCCGGAAAATCGTTCAGATTCAGAAGTCCCGTTCCATCCCGTACCGTATTTCCGAATACAGGGGGAGCGATCAACAGATTTACCTCAGACTTCCCAATAGCGAGAGTAGCTCGACGGCCTTTTAAGGCCACGATCGTTGCCTCGCCCTGAGTCAAAAAATAGGCCGGGCCGACATCTCCTTGCCGGATGCCATAGGTTTCGACCGCCCCAGCTAAATCGTCAGAGAGAGCTTCAACCAATACGGTCACCTTCGTCGCGCTTTCGAACCGCGGCTCCAGTTTCCCTTTCCAGAAAGTCTCAACAAAAGCGGTCGGATCAAAGACCTCTGCATTCGACTGCGAGGGAATTTTACCATCCTCGTCCAGTGAAACGATTCCAAACGGAGGAAAAAGTATCCAAAGCGCTGCTACGACTAGGATCGTTCCGCCAACGCGAAGCCATTTTTTCGGAGTCGCAGGCGACGGTTTAGATACAGTATTCATCTTTTTGAAAGAACTTCAAAAACAAGAGGACAAAGTGGGCGGATCGAGTTGTATTACTTGCGGCCGAAGTCGCCGTAGTTGGATACGTTTTCAATCGTTACCAACTCGACAGGCACCAAAGTGCGCTGCTCGAAATCTCTCTTACCCTTGATGTACGCATCCGCGCTTTCGGCCGAAACTCGCGCCATGCGCTTGGGAAATTGCATACCTGTGGCGGTGATCTTTCCATCAGCGATCGACTTGACCACATCGTCCGCCCCGTCGAAGCCAAAGACCTTGACCTGATTGGCCTTTCCGGCAGCGAGCAGGGCCTGGTAAGCACCCATCGCCATCGCGTCATTGCCGCAAAAGACGGCCTTGATATTGGGATTAGCCTGCAGGATCGATTCCATAACCTCCAAAGCTTTGGCACGGTCAAAGTCTGCGGACTGCTGGGCAACCATCTTCAAGCCGGGAAAGCGGTCCACCACGCTGTGGAAGCCCTTGGAACGGTTCCAAGTATTGGTGTCGGCGATGATGCCCAAGATTTCAGCGTATTCGCCCTCCTCGCCAACCACTTCGACAAAGTACTCCCCGAGCGCCACGCATCCGGAATAGTTATCCGAAAGGACTTGGGAGGTGGCCACGTCGTTCGCAGTGATCTCACGGTCCATGCAGAAAACCGGAATGCCGGCCTGCTTCGCCCGCCGCACGTTCGCGATCGAACCTTCGGCATCGGTGCAATTAAAGAGCACCGCGTCGTAGCCAGAAGCAATCAAGTTATCGAAATGCACAGACTCCTTGGACGGGTCGTTCTGAGAATCAAAAATAGTGGCTTGATAGCCGAGCTCGACCGCTCGGTCTCGGGCAGTCTCGGCCAAGACCACGAACCATGGGTTATTGAGAGTCGATACCACGACTGCCATTCGCTTCGGCCCAGCATCGTCGCCAGATGCGGTGGAATCGTTCTTTCCACAGCCAGAAAATAGGCTGGAGAGCGCGATGAATAGAGTGAGCCAAACAAATCGGGGTAGTTTTTGGGTACGCATTTTTTTGGGGGTACGATAAGGGTTATTGTATTAGTAATTTTATGACACGTTTCAGCCGGCCTAGCGATCAACCGCCTGATCAAGCTATCTGACCGACCGCAGATTTCCAGCCAGAGATCAATTTATCAACTTGCTCGGATGACATTGCAGGCACGAAGGTTTCGGGAACGCCAAAGGAAAAGTCGTCCGGCGAGGAAACGACGCCCTTCCCCAGCATCCCAGCCATCGTAGCGCCAAGGGGCGAGCATTCTGGCATCTTCGCCACGCTCAGGTCCACCCCGCACAAATCCGCCACCAAGCTCATCAGGAAACGATTGGTCGTGGCGCCACCGTCCGCCTTTAGGCTTTTTAGAGAAATCCCTGCCTCGGAACGCATCACCTTCAAAGCCTCGCATACTTGGAAAGCGATCGACTCCAGACCAGCCCGCACCACGTGCCGACGGTCGCTCTGAGAACTCAATCCCACGATGATGGCCTTGGCATCGGCTTTCCAATAAGGCAGGCCGAGACCCGTAAAGGCGGGTACCAAATAGACGCCACCATTGTCGGGCAGCTCGCGAGCCATGGGCTCGATCTCCGAGTAGTCGGAGAACAATCCAAGCTGATCCTTTAACCATGCGAGCGTCGCCGCCGAGCTGATAATGATGCCCTCGAAGGCATAAGTCGGCACTCCTCCGCGAGTCCAAGCCAAGGTCGAGACAACTCCGCGGTTTGAGCGCTTCAGCTCCGAACCGATGTTGAGCAAAATGGAAGAGCCCGTGCCAAAGGTGACCTTCGCAGTCCCCGGCTCAAAGCATCCTTGAGCAAACAAGGCCGCCTGCGAGTCTCCCATCACGCCGCATATCTCGAGCGGCGTCTCCAGCAATCCCTCGAAAGTGGTCTCGCCAAAACGAGCTTCGCTGTCTCGCACTTCCGGCAAGGCTTGGCGCGGCGTTTCCCAGAGCTCGCAAAGCTCATCGTCCCAATCGAGCAGCGAAATGTCGTAGAGCAAGGTTCGGCTAGCGTTCGTCGTATCCGTGGCAAACGTACGCCCTTCCGTCATACGGTAGATGAGGTAAGCGTCGATGGTTCCTACGAGGGCTTCGCCCGACTTTATCCGACGAGCGATCTCCGGCTCGTTGCGCATGAGCCATTTCAGTTTGGACGCAGAAAAGTAGGCGTCGATTTTCAGACCGGTGCGTTCCTGAACGATGCTTTCAAATCCCCCCGCAATCGCCGCGTCGCAAAGCTCGACGCCACGCCGACACTGCCAAACCATCGCATGGTAGAGCGGCTTGCCTGTGCCCTTTTCGAAGACCACGATCGTCTCTCGCTGGTTGGTGATGCTAACACAGGCAATATCCTTCAGCTCCACGGCCTCCGACTCGATAACTTTGCCTACGACCGACAAGGTGTTCGACCAAATCTCCTCAGCGTCATGTTCGACCCAACCGGGCTTAGGATAGTGCTGCTTATGTTCCAGCGAAGCACGAGCAACGATCTCTCCCTTCTCGGAGAAAATCAGGGCTTTCGTAGCCGAGGTACTTTGGTCTAAGGACAAGAAATGGGGCATGGAAAAAGAGCCTACTGGGCTTTGGAAAGAAGCGCCTTCGCAGTCTCGGCAAGGCCTTCCATGGAAATCCCATAGTGGCGGAAAATATCGGCTTGGCTGCCAGTCACCGTGTACTCGTCAGGAATGCCGACGCGCCGAAACGCGCAAGCGCTGATACCTGCTTCCAATATTGTAGCCGCACACGCTTCGCCTAGACCACCGTTTACCATGTGCTCCTCGACCGTCACGATCGCTTTGCATTCTCGGGCAGCGGACAGCACCGCCTCGCTATCAAACGGTTTCAGACTATGCACGCTGAGCACACGAGCTTCCAGCCCTTCGTCTCGCTTCAACTTCTCGGCCGCGAGCAAGGCATGGATCACTGCTTCGCCAGTGGCGATGAAAGCAAGGTCATTGCCTTCGCGAATCAAGCGAGCTTTGCCAAACTCGAAAGCCTGCTCGCTCTCCTTGCCCAAGCTGTAAAGCGGAGCCTTTCCGAAGCGGATGAAAACGGGCTTTTCCAGCGCGGCCGCCGCCCGTACCGACTGCTCCGCCTCGTAGTTGTCCGCTGGGCACACGACGATCAGATTATTGATCGCCCGCAGCGCCGCGAAGTCATGCAAGGAGTGATGCGTCGTCCCGAGAGCGCCGTAGCTTACGCCGGAGCTGATTCCCACCAAGGTGACAGGATTATCTGAATACGCGACGTCGTTCTTGATCTGCTCCAAGGAACGCGCCGTCAAAAAGCACGAGGGCGATACGGCGAAAACTTTTTTCCCTGCCGAAGCGAGCCCCGCTGAAACGCCCACTAGGTTCTGCTCAGCGATCCCCACTTCGACGAGCTGATCGGGATAAGCCTTGCCAAAAGGAGCCAGCTTGCCCGAACCGCGCGAGTCGCTCACGACCGCTACCACGTTTCTGTCGCTCGCCGCCATCTCTTCCATGGTGGAAGCAAAGACTTCGAGATTCGCCTTACCTTTGGCGAGTCCGATCTCCGCGGCGATTTCTGCGGCCGCGGCGCTGTACATAGAGGGTGCTGGAGCGCTCATGACAATGCTCCTTCCTTGATACCGATCTGAGTTTCAAAACTTGCCATGGCACGTTCGTATTCCTCGTCGTTCGGCACGCCATGGTGCCACTTTCCGACGTCTTCCATGAAGTCCACGCCTTTACCTTTCACTGTATTCGCAATTACCATACTTGGCTTTCCTTTTTCCAAGGGAGCCTGCAACGCTTCCGTCAAGGCAGCGTAGTCATGACCGTCGATGCGACGCACCGACCAGCCGAAGGCTTCCCACTTTTCGACCAAAGGTTCGCTATTCATCACCTCCGCAGTCCGGCCCGCGATTTGCAAAGTATTGCAGTCAATCACCGCCGTTAAGTTATCCAATTTGTAATGGGCCGCCGACATAGCTGCTTCCCAGTTCGAACCTTCGGCCAGCTCGCCATCTCCCAAAAGCGTAAAGACGCGGTAGTCCTTCTTGTCCATTTTGCCCGCCAAAGCGGTGCCCACGCAGATCGGGAGACCATGGCCTAAACCGCCCGTGTTTTGCTCCACGCCGTTCACTTTTCGGGTCGGATGCCCCACGTAATGAGACTGGTAGGCGCAAAGCGTTTCCAAGTCCGACTCATCGAAAAAGCCAGCATCGGCCAGGACAACGAACAAGGCCTCAACCGCGTGTCCCTTGCTCTGCACGTAGCGATCACGATCCGGCGACGAAAAGGTCGCTGGCGAGACCTTCAGTATCCGATTGTACAATACATTTAAAATATCGATGCAAGACAAGCTACCGCCCGTGTGGCCGGCCCCCGCGTGCTTGATCCACTTGATGACGCTACGTCGCAATTTCAGCGACTTCAGCTCTAGTTGTCCGTCGGTGTAATTCATGGTGTAAGGTTTTTCAAAATTCGTAGCCCTAAACGTAAGACAGCGTCCGCACAGAATACATCCTGCAACACGGTCGCGGGCTGAAGCGCCGCGCTACGGTCCTTCAGACTTCAGGTGCTTCGTGGTAGTAGGTTTCCCAGCCGAGGTAGACCTCGAAGGCTTCCTTGAGGATGGCGGCCGTGTGCGAGGCATTCATCACCACATGGTGCTCGAAGCCTTCGCGGCAAACGTGCCGCATGAGCTTTTGCAGCTTGGGCACCTCTGCCACCGCGCGATTGCCGAAAGTTTTCAAATTGTCGTCCGTCAGCTGGCCTTCTCCGATGTACGCACGGATCTTGCCGTTTGTATCGTCGGTTGTGATACGCCCATAGGTCAGGGTGCTGGCGGGAGTGCGTCCATCGAGCGCTCCGTAAGTGTTCTCCTCTCCCACAACCGTTCCGAGGATAGGCGCCGTGGAGATCTTGGCGTCTTTCAAAAACGACTTCGCCCAGTTTCCGCAGTGGAAAAGCACGCACTTGTCGTCTTCGCTGCCGTAGTTGTTGTTCCAATCCACAAGGGCGCTGGGAGAGCCGGAAGCCAGCTGCATGGCGTACATGGTAAGCACACCGGTGACGTCCACCTCGCAAGCGCTCGGCGAGAGCTCTTCGCTCATCATGCTCATGCTCGTGCAAACGTTGCAGCCGTGGTTCGCTTGCACCGAAGTCCAGCATTGCACGGCAGTGGCATCCAGCGTGTTTTCCTCTACGAAATTGTCGAGCACCACGCCGAGTCGCGCCATCTGAACCAGCTTCGCTTGAGGCACCAGAGAGGCATTCGCATACGCCTTGATTTCCTCGATTTTCGATACGATGACCTCGCTATCGGCAGCCAACTTGTCAGCGGCTCCCAGGATTTCCGATAGGTCGACGGTCGTGACGCTGATCCCGTCGCGCTCAAGGATCTTCTCGCTGTAACGAACAGTGTTGAACGCTCCAGGACGCGCCCCGACCGCTCCGATTCGACAACCGCGAATTCCACCCACCACGCGGCATACCGCCACGAATTGCTGCAAATCTTCCACGAAGGACGCATCGCTCGGATGCACCACGTGCTTGCGGGTGAGAGAGTAAGCGATTCCCGCCTGTCTCAAGTTATTGCATACAGAAATTTTTCCGCAGAACGCATCGCGGCGACGAATCACGTCGAGCCTGTCCAAGTCGTCTGGATACCCTTGAATAAGTACCGGCACATTGAGCCCAGCCATCTTCAAGGTGTCCGCAACGCCCTTCTCGTCACCGAAGTTCGGCAAACATACCAAGATCCCGCCGATGCGCTCCCGGTTCGCTTTGAACAACTCCGCGCACTTGCGGGCATCCGCGTGGGTTTCGACCCCGCCAAGCTTGGTTTCCTCCTCGCCCAGCATCACGGCCTCAAGACCGAGTTCCTCGAAGAGACGGCTGATGTCCGCCCGAGCTTCCGTTACAAGCTTATCTGGGAAAAAGTCACGATTCCCGAAAATGACTCCAATCGACTGATTACTGTTTTTCACAATGTATAAAGGATAGGGGTAACGCTCCTCTCGGGAGCCTTGGACGTCCCGATGGCGGCCAGCGATTACTTAACCTTTGGGTTAAACATATCTCCGACTGTACGACGTCCGTGAAGGTTAGCAGTATACAGCTGAGCATACCTTCCGTTCCTCCTAAAAAACCCTCACAATCACCTCTATCCTAATATCGAAATGATAAATAACGGTCCCTTCACACTTCGAGGCCCACTCGATACCCAATTTTTCGCCAGTGCCCGAAACACTCTCGCTAGGTGAAAGCGGTCGGGAAAAGACCCTTAGAATAAAGTCACCAAGTCGCAAATATTCAACTAGACGATCTTATCCTCATACAGTATTGTTGTCGCCGAAGCTCGTAGGGCACACCTACTACCCCATCACTAGAGATGTCACCCAGCCGCGAGCGTTAAGCATGCTGAACAATGGAGCATTTCGATCCTCAAAGACCTGACTTTAAGCCCTACGGACTTACCTGCGTTTCCTGGAAGCCTGAGCACATGAGGAGGGCCGACCACCACAACGAGATTGAACTCAACCTCCTCAGGAGAGGCAGCGTCACCTACTTGCTTGCAGGATCCAAGGTCGAAATTTCCGCCGGCCAGCTTGCCGCCTTCTGGGCTTCGATTCCCCATCAGGTCATCGACTACGAGGACAACACCGACTACTACGTCACCACGATTCCCTTCGCCTGGTTCCTGCAGTTCAAACTTCCCGAAGCCTTCGTGCGCACCCTTCTCCACGGTTCCCTGCTGAAAGAGAATCTCGGCGGCAAGGCCGAGCTCGACTACAGCCGTTTCGCAGAGTGGGAGACCGACCTGCTAAAGAACCAAAACGAAGTTCAGGATATCGTATTGCTCGAGCTGCACGCCCGCCTCCACCGAATGGCAATTCGCGTCGCCGACGACTGTTCCTTGGAGCAGAAGAAACAAGACAACATGGTAAAACTGCAGGACGGGAGCCTCAACAAGGTCGAACAAATCGCCTGCTTCATAGCCCAACACTATTTGGAGCCCCTTACCGCCGAACAAATTGGTGAAGCGACCGGGATCCACCCGAACTACGCCATGAATCTGTTTAAGAAGGCCTTCGGCACCACTCTCATCAACTACCTCACCCATCACCGAATATCCCACGCCCAACGGCTCCTCGTCACCACAGACCTGAAGATACTGGATATCGCCATGGAGTCCGGCTTTCACACCCTCAGCCGCTTTAACTCCGCTTTCCGCCAAACCTGCGGTTGCTCGCCCCGTGAATACCGAGCCCACCAAAAGTAGCTTAATTCCGCCGCGCAAAATCTAGGGCATTCAACAGAAAGCCGCCCATCGGCAAAGTAAGGCTCGGCTGACAAGTCGATCGGCCCCTAATGCCCTCCTCCTTCTTACGCATGAGAAGCAAAAATGCTTAGAATTGCGTCAGAAACCATCGAATCGAAAGGAAGACCAATCGAAAAACAAAGTGTAGACTGAGCACTACCCCAAAAGAACCGCAAATCGAGCAGCACCAAAGCGCTCGATCGAGTTCGAAACTTAGCAGCAACGCCTACGCCCCATGGAATCGCATCTACGCAGATCGTCACTTTGCATGTTCACCATCCTACGCGGCAGCCTTTTAGTGGCTTGCCTGTCGCTCGGCACCGTGCTTTCGGCGACACCCGACGCCGAGCGACCACGCATCATAGTCACCAGCGACGGAGAGATCGATGACCAGTGCTCCATGATACGCTTCCTGCTCTACACCAACGAATGGGATGTGGAGGGAATCGTAACCTCGAGCTCACAATACCACTGGCAAGGCCACCGTTGGGCCGGCGACGACTGGATCGAACCGAATCTAGCCGCCTACGCAGAAGTCTACCCAAATCTTCTCAAGCACGACCCCGCGTACCCATCTCCTGAATACCTTAGAGAACGCACGGTGCTCGGAAACGTCAAAGCCGAAGGCGAGATGGAAGAAGTCACCGCCGGGTCCCAGCTCATCGCCGAGGCCCTTCTCGATGAAACCGACAGCCGCCCTATCTGGATACAAGCTTGGGGAGGCACCAATACCATCGCCCGCGCCCTCAAAAGCATCGAGGAAGAGTACCCAGATCGTATGGCGGAAGTCGCCGCCAAATGCCGCTTCTTCTTCATCTGGGAACAGGACAGCACCTACCAGGACTACATTCGGCCGCACTGGGGAAAATTCGATATCCCTACCATCATCTCCGACCAGTTCGAAGCCATCGCCTACCGGTGGAAACAAGTGCAACCCACCGAGCTGCAAACCTATTTCGCAGGCCCTTGGATGAAGGAAAACATACTGCAAAACCACGGTCCGCTCTGCGCTCTTTACGCCGCCCACACCGGCGACGAAGAGGGCTTCGCGGACGGAGACTTCCGCTCCGAAGGCGACTCGCCCGCCTTCCTCCACACTATCGTCAACGGCCTGCGCAGCATGGAATCACCCGATTGGGGCGGCTGGGGAGGACGCTACGTTCGGGTTCGAGAAAACACCTGGCTCGACCCCGTCCCAGATCCGGATTACACTTATCCAGAAGGGCGCTGGTACGGCAGCAACGGCTGGGGCCGCAGCAGTCTCCGTCCCGGTTCCACCTCCACGCCCGAACAACGCCGCGAATACTTCAAGCCCATGTGGCGTTGGACCGCCGCCATGCAAAACGATTTCGCCGCCCGGGCAGACTGGTGCGTCAAGGACTTCGCAAACGCGAACCATGCTCCCGTCATTTCCGCGAAAGGCCCCCTCGACCAAACGGTCAAGCCCGGACAAAGCGTACGCCTCGCCACAACCGCCACCGACCCCGACGGCGACTCCCTCACGTATCGCTGGTGGCAATACACCGAAGCCGATTCCGCCGCCACCGCTGTCAAAATCGAAAAAAGCGACTCCCCCACTCGCGCCCGCTTCACCGCTCCCAACGAACCTGGCAAGCAAGTCCATATCATTCTCGAGGTCGCCGACAACGGTTCGCCTGCCCTCGTCAGCTACCAGCGCCTCGTATTCAATATCCAGTAGCACGCTAGCTCCCGACTCCATCCGGCTTTGCGCGAAACCCTACGATGATCTCAAAGATCCACTCTTTTTTGTATTCATCGCCAGCTTACAGGAAAGTGATTTTTCAATGTGAAGTGCCCTTGTTGCACAATGCGTCAATCCCAAACGCAGCAAAAGGCCGCTTCCCACATTTGGACCAACCAGATGGCCGGGATCCCCCTTCAAAACACAGTAAACGCACCCCATACACTTGCAGTGCGTATCGCTCAGCTGAACACGCCTAATCAAATGAAAAACAAACGAACCATCGCCACGCTTTTCAGTGTCGCCACCCTATTTGCCTGCTCCGGCGTCTCCCAGCAGCTCGCCTTCCCCACCGCGGAAGGCTACGGCAAATACACCGTCGGCGGACGCGGCGGAAAAGTCTACGAAGTTACCAACCTCAACGACTCCGGCCCCGGCAGCCTGCGTGCCGCTGTCGAAGCCGAAGGACCTCGAACCGTTGTATTCAGGACCTCTGGAAACATTGAGCTAAAGAGCAACCTCGGCATCAAGAACCCATACATCACCATCGCCGGCCAAACCGCCCCTGGCGACGGTATCTGCGTCAAAGGTTACCCCCTAACCATCGGAGCCGACGAAGTCATCATCCGCCACATTCGCGTCCGTTTCGGCGACGAGTCAGGACAGGACTCCGACGCCATTTCCGCTCGCTACGTCAAAAACCTAATCCTCGACCATGTATCCGCCAGCTGGAGCGTCGACGAGACAATGTCCATCTACCACTGCGAAAACATCACCGTACAATGGTCCATCATCTCCGAAAGCCTGTTCGATTCGAACCACGCTAAATCGAAGCACGGCTTCGGAGGAATCTGGGGGTCCAACTACAGCAGCTACCACCACAACCTCATCGCCCACCACTCCAGCCGCAACCCTCGCTTCGCCTCCGGTTCGGGCTATACCGACTACCGCAACAACGTGCTCTACAACTGGGGATACCGCAGCGCCTACGGAGCGGAAGCCCAGCAAAAAGGGAACGAAAAGTTCAGCTCTTCCCACATTAACATGGTGGCCAACTACTACAAGCCCGGCCCCGCGACCGACCCAGCCAAGAAGGCTGAACTGGCCGACCCATCCCAACGCGGAGACAACGACAAAGGACACTGGTTTGTGGCCGACAACGTCATCGAAGGCAGCCCCTCTGTAACTCGTGACAACTGGAGCGGCGTACGCGGAGACAGCTATGTCAAGCTGGACCAGCCCTGGGGTGCCATGCCCATCAACCAGCAAACAGCCGCTGACGCATACGTATCCGTTCTTCAATACGCCGGCGCCACCCTGCCAAAACGCGACCCCATCGACACCCGCATCGTCGAGGAAGCTCGTACTGGCACCGCCACATTCGAAGGCATCTACAAAACCGTAAAGAAAGTAGCCGACCCATCGAAGACCGTCGGCATCATCGATTCCCAAAACGATGTAGGTGGCTGGCCCGATCTCAAAAGCCTCCCCGCCCCCGCCGACAGCGACCACGACGGCATGCCGGACGCCTGGGAAACCGAGCACGAAGTCGATCCCTACAATCCCGCCGACGGCAACAAGATCGCGAAAAACGGATACACCATGCTCGAAGTCTACCTCAACGAACTAGCTAGCAACTGAACCAACGACGATCATGCCCAAGCTCACTCAGATCTTATGCCTCGCAATTGCCATAGCAAGCACCGCTAGCGGCAGCTCCGACAAGCATCGCGTCATCGTCACCAGCGACATCGGCGGCACCGACCCCGACGACTACCAGTCCATGGCTCACGTCCTTCTCTACGCCGACACTCTCGATATCGAAGGACTTGTTTCATCCCCCTTCGAGCGCGAAGGGAAAACCAAGATCCTAGAGGTCATCGACGCCTATGAGAAAGATTACCCAAACCTGAGCACCTGGTCCGCCGACTATCCCACTCCCGACGCGCTTCGCTCCATCACCAAGCAGGGAGGCATCCACCCCGCTCCCTACTCCGGCTTGCGGGGAACCACTGAAGGCTCCGAGTGGATCGTTGAATGCGCCCGCCGCGACGACCCACGACCTCTCCACATCCTCGTCTGGGGAGCCATCGAGGAAGTCGCCCAAGCCCTGCACGACGCGCCCGATATCCTGCCGAAGCTGCGCGTATACTACATCGGCGGCCCCAACAAGAAATGGGGACCGGACGCGTATCAGTATATTGCGGACAACTTCCCGACGCTCTTCATCATCGAGTCAAACGCCACCTATCGCGGCTATTTCACTGGCGGCGACCCCGATGACGAATGGGGCAAAAACCAATTCGTCAAACACCACGTGGCCGGTCGTGGCGCGATCGGTAGTTACTTCTCCGAACACCTAGGCGGCGTCATCAAAATGGGAGACACTCCTTCCGTCAATTGGGTCCTGCGTGGCAACCCAGGCCAACCCAGCCTCCCCGGTTGGGGCGGCCGTTTCGTTCGCGCTTGGGATCGCCCCTTCGCTCGCTACGATCGGTTAACGACTACCGACGATCGCCTCGAAATATTCGGGGTTCTAGAGCTAGTCCTACCGCTCGGTCCAGACGCTCCCAAAACGCCAGAAGGCCGCATGGTCGTGACCAACCAATCGCTGATCGGCTCGCCGGACGGCGAGGGTAACCTCCGCTTCCGCTTCTGCCCTAGAGACCCCAAAGTATTCACATACACAATACTAAGCAATGTACCCGCTCTCGACGGAAAAGAAGGTGCCATCACCGCCTATCTTCCCGATCCCGAGGTCTCGCTCACGCCGTCCGTTTACTACCCCAATTGGTGGACCGACGACCCCACACCTGCCATGGCCGAAGGCATCCACCACGGAGCCAAGTCAGTCAGCCAATGGCGCGAAGCCTTCATGCGCGACTTCGCCGACCGCATGGAACGCTGCGCCCGTCCCGCTCCGACCGAATCCAGCCACCCCTAACACCTTTGCCCGAATCCATCCCTCTAAATTTTCCCCATGATAGATTCTCCTCCGAACGCGCTTCTTACCTTACCCGGTGCACTAGCGGAACTTGTGTGAGTACGAATCTTCAAAACAAGAAATGAATCCAAGATACAACAGATCAAAAAGCGCCATCCTCACGTTTCTTTTGGGGCTTGTTGTCTTGCTCGAGTCTACCTCCTTGAGCGCTGAAAATCTTGTTTTCTCAGGAGCGATCGGCTTCGGAACTACGACACCTGCCGGTAGCGGTGGTCGTATCCTTAGAGTTACTACCATTGAAAGCAAAGGACCGGGCTCCCTTCATGCAGCGATCTCGGTGGAAGGCCCTCGCATCATCGTCTTTGAAGTAGGCGGCGTCATCGACCTCCAAGGCCAAAATCTGAGAATCGAAGACCCCTTCCTTACCATCGCTGGGCAGACAGCACCCAACCCGGGGATCACTCTCATTCGCGGCGGGCTGACTGTGTCCAATACACACGATATACTCATCCAACACCTGGCAGTACGCCCTGGCGACAACGGTCGCAGCAAAGGCAGCGGCTGGGATACAGACGGCATTGCCGTCTCAGCATCGCACCGAGTCGTCGTCGACCACTGTTCTACGACTTGGGCGGTTGACGAAAACCTTTCAGTATCCGGCCCTCGCCTACAAGGTGTAACGAGCTCCGATGTTACCTTTAGCAACTGCCTCATCGCTGAGGGTCTAAACGACGCTTCACACGCCAAAGGTCCTCATTCCAAGGGTACACTCATACACGATCGCATTCAACGCGTCGCAATCGTCGGCTGCCTCTATGCCTCCAACGTAGATCGAAATCCCTATTTTAAAATCGGATCCAGCGGAGTCGTGGCCAACAACGTAATCTTCAATCCCGGCGAGCATGCAATCACCTCTGGTTGGAGACCCATAGAATGGGAAGGTCACCAGGCTCCTCCCGAACCTGAGCTAAGTATCCTCGGGAACGTTTTGAGCCACGGTTTGGATACACAAGAGAACCTCTCCTTCATAAGTGCCCCGCCCACCGAAATGGAACATTCAAGCGACGACCCGTCTCGGGAGAATCGTTCAGGCAGCCAACATCCCGAGATAGGTCGCTTTTACCTGCAAGGGAACTGGCAAATCATGCGAGACGGATCAAGGGCGCGACCCAGCGTTCCAGCCGCTCGTCTTCGGCCTAACCCCATTCTCTGGCTCGACGGACTTAAGGTTTCTGAACCAGAGGAAACATTGACACGCGTGCTGAAGAATGCAGGGGCTCGCCCCTTCGACCGCGATCCCATCGACCAACGCATCGTCGACGGCGTGCGTCTAGGAACTGGCCGCATCATTGATAGCCAGTCTGAGGTAGGTGGCTATCCCGAATACGAACCCACCTACCGAAAATTGGAAATCCCCACTCAAGACATCGATGCGTGGCTCGCTAATTTCACGCCTTAACCCAAGTGAGTAACCTCGTTGTAATTACGTACCCACTACCTATTTTCTCAAAATGAAATCCTTGATACGCCAGACTCTGCTTGCGGCGGTGGCCCTTTCCAATGTCGCTTGCTTGGCTGCAGCCTCGCAACAGCAACTGGCTTTTCCAGGAGCTGAAGGCTTCGGGGCCTATGCCAAAGGCGGACGCGGCGGCAGGGCAATCTACGTTTCCAACCTCCATGACAGCGGGGAAGGCAGTCTGCGATGGGCAGTCGAACAGGAAGGGCCTCGCACTGTTGTATTCGAAATCTCAGGAACGATCGAACTGGAAAGCGGACTCGATATCGAGAACCCCTTCTTGACCATCGCTGGACAAACCGCGCCCGGCGACGGCATCTGCTTAAAGGGGGATACAGTTCGCGTCCGCACCAACGATGTTATTATCCGCCACTTACGGTTTCGACTGGGCGACAGCCAACACGGGCAAGGCAGCCGACAGGGTAAAGATGCCCTCAGCATCTCTTCCGGCGCAAACATCATAGTAGATCACTGCTCCGCAAGCTGGAGTCTCGACGAGGTGCTATCGGCCTCCACCTCAAAACCAACGCTCACCCGTGTCACCGTGCAATGGTGCTACATCACCGAGGCCCTCAACCCATCTCAGCACGGTTTCGGTTCATTGATACGAGGTACAGGGGGAGCGAAGTACAGCTTTCTCCGCAACCTCTACGCCCACAACCGAGGACGCAATCCCCGCCCCGGCAACTACAACAGCAACCCGCACGACCAAGATCCAAACGGCCTCCTGCTCGATTTCCGCAACAACGTCATCTACAACTGGGGCGGAGGCCACGCCGGCTACAATGCCGACTCGGTCAGTGTCACCCGTCTCAACTATGTAGGGAATTATCTGATACCGGGAGTCGACTCCAAACCCACCGGCATCGCTTACTCAACCGGATCCCCCTACAATCGATCCTATTTCGCCGAAAACGCCTTCGATGGTCAGATACCAGAAGACCCTTGGAGCTTAGTAAACTTTCGCGAGACCTGGACCGCCGACAACATCCGCGACTACCGAAAAGACATTCCATTCGAAACAGGCCCCGTAACGACAGATGACGCAGCCACCGCCTATGCTCGGGTTTTGGACTTCGGGGGCGCCAGCCTCCCGAAACGCGATGCAGTGGACGCCCGCGTCGTAGAAAGCGTCCGCGACCGATCCGGCCAAATTATAAAAAGCCAAGAGGACGTCGGAGGATGGCCGCTATTGAAAAGCCTTCCCGCCCCCGCAGACAGCGACCGCGATGGCATGCCCGACTCATGGGAAACAGCAAACGGCCTTGATCCGAATGATCCACAAGACGGGAACCAAGTCGCCTCCAATGGATATACTCAACTTGAGAATTACTTAAATCAACTAACACTCTAAAGAGCGTCCCTTGTCTCGTTTCCAGACACCGTTCTCCACCAAAGACCCCAAAATATCAAATGAATACCCCGCAGCCAACACCCATCAATCGCCGCCGCTTTATCGCAACTTCAAGCGCCGCACTCGCCGCCTCCGTCGTCGGCGTGCGTGCCCAATCCACCAATACAGTAAAGCTCTGCGTCGCCATGGTCGGCACAGGGGTAAGAGGCACTTCCATGTGGGGCAAGTCATTGCTCGAAGACTACGGCGACGCGCTCGAGTTCGTAGCACTCTCCGACATAAATCCCGGCCGGCTCGCCTACGCCAAACGCTACATGGGAGTCGATTGTAAGACCTTCACCAACTTCGACGAGATGCTGGCCACCGTCCCCATGGATATCCTGATCGTGACCACTGTCGATTCCACGCATCACGAATTCATCGTCAAAGGACTCAATCAAGGGCTGACCGTAGTCACCGAAAAGCCCATGACGACCGACGAGGATAAGTGTCAGCAGATTCTTGACGCCGAGCGACGTTCCAAGGGCAAGGTGATCGTGGCAATGAACTATCGCTACGGCCACTTGTTCTCCGAGCTCAAGAAGATGCTGGTCGAACGACAAATCGGAAGCCTGACCTCGATCGACTTCCATTGGTATCTGAATACCTACCACGGTGCCTCCTACTTTCGCCGCTGGCACGGATTGCGGGAAAAAGGTGGAACGCTGCTATTGCACAAGTCCGCCCATCATTTCGACCTGCTCAACTGGTTTATCGATTCCGAACCCGTGGAGGTAAGCGCCTTTGGCGGTCTAGAACACTATGGCAGTGCCAACGCCTTTCGCGGCGAAAACTGCCGCAGCTGTCCGCATAAGAAAAACTGCAAGTTCTACTGGGACATCACCGAAAGCCAACGAAACGTCGACCTCTATATATCCAATGAAAAATACGACGGCTACATCCGGGACAACTGCCTGTTCCGCCACGAGATCGACATCTTCGACAAGATGGCGGTGCAAATCAAATACGCCAACAACGTACAAGTAAGCTATTCTCTCACCACTTACTCCCCCTTCGAAGGGTTCCGCATCGCCTTCAACGGCATGGATGGGCGCTTCGAAACCTGGGAGGGCCTGCCTTGGATGGAGCAGCAACAGGAGGACCAGGCCGCCTTGCACGCCAAGGAGATGTCACAGAACCGAGAGGCATCTCTCGACAAATACTATGAAATCATCACCAGCATGAATTGGGGTAAGAGCGAAGTGAGAAAACTCCCTCATGTCCGCAGCGGCCACTGGGGAGGCGATCCCATCATGAAGGACCAGATCTTCCGCGGTAAAAAGCCCGAGCGCGACTACGGGCAAGCGGCAAGCCTTCGCCAAGGAGCGATGAGCGTGCTCATCGGCATCGCCGCCCGCAAGAGCATCGACGAGAAACGTATCGTTCGAATCGATGAGCTCACTGACCTAAAGCCGGTATAGATCTACCGTAACCGTAAACCAATTACATGTATGAACTTTGAGGAGCACGGCAAAGCTCCCTCCTCAGGCCCAACTCTAAGCAATACGTTTCGCATACATAAATGAAAACCCAAGCCGCCCAACTCTGTTCGACTATTGGCTTCGCAGTCAGGCATCTTGCTTTTGCCAGAAACGCTTTGTCTATACCGCACAAAGTCATCCGAGCCAAATACCAAATAATGGGATTACTCTCACTGATGTTTATCGGCCTCTCCGACGGGCGAGCTGAAAGGGATCACTACGTCGTCGCAGCCGACGGCAGCGGAGAGTTCGCAAGCGTGCAAGAAGCCATAGACGCATGTCCTAGCAACAGAACCGCTCGATTCGTCATCTACATCAAGCCGGGAACCTACAAGGAAAAGATCCGCATTCCCGCCGACAAGACCATGCTAAAGCTAGTCGGCGAATCCTACCAAAGCGTGATCCTCACCTACGATCACCATGCCAAAATTACCAGCGACTACGCGAGTACCAGAGTTTACGCCAACGACTTCTACGCTGAGAATATCACCTTCCAAAACACCATCGATAGCCGACGTGGCGGTAGCCAAGCCGCAGCCCTTCGAGTCGATGGAGACCGGGCTGTTTTCTACCGTTGTAGGATGACCGGCTTCCAAGACACCTACTATTTGGGCGGAAATCACCGTTCCTATAACAAAGAGTGTATCATAGAAGGCACTACAGACTTTATCTACGGAGACGGGATATCCCTTTTCGAAGATTGCACCATCCGTCTGCGCAAGGACTCCCACATCACCGCCCACAGCCAAAGGCTGGTCGACGGAATGCCAGTCAACAAATTCGGCTACGTATTCAAAAACTGCCGTATCCAGCTCTACCCGGGAGAGACCGTAACCAAAGCCTCTCTCGGGAGGCCTTGGAGAGAAGGGGCCCGTGTGGCATACCTATATTGCCACCTCGGCGAACAAATCAGGCCCGAAGGCTGGTCCGTCTGGAACCAAAATTCCAACCATGAAACCGCATTCTTCGCCGAATACCGCAACTCGGGGCCAGGAGCTAACCCCAGCGAACGATTGCCGTGAACCCACCAGCTTACCGATTCCGAGGCAGCCGCCTATAACCGAGAGAATATCTTCCGCGCGGACACCACCACCGCCGTTACGCTGGAGGGAGATTGGGTTCCTGAAATCGAACCGACGCCCAGCATTCCCAGCGTTACAAACCCGCGATAAGTCACCTTCGAGTTTAGCAAGCAATCAGTACCAATAAATAGCCCCATGTATCCAAAAACTCTATTCATCGTTCTACTCGCCTTCCTAAGTCTTTCCCAAAGCCACGGAAATTCAGGAACGCAGCTCGCGTTTCCAACCGCGGAAGGCTACGGCAAGTACACCGTCGGCGGACGAGGCGGAAAGGTATTCGCCGTGACCAACCTCAACGACTCTGGCGAAGGCAGCCTCCGGGCCGCCATCGAGGCCGAAGGTCCCCGTACCGTCGTATTCAGAGTATCAGGTACCATCGTCCTTGAAAGCGATCTAAGAATCACCAACCCATACCTCACCATCGCCGGACAAACCGCCCCCGGAGACGGCATTACGCTCAGGCGCCGCCCTCTACTCATCGACGCGGACGAAGTAATCATTCGCTACATCCGCGTTCGCTTGGGCGACGAGGCGGGCGACTTTCCCGATGCCATCACCAGCAGGTACACCAAAAACCTAATTTTGGATCACGTTTCCGCCAGCTGGAGTATCGACGAAACCATGACGATTTACCATGGTGAGCATACCACCGTGCAATGGTGCATTATTTCTGAAAGCCTCTACGAATCTAACCACGCTAAAGGAAACCACGGTTTCGGCGGCATCTGGGGATCCAACTACAGCAGCTACCACCATAACCTGATTGCCAGCCACTCCAACCGCAGCCCTCGCTTCGCTTCTGGCAGCGGGAACGTCGACTACCGCAACAACGTAGTCTACAACTGGGGCTACGCCTCGACCTACGGCGCTGAGAACGTTCAGCAATCGAATCGAGAGAAATTCAACTTCTCGAACATCAACATGGTTGCCAATTACTACAAGCCTGGTCCCGCGACCTTGCCAGGCGCCATCAGCCACCAACTAGCCGCACCCTGGTCCCGCAATGGAGACAGCGACTACGGGAAATGGTACATCGCCGACAACGTCATGGTCGGTAGCGAGGCCGTTACCAGCGACAACTGGAAAGGCGTTGTGCCATCCCTAACCGCAATCAATGGAGTGCAGAAGCACAATCCGAACAACCTCTCTGCCATCCCAAGTTTGAAGCTTTTAGCGCCCTGGCCCGCCATGCCGATCCGTCAGCAAACAGCCGAAGAAGCTTATCTTTCCGTCCTCGCCGAAGCCGGAGCCAAGGTTCCCTCCCGCGATTCCGTCGACCTCCGGATCATAGATGAAGTGAAAAATGGATACGCAACCTACAAAGGCCTGACCTACGAGAACGACCACGAACTCGCCGCCCCCTCCCAAATGCACGGCATCATTGATTCTCAAAACGATGTCGGCGGCTGGCCCGTGCTACAAAGCCTTCCCGCCCCAGTCGATTCCGACTCAGACGGCATGCCCGACGCATGGGAAAACGCTCACGGCCTCGACCCTCTGAACCCAAGCGACGGGAACCAGATAGGCCCTGGTGGATACACTCAACTCGAAATTTACTTGAACAGCATCATCTAGATCGAACTACCCATATGAAAAACATCATAGTTCCCCTCTCCCTCTCCTGTTTCGCCTCGTTCCTCAGCTTCGCTGCCGATTCCCCATCTAATAGCCAACCAGCAAACGTCGCGGAGAAGACCCGCGTCATCGTCACCAGCGACGGCGAAGTCGACGACGAATGCTCCCTCGTCCGCTTCCTTCTCTACACCAACGAATGGGACGTCGAGGGCATCATCACCTCTAGCTCGCAATACCACTGGCAGGGACATCGCTGGGCGGGCGACGACTGGGCACTGCCCTATCTCGACGCATATGAGACGGTCTACCCAAATCTCGTCAAACACGATCCAGAGTACCCAACTCCTGAATACCTCAGAGAACGCACCCTGCTCGGCAACGTGAAGGCAGAAGGCGAGATGGATGAAATAACTCCCGGGTCGCAACGCATCGTCGAAGCCCTCTTGGACACATCCGACCCACGTCCCATCTGGCTGCAAGCCTGGGGAGGTACCAACACCATCGCACGCGCCCTCAAGACCATCGAGGAGTCTCACCCCGACCGCATGGCTGAAGTAGCCGAAAAAATCCGCTTCTACTTCATTTGGGAGCAGGACGAGACCTACCAAACCTACATCCTGCCGAGTTGGGGACAGTTCAATATCCCAACCATCATCTCCGACCAATTCTGGGCCGTGGCGTACCAATGGAATAAAATCCTCCCCGAAAACGAACAACGCTACCTGCGAGCTGACTGGATGAAAGCCAATATCCTCGAAGGGCACGGTGCCCTTTGCTCACTCTACCAGGCCCACGTGCCCGGCAGCTACGGATTGAAGGGAGACCTTGACTTTACCCCGGGCGATTTCCGCTCGGAAGGCGATTCACCAGCCTTCCTGCACACCATCCCCACGGGCCTACGCAGTCTTGAGTCTCCCGATTACGGAGGTTGGGGCGGTCGCTACACCCTCGTTCGCGGCAACACATGGCTCGACCCCGTACAGGAATCTGGATACGAATACCCGGAAGGTCGCTGGTACACTGGCTCTGCTTGGGGCAGAATGTACATGCGAGAACGCTTCCCCGAAGACCAAGACCTCATGGATGCCTACTTCAAACCCATGTGGAGATGGACCACCGCCTTGCAAAACGATTTCGCAGCGAGAGCGGACTGGTGCGTCAACTCCTTCGAGGACGCCAACCACCCTCCTGTCGTCAAACTGGCCCACGCCCTCGACTTGAGGGCCAAGCCCGGGCAAAAGGTGTCGCTTAGCGCAAACGGCACGAGCGATCCAGACGGCGACAAACTCAAGTATCATTGGTGGCAATACGCCGAAGCTGACTCCTATGCGGGCTCGATCTCTATCTCCAACGCAAACAAACGAAACGCCTCCTTCAAGGTTCCAGCCAACGCCGCCAAGGGAGAAACCATACACGTCGTCTGTGAGGTCACCGATGCCGGCTCACCAAACCTGACTCGCTACCAGCGCGTCATTATCACCGTCGAATAAGCAATCAGCCCATACCTCAGCCAATCCTGTACACATGAAAAGAACCATTCAAACCGCTCTTTCGCTCCTTGCCATTTCCCCCTCCCTCCAGCTCTCCGCCGCGGATTGGGAAGAACACGGCAAACTAGAAGTCGTAGAAAACGCCCATCACATCCAACATGAAGATGGCACCCCTTTTCTTTGGGTCGGCGACACCGCCTGGGGCATGTTCCAGCAGCTCACCCGCGAAGAGGTAGACCTTTACCTCGACCACCGCCAAGCCCTCGGCTTCACGGTTATCCAATCCGTAGCTCATTGGTCTCCCCATGGTGGCGGCATCGACCGGAGCCCCGACAACGCTCGCAACGCCTATGGCCACAGCCCCTTCACTGGCACGGAAAGCGAGCCCAACACCGCCGAACCGCTCGTCGTGAAAGGAGGCAGCTCGACCCGACCCAACGACTATTGGGACAACGCCGACTACGTTGTCGAAGCCGTTCGAAAACGGGGTATGTACCTAGCCCTGCTTCCGTGCTGGGCAGCCGAGCTGGTGACTGGGAAAAATGAATACAACATCGAGGAGGCCAAAGCTTACGGGACCTTCCTCGGAAATCGCTACCAAGATGAGCCCAACATTATTTGGGTGCTAGGTGGCGATACCAAGGCCATGCTCAAGGGATTCGACAAAAACCAGAACTACCACGACTACGACAACCGAGCGATCTACCGTTCCATGGCCGAGGGCCTTGCAAAAGGTGTTACCGGCCAAAGCCCCGCTTGGAGCAAAAAGCACCCAGCGTGGGACGAGCTCTTTCTCACGTATCACCCAGATGGAGACTCGCGCTACAACTCTTCCCTTTGGTTCCACCAAGACCCTTGGCTCGATGCCAACGGGGTCGAAGTTTGGAAGGAAGTCGACGAAGTGCACCGCATCATGCTCGACGAATACGAGCGCGTCGATCCCATCAAACCCTCGCTTTTCCTCGAAGGGTCCTACGAATACGGCACCTATCGCCATGAGTGCGGCTGGGTCACGCCCGTACGCATCCGCCGCCAGTTCTACCAAACCTTCTTCGCCGGTGGCGCTGGACACACCTACGGAGCTGGCCCCATCTGGGCGATGCGAGGGTCCGAGGGCGACTATAATTGTGGATACACTTGGCAACAAGCCCTCGACTTCCCCGGAGCTCGCCAAGTCGCGGTGATTGGACAGGAGTTCCTGCGCGAGCACAATTGGTTCGAATGGGTACCTGACGGACGCCTCGTTGGCGCTGTAGGCCTAGGCGAGGACCTAAAAGCCGCCGCCTCCACCAAAGATGGAAAGCTGGCCCTCGTCTACTTTGGCAACAATACCCATACCTCGATCAACAACATCCTGGAAGGCCCAGCCCAGGCCCACTGGTTCTACCCCCGCGACGGACAGACCCAAAAAATCGATACCTTCCAAAAGGGCGAATCACGAGACCTAGCGCCCCCCGCCAAATGGGAGGACGCCATCCTCGTCCTGCGCCTCGCTGACTAAATCGAAAGCATTCAATTAACATGATCCATTCCCTGGCGAAACAAATCGCGGCCGCTAGCCTCGTCGCGACGGCATTATCCGCCGCCCTAAACGCCCAAGAGAGCAAATTCGAGCGCGTCCCCAACTACTCGGTTCCCTACGAGTATCCAGAGGTTGATGACATCAAAGCGACGCTGGACCGCGTGCGAGCCTACTACGACTCGACCAGCTCCCGTGGTATTATCGACCGCGAGAGCGGAGAGGTGATTAACGATTTTTCCACCCCCAATAAAAACGCTCGGGTTGCGCCCGGATTCGCCAGCGAGTGGTCCTACACCAACGGCGTCGTGCTATCCGCATTTGAGTACATTCACGATGTCACGAGCGACGAATCCTACCTCGCCAACAGCTCCGAATTTTTCGATCTGGTCGCCAGCACCTTTCCCTACTTCGAGAAAAATCGCGAGGCCTTCGGTTCGGATGTCCGAGGCTGGGGCCGCATGCCCAACTACCACGCCCTCGACGACTGCGGATCGATCACCGCGGCGATGATCAAGACGTATTTGAAAAATGGAAACAAGGACTACCTGCCCATCATCAAAAACACCGCTGACTACATTTCGCACAAGCAACTCCGGCTCGAGGACGGCACCCTCGCCCGCCACCGTCCCCAATACGTATCCATTTGGGCTGACGATATCTACATGAGCGTCCCCTTCCTCGCAAACATGGGCAAGCTCACCGGCGACACGAGCTACTACGACGACGCGATTCGCCAGATCCTGCAAATGGCAGAACGACTCTATGTTCCCGAAAAAGAGCTCTTTGACCATGGCTGGAGCATCACCTCTGGCGACTACGATCCGCGCTTCTTCTGGGGGCGTGCCAATGGCTGGACCATCATGTCCATGGTCGAGGTCCTAGAAGTTGTGCCCGAGGGACATCCCGGCCGCGACGAGGTTATGCACCTCTACCGCTCCATGGTTCGCAGCTTGGCTGGACTGCAAAGCGGCAGCGGCTTCTGGCATAACATGCTCGATAAGACGGATACCTACCTCGAGACCTCCTGTACCGCCATGTTCACCTTCGCCATCGCCAAAGGAATCAACGAGGGCTGGATCAACCACGTCTACGGCCCAGTCGCCCTCACCGGTTGGAACGCCGTCAATACCCGCATCCTCGAGGACGGTGCCGTAGACGGTACTTGCGAAGCCACTACCTTCGCTCACGACAACACCTACTACTACAATCGCGGAGCCAGCATCCACGCCACGCACGGTTACGGCCCTACCCTTTACGCAGGAGCCGAAATGATCCGCCTATTGCAAAACGAAAAACTCAAGGTCGACAAAGCTCGCCCAGGCGCGGTCAACAGCACCTACCACTACAAACTCAAAAGCGAATGGCCCGAGGAATAGGGCACCAACTCACATTGCAGAACACAGGAGACACACTCATGAAATTTCCCGTATTGAAAAATACCCTACTTAGCCTCCTCGCTAGCTTTGCCGCCCTCGCCGCGGCGACCGAAAAGCCTCGGCTTTTCGTCCTCACTGACATCGGTGGCGATCCGGACGACCGCATGTCGATGGTGCGGCTGATGACCTACTCGAACCACATCGACATCGAAGGCCTGGTCGCAACGCCTCCGGGCGGAAGCACCCGCCCGGTCCATCCGAAATACATCCAAGACATCGTCACCGCCTTCGGAGAAGTTCGCGACAACTTGGAACTGCACGAACCCGGGTTTCCAAGCGAAAGCCACCTTCGCTCCTGCATCGCCTCGGGACTGCCTCTGGGCAACATGGAAGCGGTCGGCGAAGGCAAGGACTCCGCGGGCTCCGAGCTGCTCATCGCCGCCACCGACCGCGACGATCCACGTCCCCTCTGGGTTAACGTTTGGGGCGGTCCCAACGTCCTTGCCCAAGCCTTGTACAAGGTTCGCTCCACCCGCAGCCCGGAAGAGCTCGCCAAGTTCGTCGCCAAGCTCCGCGTCTATGCCATCTCCGACCAAGACAGCAGCGGTCCCTGGATTCGCAAAGAATTTCCCGAACTCTTCTACATCGTCACCCCCGGCGTCAACGCTGGCGGCGGCTTCCACCACGCCACCTGGATCGCCATCGGCGGCGACAAGTTTCACGGCCGCTTCGGCGGAGCCGACTTCCAGCTGGTTTCCAACGAGTGGCTCGAGCGCAACATCCGCTCCAAGGGTCCGCTCGGAGCCGAGTACCCACATTGGGAATACATGATGGAGGGCGACACCCCCTCCTTCCTCAACCTCGTCAACAACGGCCTAAGCGTGCCCGAACGCCCGGACTGGGGCGGCTGGGGCGGACGCTACGAACTCTACACGCCTCGCACAGAGAAGTGGTTCCTCGAGCCGGAGACCCGCCCCATCTGGACCAACGTGCAAGACGAAGTCCTCGGCAACGACGGCGAATGGCATACCACCAACCACGCCACCATCTGGCGCTGGCGCGAAGCCTACCAAAACGATTTCGCCGCCCGCATGGACTGGACAATCAAATCCTACGATGAGGCCAACCACCCGCCTGTGGCAAAACTCGACCACCCCGCCTACCTCAAAGCCAAACAAGGAGAACGCGTGGATCTCAGCGCCCTCGCCTCCAGCGATCCCGACGGGGACGCACTCTCCTTCCATTGGTTCTGCTACGAAGAGCCCGGCACCCGTCGCATGTCCAACTCCCGCAGCGGAAACAAGCACGACATCGTCGGCTTCGACCAAGCCCAAGCCCACCTCACGGTGAAGACCAGCCGCGTCATGCCACCCGGCACCGGCACCATGCACATCATCCTCGCCGTCACCGACCACGGCACGCCACGTCTCACCCGCTACCAACGCGTAATCATCGACGTCGAGTAAGCTATGGCTTTTAAACATATCCACCTTTCAACTACAATCTACCTACTCGCTCTCACGGCCCATTCCGCGAATGCCCAGACGGACTCCATCGTCTGGCGCCTCGACAATCTAGAATCGCTCGACGGCAACACACTCGCAGTGGAAGGAAGCCCTCGCCTCATCGATACGCCACGCGGCAAGGCCATCGAGTTCGACGGCGTGGACGACGCCCTTATCCTAGACGTGCATCCGCTCGAAGGGTGGTCACGCTTCACCGTTGAAGTTGTCTTCAACCCCTACTCGGACGGCCCCGCCGAACAGCGTTTCTTCCACATGCAGGAAAACGAGACGGATTCCCGCGTCATGTTCGAAACCCGAATCGTCGACGGCAGTCACTGGTTTCTCGATACATTCATCAAGTCCAGACAGCAAACAGTCGTAAACTATGCCCAGGACCATCTGCACCCAACGGGCAAGTGGTACCATGCAGCCATCGTAGTAGATGGAAAAACCTTCAAGCACTACGTCGATGGTAAACTTGAAATAAGCCAAGAGCTCGACTACGTCGCCCAAGGAGACGGCCATATGTCCCTCGGCGTCCGAATCAATCGAGTCAATTGGTTTAAAGGCGCCATCCGCACCATTCGCTTCACCCCTCACACTCTCGCCCCAGACGTATTCCTTACCGCTGAGGACTGATACGAAATTCAGCGAAGTCTCCGCAACAAAACCTCCGACAAAGCCCCGCCCCAACGATAAGCATCATCCAAATCTATGAAATTTTCATTTCTATTTTTCGCGGCCCTCGCGCTATGGGTCCAAGCCACTCCCTCAATCCGCGCCCAAAACGTTAAACTCACCGAAGCCGAGTGGCACGGCACTGGTTGTTACAAGATCGAGATGCCTATGGGCATCGTTTATTTCGAGAAAGACAACGGCGTCTCAGGCTTCAAAAGCTTCATCGACAACGAAGGAAACGACTGGGTCGCCTCCTACCTACCTCCCGGTCCCAATGGAAACTTCCGCGGTTTCCCCAATAGCGTGGGCAACTTCGGCCACGCCGGACGCGATAGCGGTTCCACCACAACCATCGTCGACGGCATCACAGAAGGCGAACGCGTCATCCTCGAATCGACCAACGGCACTTTCACTTTCCAGTATTGGTTTTTTCCTGACAGAGTCGCGATCAAAGTGCTGAAGTCCGAGGGAGACTACAACTTCCTGCTCGAGTGCGTGGCTGGCGGCTTCGCGGACGCCGAGGACTACTTCGTGACCGCCGACGGGATCAAACGCATCCCGACGGTCGAGGGCGAGCTCGACGACTTCACTCCAGAATGGGTCTACATCGGCGACCCCAAAGCGAAAAACGTCCTCTTCTTTGCTAAATCGCCGGACGACGACGCTCCCAACGAAAACCACCGCCAAATCCGCAAAGGCGATATCCACAATATGGACCTCTACGGTTTTGGCCGCACGGGAACCGAGCACGGCTACAAGGTCTACGGCATGAGCGGCAATGAACACATCTGCATTATCGGATTTACCGAAGCGGACCGTACCCACGAAGAAATGACAAACCTCATCGAGGGGTATCTAGAAGCGCCTTTCGCATCGAACGCTGAGACAAACTAAGAGAGTGAGGCTTTAACGGGCCAAACGATCATTCAATTCGATGTACTCGCAAAGCACGGCGACATTTCGATTGAACACAGCACTGCTTATTCGATCCATCTCCGTGTATTCGCCGTTCCAACGTTGGCCCTTCGGCAGGGTCGCCTTGAAACGGTCGTTACGCGAGATCCACGCGCCGGACGATTCCTGCGCTTCGATGATCTTCTTAACGGATTGAGACAAGGCCGCCAAGCGTTTCTGCGCAGCCTCGCCTGAGAGCTCCGCCGTTTCCAGCTGCATCAAGCCTTCTTGCCCATGCTCCAGCGCAAGTTCGTACCGTGCAGTTCCTGCTTCCAAAGCCGAGGATATATTAATCTCGTAGGCGTATCCGGTAGCCCGCTCCGGATGTAGCTCCGCGATACTCTTCACCCGTTTACGCCCGCGGTCGTAGTAGAGAGCTTTATTGGTTCCGATCTCAACGAAACGCGCCCATTTTCCGTTCTCCAAACGGATTTCCCTGAGCCAACGCAAAGCATCCGGAATCGGCTCCAGCAAGGTATCGTCGCCTAGGCAAAGATAAAGATCGATCAGTGTATCCACATTCTTGATCGTAACGGCAGGACAAAGAGACGCGGGCTCGAAAGTCCGAGCCCAAGCAGGCTGTAGGAATTCGTTGTATTGCTGAGCCCAGCCGGGTTGAGGCGGAGGCAATTGCGATACCACGAGAAAACGGGCTACGCGGCGCAAGCTTTTCTCAATCTCCGGATCATCTCCGTAGTGGTTGAAAGCCTCAATCATCACCCGTACGCAGTCATTGATACCACCATCGTTGAAAGTAGCGAAATCGTGATAATTGCCCCTCTCTGGGTACAAATGCGGCCAGCCACCGTTGCTCAACTGCGTCGCAATCATCATGTCTACCGCTCTGCGGGTGGCTTTGGAGAGAGAGTCATCGTCGACCGCAGCATCCATAGCCAATAGAAAACTGATAGCGGACTGGCTTTGATTGTCGTCGAAGCTGACCGTCTCGTTGCTCAAGTCGGCAAAGTCGATCGTATGGTCCCAGCCGCCGTGTTTGTTTTGCCCGCGAATCAATGCATTTGCCGCAGCCATGGCGGCATCCAAAGCAGTCCTGTCGCCAGTTACCTGATACGCCCGTAAAAACGATTGGCCAACCGCTGGCGTGCCTGGCGGCTGCACTTCGATGGTATGCGCGTCCTTCGGCCCCTCTCCCCAACGCAGCGAGAGGTCGGGAGTCACGTGATAGACGTATCCACCATGCGAATTCAGAGTCTGAAAGTAAGCGACTCCTTTATGCAAGGAAGCGACAGCTTGATCACGGAACGATTCGGCTCTGAGGGTGCACGAAAGAAAAAACAAAAAGATACAGGGGATGTAGTTCGTTTTCATGGAACTGGCTTCTTCCTAATACTTAAAACCATACACTCTCCTTGCTAGAACGCCAGCGTAAGACGCATCCTAAGCTTCACTATTACAGAATAAAACCGCCACTCTGAAGAGTGGCGGCGTTACCTATTGATGTTTATACCAAAGATTACATATCAAACGAAGCTGAGAGAATAAACTGACGGGGATCGATGATTCGATAGACAGAGGTCGATCCATCGAGGAAGGCCTTCGTGGCCTGCAGACTGCCACCATCTTCGAATGCGTTCTTCACGTTGAGCTGGAAGCTCGCATTCACCTTGTCGTCGAAGAGCTTGGTCTTGTAGCTGACGAAAAGGTCTACGAAGGTCTCCGCTGGGGAATAAATCGGACGGTAGGTGTCGAGCGTCGTGATCTTGTTCTCCGGAAGGGTCAGGTCCTTAGCTGGATCGTAACCCATTCCATAGAAACCGATATTTGCTTTGTCCATCCAGCGTACGGAAGCGCCGACGCTCATGTTCTTGAACACAGCGTTTTCGCTAATGCCAGCCAAGTTATACTTGGTATTGAATTTGGCGGAGTACTTGCGGATCTGCGGACGCGGGCGACCCACCAGAGCGCGGAACACGGCCAGCGGCGAATCCACATTGGAGATGAAGCGAGCTTCCGCATTCGTATTGTTGTGGTAGGGGCCAATCCCGTCGTTGAACTCGGTGCCTGAGATGTACCACCAGAGCAGATTGCCACCTGGACCTTCTGGGAAATCCGAGTAGTCGCCATCCAGCATGATTGGAGCAACATCGCTCTCGTCCACGTCCGGAGTGGAAAGCCTGTCGACCGGCTTCCAGAAAGTGCGGAGCTGCTCTTGGCCATCGATCGTCACCGTGTCGTGGTAGAAACGTGGATCTTCGATCGTGGTCCAAACTGGCATACGCTTGGCGATATAGTCATCCACTGTTTGGCCAGCGGCCGTGTTGATCGCTTCGTTCTTGGTGACAGAAGCGCTGACGGTCCAGTAGCGATTTGGGTTGAAGTTGATTTCCAACTCGTCGCCCTTGGAGACCATGTCGTTGACCGCCGCGTAGGTGCCATTGTCAGCGAGCTCTTGCAGCCCCTTGTAGAGTTCCACGTCCATTTGCATGAGCGGGGCCATGACCTCGGGTACGTCGTTAGATTTGTCACCTCCTTCACGTCCTTCGAGGTTTCTGAGCAATCTTCTAAGGGACTGGTTATCATTGGAGACGAAGCCATCCATACGCATGATACGTTGGGCCATCGTACTGATATCGCCATCACGCAGGTCGCTCTGCTTGGTGGTGTAATGGACGTAGCGGATGGAGAGTCTTCCATCCATCATGTTCATCCAGAGGCCCTTGTCGGTGGTGGTACCGGTTTGGTTAGGCAGCGGGTTGAGGTCGAGGTCCCAGGCTGGTCCCTTCGCGATGAAGTTGTCCGCTTCGTTGTAGGTGAGGCTCAAGCCACTGACCGCCTCAGCTAGGAACTTGCTGAAACCGCTGCCTCCATCGACTTTTGACTTGAGGAAATCGAGGTCGCGGAACGGGCGCGCCACGATAGAGAGGTTCTCGCTCTTGCCACCGGCTTCGCGCCAGCCTTCGTCCCATCGATTGCTCAGCTCGAAGTCGTACTCTCGAAGATCGGGAGTCAAGCGAGCAAAGGGAGCATTGCGGTCATAAACTGTGTCTTCACGAGTGCCAAAGGTCGCGATTAGCTTTCCGTCGAGCAAGGTGCTCTGAAAAACCACACCCGTGGTCTTGATGACATTCTGCAAGGCCGCTTGACCGGCAGACCCATCGGGACTCGGTGTCCAGCCGACCGCAGACACGTCCGAATTTCTCGAACCTGCTGGTCCCCAATTGAAGGGCACGGTGGCTCCTTCCGGGAAATAGGCCGGCGCGTACTCGATGCCGCCAAATCGGGTGCTACCAACATAGTATTGTTCGTTTAGACGGGAATAGTTCCCTGCAACTCTGTACTCGGGATCAGTATTAGAAGTCGTGCGATTGCCGAGGAGCGTGTTCGACGCGGCATAGGCCTGCTGCCAAGGTGTATCCAAAGCGAGCGCTGAGTGGCGATACGCGAAGTGACGGTTTTGGCGATCCTTGTATTCATAATAACCAACCGCTTGCTGGGTACCCAGCCACTTGGTCCAGCCATCGTCGTCAGCGAAGTTGATACGGTAGACGCCCTGGGCCCGAACCGTATCCCACAGCTGCGACTGGTCGCGCAGGTAGGGCTCGCTGCTCCTCAAGTAAGGCAGGCCGAAGTACGGATTGGGAGATCCATCCAAGTTCACCATATTCACGTCGACCTGCATCTGGCCCACGTTGCTGTTCACGCTCGCTCTCCCCATGGGCTGGTTTTCGATGCGGCTTACGTCCTCGCGCATGAAAGTACCCTGCAAAGCCAAGGTTTGCCTCGGATTGTTTAGGATGAATTGGTCAATCTGAGCCATGTAGATGTTTGTATCATCCCATGCCTTGCTATTGCCCATGAGGTTTATGTCGTCCCAGTTGTACAGAGATCTATCCTCGATAGGACGTGCTAAGGAGTTGAAGAGCGGCTGTTGCGATGCGGAATAAGTATCCGCAGGTCGCGTCGTAAACAAGCCGAGTCCTGTCGTACCCGCTGCGTACGGATCCGTATCGGCCAAGCCGCCTGAAGCATATTTATTGGTGGTCCAATAAGGATCTAGATCCGGAGAGATACGGAAGGTCGAGCGGCTTTCTTCGCCGTTGAAGTAAGATGGCCGACTTGTATAAGGTTCGGTCGAGCCTAAGACATCGCCCTTTCCGTATACATCTCCGTTAGCCATGGTAACCAAGCCAGTGATCGGGTTCCAGCCCGGCATCCCGTCTTCCAACCAATCGGTATAATAGTCACGAGGCGTGGTGAAGTTCGGACGCACGGACTCGTTCTCGTAGTGGTACCAGGAAGCGGCAATGGTCGTATTCTCGAAGGGGCGAGCCTTTACCTGCAAACTGAGACGCTTGGCATCCTCACCCGAAGGCTTGCGGACGAAGCCAGTGTGTTGGTCGGCAAAGCTCAAGCGGACAGCGAAGGAGTCGGACAGCAATCTATTTAAATCGACAGAGGCGCGATAGCCGTCGTAGCTGTCCACCCGCGCTTGCAACTTGGTAAATTCGTGGTTCAAGTTGGCGGTCGCAGGAACTTGATTTACAGTACCGGACGCGTTGCCTAGGCCAAATATATTGGCATTCGGGCCGCGGCTGAGCTCCAAAGAGTCAAGCCAAAGTTTGTCGACAGGAACGCGCCCCGTCATTCCAATATTGTTAAAAGCAATATTCGCATTGCCGATACCGCGTACGCGGTTCGCATTGTTTGGATCAAGACTGACTTGGTCTACCACCGCGCCAGTACGATCCGTTTCGAACAATGAGTAGGAACTCGTCCCTTCCGTGCCGGCCATGTGGTCGAACACATCGTTGATATCGACCATCGCGAAGTCATTCATTTGTTCCGTGGTCATCACGGTGATAGACTGGGCAAGGTCTTCTACTTTCGTATTCAAGCGAGTACCGGACATCGAGTTTGCCTGGAAGTATCCAGTAACATCGGCCACCACTTCGAACGGTGACAGTTCGAAAACTTCATCCTCTGCATCCTCCCCCAAGGGAGGTGCCGTGGTCGAAGTCTGGGCTAAGAGCAAGCCATGCGAAAGCACACAGGCAGTCGCTACCAAAAACGCGGAGCAACGAGGCGCCCCGCGGGGGCATGTATATCTAGTAGATACTGATAGTTTCATATAGTCTGAGGTTATTTTTCCGATCAATAAGGAAACTCCAAAAAACCAAGCACACTCAGCGCAGAGCTGAACCTTAGGTGAGCTCCCTTCGCTAAATATATAAATTGCAAGACATCGCTACCCAGAAAACCATAGCAGTGAGCATACAAAACCTGACGACACTCCTCTGACCACAAAGTGGATCAAAAACCATGCACAAAACGTTCACGTCAGACATGAAGCTCCGAATATATTTGAAAACTGATTAAAACCACTATAACAATCCCCACCCGAAGCTCCACCGACAGAAGACAGGAATGCACTAACGAATCTCTATATTGTTATATAGAAACAGCAAACAAGCGAAGCAACGGATCCTCGATCAAAACAAATAGTTTTATCACTATCTAAAATCATGAGGCCGGCATCAGTACGGCTAGTTCCAACCCCCTCGAGCTACACCCAAGCGCAAGGCCCTTGATATACTCGTGGCTTTAGAACTCGATGACGCTTGACAAATCAACCATCAAAGATGGTGAAATTTGGAGGTAACATAGCTAAACAAATACTGGGGTTGACAAAACCATTTGGGGTCAAAAAGGCTTAGGTTAGATCAGGTGGTGCAACCCGCCTCGTGTAGGGTTTTAGAGTAACCCATATTCTCCCTTATGACCACGCCTAAAGACGCCTAAAACCACCGCGATCCTAAGCTCCTCTCATTTTCCTCCTTCGCCGACGTCTCCATCCACCTAAAGCTACTTCCTGATGGACCTATCTGATGAACCCATCTATTATACTTCAGTCTGCTTCGAGCCGACCCTATCCGTACGAATTGCCCCTAGCCCCTTGTCATTCATAGCACTCAACAAATACCCGCAAGGACTTCACCCTAGCCAACCGTTCAATGGAAACAAATATCCCAGTTTCACTTAAGACGGAAAGGGCATTCAAGAAACAGTGACGGGCATTCAGCGCACATTAATATCACCTGGCGGAGCGTCCGATCCACCGCCAACCGGGCGCTGCATGCAGCAGAGCATTAACCCATCGGAATAAAAAAAATCGCCGCTACTTCGAAAAGTAGCGGCGATCGCCTATATCACTTATTTGGGGAACTAAAGATCGAACGAGGCAGAAAGAATAAACTGCCGCGGATCGATAATTCGGTAAGTCGATGACGTTCCATCAAGAAAGGCGCTCGTGGCCTGCAATCCGCCCCCATTTTCAAACGCGTTCTTCACGTTGAGCTGGAAGTTCGCGTCCACCTTCTCGTCGAAGAGCTTCGTCTTGTAGCTGACGAACAGGTCGACGTAAGTCTCGGCTGGCGAATAGATCGGCCGGTTGGTATCAAGCTCCAGAATCTTGTTTTCTGGAAGCCTCAGGTCCTTAGCCGGATCGTATCCAAGCCCATAGAATCCGATCGAGGCTTTGTCTGCCCAGCGCACCGAACCACCGACGCTCATGTCCTTGAGGAAGGTGTCCTCGCTGATTCCAGCGAGCCTGTACTTGGTGTTGAACTTGGCCGTGTACTCGCGGATTTGTGGCCGTGGACGGCCGACCAAAGCGCGGAATACCGACATCGGCGCATCTACGTTGGACTGGAAACGGACTTCAGGAGACTGGCTCGAATCGTAGTTCACCAGATCTCTGAATTCCTGGCCAACGATGTTCCAGTATAGCAGGTGACCAGTTGGACCAACGGGGAGCTGCGAATAATCGCCTTGCAGGGCGATCGGGCCACCCGCGCTCTCGTCGATGTCCGTAGTGCTCAAGATATCGACTGGAGTGTATGTCGTGCGTGTAAAGCGTGGATCCTCAATAGTGGTCCAAACTGGAACGCGTGCCGCGTAGTAATCGTCTACTGCGGAACCTGCAGCAGTGTTGATCGACTGGTTCTTGGTGACCGACGCGCTGACCGTCCAGTAGCGATTCGGGTTGTAGTTGATTTCCAACTCGTCCCCCGTTGAGGTCAGGTTATTGACTGCAGCATAGGTGTTGTTCGCTACCAGCTCCTTC
The DNA here is from genome assembly GCF_014803405.1 of Pelagicoccus enzymogenes. Classification (NCBI taxonomy): domain Bacteria; kingdom Pseudomonadati; phylum Verrucomicrobiota; class Opitutia; order Puniceicoccales; family Pelagicoccaceae; genus Pelagicoccus; species Pelagicoccus enzymogenes. The sequence continues at coordinate 201,824 of NZ_JACYFG010000061.1, forward strand.
AAGCCGGAGAACTGATCAACTGGCATTTGCAGCGCCGCTGCCAAAACGTTGTCTGGAGGCGTTTCATTGTCCGAATAGCCCAGCCAACCTTTGGCGTGCCTCATGAGGCTCTGGCGGTCGTTCGCGACCAAACCATCCATACGCATGATGCGCTGGGCCAAGGTGCTAACATCTCCGTTGCGAAGGTCGAGCTGCTTGGTGGTGTAGTGGACGTAGCGTAGCGAAAGCTTGCCTTCCATCATACTCATCCAAAAGCCCTTGTCCGTTGTGGTTCCCGTTTGATTTGGGAGCGGGTTGAGGAAGAGGTCGTAAGCGGGGCCTTGGGCGATGAAGTTGTCCGCTTCGTTGTAAGTAAGGCTCATGCTGCTGATGGCTTCGCCAAACAGCTTGCTGAAGCCGCTACCGCCCTCCGCCTTGGACTTCAAGAAATCTATATCGCGGAAGGGACGGGCAACAAGCGAGATGTTGGTGGTCTTTCCACCCGCTTCGCGCCAACCCTCATTCCACTGGTTCGAGGCCGCGAAATCGTACTCGCGAAGGTCTGAAGTCAGGGTCGCGAAAGGAGCGTTGCGATCATAAACCGTGTCCTCGCGGGTGCCGAAGGTGCCAATCAACCTGCCGTCGAAAAAGGTGCTCTGCAGTACACCGCCGGTGGTCTTGATGACGCTCTGCTTGTTGGCTCCACCGCCGCCACCGTCAGGGCTTGGCGTAAAGCCGATCGGGGAAACATCGTAGTTCATCGAACTTGCCGAAGCCCCCCAAACGAAAGGAAGCGTTGCCCCTTCCGGGAAGTAGGCAGGAGCGTATTCGATTCCTCCATACGGCGTGCTACCGACATAGTATTGCTCGTTGATGCGGGCATAGTTACCAGGAGCGATCGGATAGATGTCCTGTACGTTGGTCTGGGTACGATTGCCCAGCGGAGTATTCAAATTAGCATACTTCTGCTGCCAGGCCGCATCAAGGCTTAGAGCTGAATGGCGGTAAGAGTACTGGCGGTCCTGCCGGTCCTTGTATTCGTAATATCCGACAACCTGCTGGGTACCCAACCACTTGGTCCAACCGTCGTCATCCGCAAAGTTGATGCGATATACACCCTGAGCTCGCGAAGTGTCCCACATTTGCGACTTGTCGCGCAGGTAAGGTTCGTTGCTCCGGAGGTACGGACGACCGAAATACGGGTTCGGGCTGCCATCCAAGTTCACCATGTTCACGTCGACTTGAAGCTGGCCGACGTTGCTGTTGACGCTAGCGGGCCCCATGGGCTGGTTTTCGAGGCGATTGACATCTTCGCGCATGAAGGTGCCCTGAAACGCCAAGGTTTGCTTCGTGTTGTTGAGAATGAACTGGTCGATCTGGGCCATGTAGATGTTCGTGTCGTCCCAGGCCTTGCTGTTGCCCGCCAGATTGATCTCTGTCCAATCGTAGATCGACTTGTCATCGATGGGGCGAACCACCGAATTAAAGAGCGGCTGCTGCGAGGCAGTATAACTATCCGAAGAATTTGTATTCAAAAGGCCAACACCGGAATTAGCGCCAGCGAACGGGTCCGTGCCCGCCACATAGCGACCGATCGCCCAATAAGGATCCGTGTCAGGTGCGATCCGAAAGACCGAACGATTTTCAGGTCCCGCAAAGAACGATGGCGTACCTGTGTACGGCCGTGGGTTGCCGGATGAATCGACACCATTGCCCACGATCGTGCCATCCCGTAGGGTCACCAAACGTGTTATCGGATTCCAGCCAGGCATTCCTGCGTCGACCCAATCGGTGTAGTAGTCGCGAGGGGTGGTGAAGTTCGGGCGTACCGACTCGTTTTCATAGTTGTACCATGAAACCGCCACCGTCGTGTTTTCGAAGGGACGGGCCTTCAACTGAAGGCTGAGGCGCTGGGCGTCTTCTCCAGACGGCTTGCGAACAAAGCCAGTATGCTGTTTCGCGAAACTCAGGCGCACTGCTACATCGTCGGAAAGATGGCGGTTGATGTCTACCGAGGCCCGATGCCCGTCATCGCTGTCGACCCGAAGTTGCGTCTTGATGAACTCGTAGTTGAGGTTGGCGGTGGCAGGCACTTGGTTGACCGTACCTGAAGCGTTGCCGAGACCAAAAATGTTGGCGTTCGGACCACGACTCAGTTCCAACGAGTCCAACCATAGAGGATCGACCGGCACGCGTCCCGTCATCCCGATATTGTTGAAAGCGATATTCGCATTTCCGATACCGCGAACACGATTGGAGTTATTCGGATCCAAGCTTACCTGGTCCACCACCGCGCCCGTACGGTCCGTCTCAAAAAGGGAGTAGGAACTGGTGCCTTCCGTGCTGGCCATGTGGTCAAACACGTCGTTGATATCGACCATGGCGAAGTCGGACATTTGCTCCGTCGTCATCACAGTGATCGACTGGGCGAGGTCCTCCACCTTGGAGTTCAAGCGAGTGCCGGACATGGAGTTCGCCTGAAAATAGCCGGTCGTGTCGGCAACTACTTCAAAGGGTGAAAGTTCGAAGACTTCTTCAGCTTCGAGCCCTCCCGAATTTGGAGCATTGGACGCCTGAGCGATCAACGAGGGGCTGGGAAGGACACACGCGGTGGTTAAAACAAAAGCGGCACGCAAGGGCGTCCCGCGCAGACACAATTTCTGCGAGAAACCGTTAGGGTTCATATAGTTTGCTTTCTAAGTAAGCCTGAGTCCGGGCGGGGTATTTAAGGGGAAACAAAAACCGCTTGCTGCTACCGAGGCTAGCCGCCAATCCTATCATTTTTCCACGCCCCAATCTATCGGTAAACCTAAGGATCTCAGACTGTATTCTAATGCGGCTGATAAGCCCTAGCACGGCCTAGACAAAGACTGCTGACCTCCAGCCCGCTATGAACGATTCCTAGACAGCTCCGACCAGAGGCCAGCACCACCGTCTCGCCCGCGGAAAGCGATGGATCCACCAGACTTCCTCAGTTTTGGGAGAGGAGCCTCAGAGACCAGTGTTGAGGTTTAACGTCCCATTTCTCATCCGAGCGAATCAAGAGCCACCCCTGCGATCGGCTTGAACTTCGAATGCAGGTAATGCGACTCGGTCACCTTGACGGTGCTGTGCCTCAAGGCCCTGCTTGCTTCGCAGCCTCCATAGCGCTCGTTGATCAGCGAACCGAACTCCTTCCTCAGCTCGAGCGTGGGCCGCGGCCGGTCGATACCGTTTTCCCGTAACCAACGATTCAATACGTTCTGAGCTTTCGGAGCCCTGTAGTAGACGTAGGTCACCAAATGGCGCTTCGGGGGACGCTTCGACTCCAGAACGAAGTCCCCCGTCCGCTTCTTGAAGCAATCCTCGAAGAAGGAACAGACCTCCGGCTGCAGGTAGACGGTCCCCTCGGACGGCATCGACTTGAGACCGTAGAACTGGGACTGCTCCACGCGGATGCACCTTTCCTTGAAGTCGAAGGCGGTCCAAAGGAGAAGGTCCGCTTCCGTCCTCAGCAACCCGGCCGCGAGAGCGAGAACCATAAGCTTGTATGATTCCGGATGATCCTGGCGAAGCTCCCTATCCGCCTTTTCAAGCAAGGCGTTGCCATCGATGCCCGCTTGTAGCGGGCGACCTTCTCCTTGAGCAACCGCATCTTTAGTCCCGGCATGGGGTCGGGAAGCGGGATTCGCTCGAGGCGTTCCCGGTGCTCGCCGTTGAAGACGGACTTGTAGGACCTGATGAGCGCGTTGACCGACATGGGAGACGTTCGGGACGACATGGCTCCGCACTTCCGGCCCTTCGAAAGGCTTTCGAAGCAGGCGTTCCTCCAGTTGGTGAAGTCCACTTCCGAGAGGTCGACCAAACGCAGCGACTCGACCTTTTTTCCCCAAGCCCTCTTTCGTTCCAGCGACGCCTTCCTCGTGGGCCTCGGGATTCCCGCAACCTCGGAAGCGAGCGTGAGGACCTTTCTCCGATTGTCGTCGGCGTTCAAGTGGCTGATGCCCGGCCCGTCAACGCAGGCCGCCAAGTATTCGCCATAGGTTGTCGAGACGAGTTCCTCCTCTGAGGAACCGTTCTCGGTTTCGAGCCGCTTGCGGAACCCTTCCTCGAGAGCTTCCCATCCATGGCATAGAATGCTCAGCCAAATCTCGAGAGCCCTCCTCGCGGCGGCCATTCGGCAAAGCGTGCCGAGGCTTATCTCCCTTCGCTCGCCGGCATGCGAGATCCTCGCGTTGTAGGATTCCCCTTCCCTGCGCTTCCCGCCGCTGGAATGCTTGGGCCGATAGACGGCTTTCTTCCAATACTCCAAGGTTCCCTTGCCAAAACCCAGCTCCCCTAAAGGCGAGGGCAATTCTCAGTGGACGCGGGCAGATGTGCCGCGCTATGATTCTCCCAATGCCGCAAACTCGCTTCATCGCTGACCAAGATACTCACAAAGAGGTCATCGTCGAAGCGATCGCCGCCTGCAGTGAATTTCTCTGGATCGCTACCGCGGACATAAAGGACATGCACATCGCTCGCGGGCGGCGCTCCATCCCCTTCTTGCAACGACTGTCGGAACTCGTGGACGAGGGCGTATCAATCCGTTTGATACACGCAAAGGAACCAGGGCCCGCATTTCGAACGGACTACGACCGCTTTCCAAACCTGATTAATGGAATGGAGATGATCCTCTGCCCCAGAGCGCACTTCAAGTCGGTCATCGTGGACGGCAAGGTAGCATACACCGGCAGCGCCAACCTCACGGGGGCTGGCCTAGGAGCGAAGAGCAAAGACCGCCGCAATTTCGAGGGAGGCATCCTTACTGACGACCCCAATCTGATCCGCCCCATCATGCAGCAATTCGACCGGCTCTGGATCGGCGACCACTGCCCTGGCTGCCAGCGCAAGTCACACTGCGTAACCTATCACGAACTGATACAATCCTAGCCCTTCTCAAACCGAACACCTCCTCTATATGAAAGTAACACTCAAACAGATCCCTCCGCTCCCCGCCGCCAAACTTGTCGCCGTCATCTACGGCTGCTTCAGCCTGATCTTCATACCGTTCTTTGCCATCGCGGCGATCGGAGGATTCCTCAGCGGAGAAGAAGGCGCCGGAATCGCCGCCGGGATGGGAATCGTGATGGCGATCCTCATGCCGCTGTTCTACGTGGCGATGGGCTTCGTTGCGACACTCGTCGGATGCTTCATCTACAATATAGCCGCTGGCTGGGTCGGCGGGATCGAACTGGAGTTCGACGAGAGCTCAATCGAATCGTAGGCGCTGGCTCCGAATCGCTAGCGATACGCGCTCGCCAGCTTCCGCAAAAGTAGCAGGATCCTGCTCATGGTCGTCCTGGAAAGCATCGTCCCCGTTCTCCTCCTTATTTTGTTCGGAGGAGCGCTGTCCCGCATGCGCTTCTTCCAGGAGAGTTTCTTCAAAGACTTAAATCGACTGACTTACTACTGGGGCTTGCCCTCCCTGCTCCTGTACAAAGTCGCAGAAATCGACCTGCAAAGCGAGGCAGGCTTAGGATTGCTCTACACCATGCTGATCGTGATCAGCGCATCCATCGCCCTCGCTTACGCCCTAGTTTTCCTGCTGAAAGTTCCTCGCGAATCGATCGGAGCCTTCGTGCAGGGCAGCTATCGCGGCAACCTGGCCTTCGTGGGCTTCCCCGTGGTCTACTTCGCCCTTGGGCAGGAAGGCCTTGACCTTGGAATGTTCACAAGCGGGATCTGTATCCTAACTTACAATACAACAAGCGTAACCTTGCTCATCCTTCATTCGAAGGACAAGAGCGGCAGTCCGTGGCAAGCCATTTGGAAACATGGCCTCCGCAACCCGCTCATCCTCGCCTGTTGTCTGGGATTCGCCCTCAACCTCGCCAGCCTGGAGATTCCCGTCATGGCCCGTCGATCGCTGGTGGCGGTAGGACAGCTCGCCCTTCCCCTCGCCCTGATAGGCTTGGGCGCAGGGCTCAAGCTCGAGGAGCTGAGAGGAAAGCTCAGCCTGTCGGTCATCGCGTCCCTCATCAATGTCGCCTTCAGTCCGCTTCTCGGCTACTTCGTTGGTCGCAGTCTCGGCCTCGATGACACCAGCCTTAAAGTCGCGGTCATCTTCCTGTCCTGCCCCACCGCCGTCTTTTCCTACGTCCTGGCCGAGATGCTCGGCAACGACGGCATAATGGCCCGCAATATCGTGATCCTCAGCACCCTCCTCTCCATCGTCTCTCTTGTCATCGCGATCGCAGCGATCTAGACGCCAGGGCCAACAACAATCTCGAAACACCGCCCCCACAGCCCACAGGTGCTGTTTGGAATCAGGGGCAGCGAACCAAGTTCCCACCCCAATTTCGAGCTTGCCGGAACGCAAAAAAGCGAGCCCTGCCTAACAAGGGCCAAACCGGATACGCCAAAGGCCAGGTCACATGTTAGAGCGCTGCTCGAATTTTTGCCCTTGTGGCGGCCGCGATCCCGTCCAAATTTGAAGCAGTTCTACCCTTAGCTTTCACGGTTCCCCCAGTTATGCGCCGCCGGATGACCTTCCCGTTCCGGCAGAGCAACCACGAAACGAAAACGACGATCATGCTCTCGAAAAAACTTGGTACCCTAGTGGCCTTGCTTGCCCTCGCCACCCATTCGCTCTCAGCCAACAGCGACTCGCTTTCCGTCGAAAGCTGGAACAATCGCGCCCTCGACGCTATCCGCTCATCGCGCACCCCGCCGCCCATGGCTGCCTACGCGTTGGCGCTCTTCCACCTCTCGCTCTACGATACCGTCAATGGCTTCCACGGCGACTACCAGCACTACCTGGTAGAGCCCGAGGCGCCGGAGGGAGCATCCATAGAGGCGGCATACCATACCGCCGCATACGAAACACTAGCCGACCTCTTCAACCAGTCCGTCAACCCCGCCGTATTCCGCAAGGCCTACCAGCAGGAAATCTCGTCCCTCCCCAGAGACGCGTCCTTCGAAAAAGGCGTCGCCTGGGGGAAGCAAGTCGCCGCTGCCTACAAGCAAGTATGCGAAGAAAGCCGCAAGTACGACGCGGTGGAGTGGAAAACCAAGGCGGACGCCGGCATCTGGCGCGAGACGCCGCCATTTTTCCGCCCTGCCTTGTTGCCGCATTGGCCCAACGTCAAGCCGCTCGCCATCGAGTCGCCCGACGCTTTCCGTTGCCCACCTCCCCCTCCGATCGACAGCGAAAAGTACGCCCAGGAATGGGCCGAGGTCAAAGCCCTCGGCGGACGGGACAAGCACGATCGCTCTGGATACGACACCTTAAGCTCCGTCTTCTGGTCAGACGATCTAGGGAGCTCCACCCCTCCCGGCACCTGGAACCTGATCGCCCAGGAAGTCTGCAAGTCGCAAAGCTACGAGTTCTACAAGCAGGTCCACCTCTTCGCCTTGCTCAATCTCACCATGGCCGACGCCGGAATCGCCTGCTGGGACGCAAAGTACTACTACAACTACTGGCGCCCGGAGACAGCTATCCGCCAAGCAGATATCGACAACAACCCTGCCACCGAGGCTGACGAGAGCTGGATACCCCTCATGGGCAGCCCACCGTTTCCAGAATATCCCTCCGGGCATAGCTCCTTCAGCCGCTCAGCCGCCCAGCTCCTAACGCTGTACTGCGGCCGCGACGACATCCCCTTCTCCACCACTTCCGACCAGGTTCCCGGCGCCATCCGCTCCTATCCCGGGTTCGACGCCTGCGCCACCGAAGTCGGCATGAGCCGCCTACACGGCGGTATCCATTTCATGTCCGCGAACCTAGTCGGACAGGAACTCGGCGCCCAAATAGCCCAGTTCGTGCATCAGAACTATCTTCAGCGAAAGTGACAACAGCGGACCTGCCCCAGTCCGCTTTACCCTAGCCTTACCCAACCAAAAAATGTGTACCCCCAGCCGCACTGCGTCCTTTTGCCTCTCCCTGGCAATCGGTCTTTCGTCCCTCGCCCACGCGAGTTTCAAGATTCTAGAGGCAGAGAAAACCGGCCTCCACCTAGAGAACGAATACGATGACCCGCTAATGTGGAGCAGCCGCTTCCGCGAGTTTACCCTCGGAGCGGTCAGCGTCGGCATCGCTTCAGGCGATGTCAACGGCGACGGACGCCCTGACATTTATGCCGTGAGCAAAACCGGAGCCAACGGCCTGTACTTGCAAACGGATACGCCACTGGTCTTCGAGAACAAAGCTGCCGAAGCCGGAGTGCTCGGGAGCGACAACTGGGAAACGGGAGTTACCTTCGTAGACATCGACAACGACCAGGACCTAGACATTTACCTCTGCGTTTACGACGGCCCCAACCAGCTCTACATCAACGACGGAAAAGGCAGGTTTTCGGAGCAAGCCGCCGCGTTCGGGCTCGATCTCCACGACGCCAGCGTCATGGCAGCCTTCGCCGACTACGACCGCGACGGCGACTTAGACGTCTACCTTCAAACCAATATCCTGGATTTCGCTAAAAACACCAAAGGCAGCTCTGACTACCTGTACCGAAACAATGGAGACAACACCTTTACAGACGTCTCTGGCGAATCCGGAATTTGGGGACGTTCCCAGGGCCACAGCGCCACTTGGTGGGACTACAACAACGATGGATGGCCCGATCTCTACGTAGCCAACGACTTCGAAACACCAGATCGCTTCTACAAGAACAACGGAGACGGAACCTTCTCCGACGCCATCGAGGAACTCGTCCCCCTCACCACCTTCTTTTCCATGGGAGCCGACCTGGGCGATCTCAACAACGACGGGTGGATGGACTTCATGGTCGCCGACATGGAAGCAGCCGACCACTACAAGGACATGACCGGCATGGAAGAGCGAAGCCGCGGCATCTGGGACACGGAGGCCGTCTTCGAGCTCACACCGCAATACGCACGCAACGCCATCTACCTCAACTCCGGTCTCGATCGCTTCCAGGAAGCGGCCTACCTCTTCGGCGTTCCCGGTACCAACTGGACCTGGTCGGTCAAGCTGCGCGATCTGGATAACGACGGATGGCTCGACCTCTACATCACCAACGGCATGGTGCGGAACCTCATCGACGCCGACCTTGTGGACCGCCAAAACACCGCCCGCTCCCTCGCCCACCGCGCCCTCGTGGTCCGAAACAGCGATCCTCTTGACGAGAGAAACTTCGCCTTTCGCAACACTGGCGACCTCGGCTTCGAAGACGTCAGCTCAGCATGGAACCTAGACCAAGCGAGCGTCGCTTTCGGTAGCACCATTTGCGACTTCGACCGCGACGGCAAACTCGACATCGCCTACGTCGGCATGGATCAAGCAATCACGCTGGCTCACAATCAGCTCGCCCCCTCCCAAAACTCGCTGAGCCTACGACTCAAGGGAACCGTATCCAACTCATGGGGACTGGGAGCAAGCGTCACGCTCCACACAAAAAGCGGTCAACAACTTCGCCAACTTCACCTCGCACGAGGAATAGTGTCCTCCGATGAGCCACTCATACATTTCGGGCTGGGCGATGCCTCCCAAGCAGATCGGATCGAAATCCAATGGCCCAGCGGACATAGGCAAAAACTGGAAAACGTCGCTGCGAACCAACTACTGGAGGTCGAAGAACCGGCGACCCAATCGCAAGAGTTTCCAACAACCACGCCCTCAAAAACAGTTTTCCAGGAACGACCAGACCTCGCCGCCAAGTGGCCCCAGCACCGGCAAACCGACACGGGCGAATTCAACCGAGCGTCCCTGCTGCCAAGGCTCGTAGGCGAAAACGGGCCAGCCCTCGCCCAAGGCGACCTAGACGGCGACGGCCACGACGACCTCTACCTAGGAGGCGGCTTCGCTCAATCAGGCACCATCGTCTACTCGCCCCCAAACGGCGAACTCCACAAAGCAGTCCCTCTCGGCCAAGACGAAACGGCAGAAGACATCGCCGCAGCCATCTTCGACGCGAACAACGACCGGAAGAACGACTTGCTCGTCATTAGCGGCGGAGCTCCTCGCCCAGGCATCGAACAGTTCTCAGACCGGCTGTATCTAAACAATGGAGACGGAACCTTCAGCAGGGCGGGCGACGAGATTTGGCCAGCCGACAAAACGAGCGACAGCAGCCTTGCCGTAGCGGATTACGATAAGGACGGCGACGTAGACGTTTTCGTAGGAGGATACACAACTCCCGAAAGCTACCCCTTCGCTCACGCAAGCCGCTTGCTGCGCAACGATGCCGGCAAGTTCGTCGACGTGACGGGTTCGACAAGATTAGGACAGCAGTCGCTTGGGCTCGTGACGGGATCCGCTTGGGTAAACCTCGACGACGAGCAAACGCTTGAGCTCGCCGTGCTTAGCGAATGGAGCCACCTGCGCATCTTCAAGTTTGATGGAGCCCGATTCGTCGACGTTTCCGCCCAGTTCGGATTCACGGAACGAAGCGGCATCTGGAAAAGCCTGAGGACAAGCGACCTCAACAACGACGGGCGACCCGACTTCGTCGTGGGCAACCTTGGACTCAACACGAAGTACAAGGCAAGCGAGGCCGCACCCGCCACACTCTTTGCTGGCGATATCGACAGCAATGGAAAAAACCACCTCATCGAGGCTTACTACGAAAACGGTAAGCTCTTCCCCCTGCGCGGACGGAGCAAACTAAACTATGCCTTCCCTTGGATAAAAGAGGCCTTCCCGAAATTCGATAGTTTCGCAAAAGCTGAGGTGATCGACATATTCGGCAAGGAACGACTCTCACGAGCTCGCAAGTTCGAAGCGATCGAACTGCAAAGCGGAGCTTGGGTTTCAAGTCCAAATGGAAGCTACCGGTTCCTTCCCTTCCCCAGAGCCGCTCAACTGGCTCCAACCATGGGAATCGTAGCTGGCGATTGGAACAACGACACTATTGTCGACCTCGTGCTCGCCCAAAACTTCTACGGCCAAGAGGCCAGCACCGGCCGTCTCACCGGTTCGCTGGGCGCCACGCTCGTTGGAAACGGAGACGGAACCTTCGAAGTGATGCATCCCTCAAAAAGCGGCCTGAAGCTTCCCGGCAACCAAAGAGTAATCACCAGCAGCGACCTCGACGGCGACGGCAAAGCGGAAGTCATCGCCACCGAAAACGGCGGTCCCGTCCGCATTTTCAGCTCAAACAAAGCAGAATAAAACCTTTCAACCTTCCCACTGGTGGACCGGCGCGCTTGCGCGGGCGGCAATTCCGTTCGAGCAATGTGCACACGTCGCTCTCCCCACTCAGCGTACCGCCAGCTCAAATCTTCCGTCGAGCCGCTTAGCAACCACCCCCCGCAACTCCATCGTCATCAAGAGTACCGACGTTTCGGATACGCTCCTTTCAAGCTTATCGCCCAAATCCTCAAGCGACAGAGACTCGCCGCCGGAGAGCAGTTTCGCAACCAACGCCTCTTCTCCCTGCAAAGGCGACAGACGCATTTCCGATTCTAGACTCGATTCCCCCGTTTCGAGGTCCGGAACTAGCTGCAGGTGAGCGAGCTCCTCTAGCAAGTCGTCGACAGAACGCAGCAGCACCGCGCCGTCCCTTATCAACTGATGGCTACCCTTGCTCGCCTTCTGGTCAATGCGCCCCGGTATGGCGCAGACCAACCGGCCTTGCTCGCCCGCGAATCGCGCCGTGATCATGGATCCTCCCGAGTCATCCGACTCCACTACAATCACGGCATGCGACATCCCGCTCACCACGCGATTGCGCATCGGAAAGGTCTGCCGATCCGCCCGACGCCCAAACGGGAACTCCGAAACGACCGCTCCATTCACTTGTGCCTCTCGGAAAAGATCCACGTTCTCCGGCGGATACACGATATCAATGCCGCAGCCAAAAACGCAGACAGTCGCGCCCCCTTCCACCTCCAGAGCGCCTTTGTGCGCATAGGTATCAATTCCTCGGGCCATCCCACTGGTCACACAGAAACCGAGTTGGGCGAGTTCTTTGGCAAAACGCTGCGTAACGCTTTGTCCGTAGAGAGTACAATTTCGAGTGCCAACGATAGCGATAGACGGTTTCTTGAAATCGTATTTGCCAAGTCGATACAGTCCGATCGGAGGATCGGAAATCTCCTTCAACAAGGGAGGATAGTCCTCGTCTTCGCATGAAACGAAATCGACCCCACGCCGTTCCGCCTGAGCCATCTCACGCTCCAAGTTGAAGTGTCTCGGCCAATCCAGCAGCACGTCGACCGCTTTTCGCTGCAAGCCTTTGATCGATTCGAGTTCTGGACGCGAAGCAGTCAACGCGCGACAAGGGTCGCCTGAAAACGCGGCTAGCAAACGATTGAGCGACACTGGCCCAATCGCAGGCAGCCCGTTTAAGGCCCAGAAGGCCTGCCTACGGGAGAGTTGGAGTTCCATACCCGCTCACATTGGAAGGACTCGAAAGGAAAGTCCAACAAGTCTGTATACGATCCTCCCAAAACAGGAACAAGATGCGAAGCTCAAGACACCGAGAAGTCGCCAGCGACTCGCCTCTCGCCGGTCAGGGGCGAGAATGACTCGGGCTCTCGTGTGGAAAAATTGACAAGCGCACTCAGTCTAGCAACGTCCGACCTTGAATACAGGACAAGGGGATCAGCCCTTCGTTCGCAACGCGCGGCCAAGATATCCTAGGAGATCGGTCGTGCGCACCGCCACCTGGCCCCGGTCTACTGCCAACAAGTCAGCCGCCTTCCCGTGCCAATACACCGCGCGGCACGCGCACTCCAAGGTGGGACAAGCCCCCTGAGCCAACAAACCAGCGATCAGGCCCGCCAAAATGTCTCCACTGCCACCACGCGCCAAGACTGCATTTCCGCTGGAATTCACGCAAAGAGTCGATCCATCCAATATACGCGTATTCGGTCCCTTCTTCACCACTACAACCCCCTGGGCTTTTGCATAGGCCGACACTTCAGTATCCAAAGAACTACTACAACCACTCAAACGCATAAATTCGCCGTCGTGCGGGCTCACAACGATGTCCGTATTTCCAGATTCACGAAAAGCCCGCACCACCTCGGGACGCAACGCATCGGCATCCAGTACCGCGGGAGCATCCCAAACCTTTCCAACGTCACCCATGAGAGCCAGCGTTTCCGCTTCACTCCCCATCCCAGGCCCAAGCAAGAGGGCGCTAGCCTTGCCTGCCATCGCCTTGACCTGCCAAAGCCCTTCGAGAGCGAGGCCGCCTTCGGGCGTTTCCGGCCAAGTCCTCCACATCGCCTCCGGCAACTGGCAAGCGAGCTGCGAGACGATCGATTCCGGAGCAAACACGGTCACCAAGCCCACTCCACTTTGCAAAGCGGCTTTCACCGACATAGCTAAAGCTCCTGGCATGCTCCGAGATCCCGCGAGAATTGCAAGATGACCAAACTGACGTTTCTCGCTCGCTGCGGGACGCGGAGCCCTCAAGCGATCCAGTATCGAATCTGTCACTACAACGGATTGCGACGCAACAGACTCGCTGGTATCGAAAAAACCGATATCAAGGTAGCGAGCCATGCCCACCGCCGAGCTGGTAAGCAGTGGCTCCTTGAAGATTCCTGTGGCAAACGTGACATCCGCCTGAAAGGGTGTCTCGTCCGACTCGTCTCCCACTCCAGAGGGCAAGTCCACGGCAGATCGAAAGCGAATCGTATCAGAGGCATTGACTGCGTCAATCACCCTGCGAACGCCATTTCTCAATGGGGGACGAAACTGCATCCCGAGCAATCCGTCCAACGCGATATCGTAGGAATCGCTCAAAACGTCCTGCAAGCGGCCTTCATTCGGTCGTTCAACGATTCGCAACTTGCAAAGTCCCTCCAACATTTTGAACGCCCGCAAGGTGTGAGGTTTCAGGTCTCCACGCGAGGTTGGGATAAGCAAGGTCGCCTCTTCCACACGGCCTGGCAAACGAGCCATCTCGCAAAAAGCGAGCAGCGCGTCGCCCCCATTGTGCCCCTTTCCGATCAATCCGAGCAAGCGCAGTCCGTTTTGAGGGAAGCCAGTCATGGAATAGGCCTTCAGCAGAGCTAGCCCCAAAGCGGTCCCCGCACGGTTCATCGCCTCCCATGAAGCCTCCTCGCCGATCAACAAACGCTCCTCCAGAGCGAGCGAATCCCTACAGCTCAATACCGGGTGAAAAAAATGCGAGGCCATGACGGCTAACAAGTTGGCAGACTTAATCGCAGGGAGCGAGCCTACTTCGATTCTTCCTCATCCAATAACGGCCGCGAATGCGATTGCGGAGTCTTCGGTGTGAGAGAGGCTAATCGAAACGTGATTTCCTCCCACCTGAGAAAGGAGCGCTTTACCCAATGCGTCGAGCTCGACTTCAGGCTGTCCCCGCTCTCCGGATACAACTCCAATTGACTTCCAGTTCAAATGTTCGCCAATCCCAGTCGTAAATGCCTTTGCGACCGCCTCCTTCGCCGCGAATCGAGCCGCGTAGCGCTCGCTTGGGTCTTTAAATTTAGAGCAGTACGCCAGCTCTGCAGGCGTGTAAACGCGCTCAAGAAAGCGGTCTCCTTGCCGTTCAATTAAATCGCGAATCCGGGAAACGGATACGATATCGACTCCGATTCCCAATACAGGGCCCTTGAACGGCAAGCTGATCGCGTCCATTTACGCTCCCGCCATCAAGGCCTTCATCTCGCGTACCGCTTCGTCGATACCGAAAAACAGAGCGCGACTGATAATACTGTGACCGATATTTAGCTCGTGAAGGAATGGTATGGTAATGACTTCGCTCACGTTCACATAATTGATACCGTGGCCTGCGTTGACGATAAGCCCCAATTCGTCGGCTAGCCTGGCCCCTTCCACCAGCCGGTCGTATTCAGCCTGCCGCTCGCTCGCCATGTAATAAGCATTTGCATAGGCGCCGGTATGCAGCTCGATGTACTTCGCTCCCGCTTTGGCGGACGCCTGGATCTGCTCGGGAACCGGGTCGATGAAGAGGCTGGACTCGATGCCAGCGTCGGCCGCCGCCTTCACGATACGCTCGATCCGATCGAATTGGCCCGCAACCTCCAGCCCTCCTTCCGTCGTCACTTCCTCGCGACTTTCCGGCACCACGCAAATCGTTTCCGGCACCACCTCGAGAGCAAAAGCCAACATCTCGTCCGTGGCCGCCATTTCCATGTTCAGACGAGTCGCGATGCAGTCCCGCAAGCGGCGCACGTCCGCTTGCTGGATATGGCGGGCATCCTCCCGCGGGTGAACCGTGATCCCCTGGGCGCCCGCCTTTTCGCAAAGCAAGGCGACCGTGATCGGATCAGGTTCGACGAACTGGCCGCAGCCTCTTGGGCTGTCCTTGTATCGTGCTTGGCGGACGGTGGCGACATGGTCGATGTTGACGCCGAGGAGGATGCTTTTACTAGACATATTCGTATTTTCCGCAAGGTATAGGAGCCGCCTACGCCTGACGCAATCAAAGCTTCCAAAGAATGAGCGACGCTCCCAACGCCACTGCCACCCCAAAAAAGCAAGAGAACTTCTTCGTTAACCTGCTCTGCAACTTGGCCCTCCCCATCATGGTGCTCAAGTACGCGAGCGGCGAAGATCGCTTGGGACCGGTAGTCGGCCTCATCGCTGCCCTCGCATTTCCCGTCGGCTATTTCTTCTACGACTTCGCCCAGCGCAAGAATTACAACATCATCTCGATCTTCGGCTTTCTCAATATCCTGCTCACAGGCGGCATCGGCCTGATGGAAGCAGAGCCCAAGTGGGTAGTGATCAAGGAGACAGCGATGCCGCTCATGATCGGGGTCTTGGTGCTCGCCACCGCGAAACGCAAAAACTCGCTCCTCAAGACCTTCCTCTTCAACGACCAAATCTTCGACGTGGAAAAGATCCAAAGCCATATCGATACCGACCAGAAACAGGCCGAGCTCGATTCGCAATTCAAGGTGGCGAACTGGTTGCTGGTATTCAGTTTTCTCGTCAGCGCCGCGCTCAATTTCATCCTCGCATCCATGATTGTGGAGAGCCCCGGCGGAACGGAGAGCTTCAACCAAGAAATCGCCACCTTGACCTGGGTTTCCTGGCTCGTGATCACAGCTCCCACCATGGCAATCCTCATCTATGCGCTTTGGCGACTCGTGAAGGGATTGAAAAAGCTCACCGGCCTCGACTTCGAAGGCCTCTTGCACGAGCACCATACGGCCAAGGCCAAGTAGGCTCGAGGAGCCGATCGCCCTGCCCTCGCCCATCGGCAACCGTCTGGACGCAGCAGCCTCCTAGGCGCAGAAAAAAGCAGCCACCGAGAACGGCGGCTGCTGACAAGAACGGAATCGGGACCTGGCTACCTCTTGCTAAGGCTTCCGTTACCGAGGAGAGCGTCGTAGTCTTCGACGGTGCCGCCATTCAAGCAGCATTCGATGATCTTCCGTCCGAGCGGGTCGAGATCCGGCGAATCGAAGTTCGCCAATTCGCTGCGGAAGAAGTCCTGAAGGATCTTTGCCCCCTGGTCGTAGGCTTCGACCCCGACCTCCGGTTGCTTCTCAACGTTGAAGTAGCGGGTTCCGATCTGGCGAGACTCCACCATGATGGAATCAGGATTCCAACCCAGCAGCGAACAGCGAGAGGCCTTTACCTGCTTTTCGCTGAACTTGGCGCCATTTCTTCTGGCCAGGTATTCGCGAGTGATCCACTGCGGCATGAAGCCCACCTTCCACGCTCCGATGTGCTGGTTCGGCATAAGGATATAGCTCACTTCCGGAGTGTTCACGATCTGCTGCAAGATGAGATTGGCTTGGTCTACCCGGCGTCCCGTTGCGAAGGGCCAGTAAGAGCCAACGCCCTCGGAGGACATTCCTCCCGTGTCCACGATGCTCGGATTGGCGTGGCCGCGCGGAGCGACGAGTCGCCAGAGCCAAGCGAGAGCTGGCGGAAGCACGTGGAACATGCCTATGATGCCATAGCTCGGATTATCGCTCGTACACGGAGGGCAACGCACCCCAAAGCTCCGAATATCCACTTCAACCGCTTCGTCTACGATATTGGGAATGGCGCTGCGAGGCACCACGACACGCGGATTCGGGCAGGGAGATCCTGGCTCGTCCTCGATGTGTTCCCAGATCAGAGCGGTGCTGTTCGGCTGGGCCTTGATGTTGAGGAAGAGCAAGTCCTCCGACGGGTGGATGCACATCGACTCCAGGTTCGGGTCCACGCCGTAACGATCGATGTGGTTGACCCGCAGGAACCAAGCGTCTTCCGCGTCCATGAGCCCCAACTTGCCGGTGCCATTGTCCAGGGACGGATGGCAGAGCGCCATGTCGTCGGTGACAGGACGCAAATCGCAAGCCTGAGGCAAGCTGATGGAACGACGGTCGCCGGTGACGAGGTTTTCGCCGAGCAGCAAAGAACCGTCCGGCTGGCGGTGCACCTGCTCCAAGAGCTCGCTCTTGCCGCCGCCGCTCGCTCCCTCGTGGGAGATAACCACGCGGCCGTCGTAGGGAGTTACGACCTCTACCGTTGAGCAATGCATGGTAATCCACTTCTCTTGCTCCCCTAGGGTGAGCAACACGCCGTAAATGCCCTTTTTGGCGCTTGGCCCCGGATAGAGGTTGTAGCTGAACAACTCGTGCATCCCGTCGAGCCGGTTGTGGACGACCACTTGCTTGCCGTCGAAATGGGTGTGCCTGAACGGCGGCGCCACGTATATGACCGCCTTGGGAGAAAAGCCTTCCGGAACGTCCTTGGGCTCGATCATACCTTGCAGGAGGGCGAGTCCCAAGGCAAAGAAACCGGCGTTGGCCGGAGCCACCACGATGGCGTCCATTCCCTTGCCAGGAAGCCCCGCGTTGAACGGGAATACCGCCAGCGGCTGGGTCTTCAGCCAATCAAAGGTGTCCCCCCGCAGGTCGTCAAAAGGCTTGCCGTAGCGCCCCTCGAAAGTCGGCTTGTCCGTGCGGCGTGCGTCACCGATCACCATGCAGTCGGGATCGCGGCGACGCATGTAGGGGTCCACATAGTTTGCAGCGATACCGTTGCTCACCCGGCAAACTCGGGCTTCCAGCACGTCGCCTCGACCAGGAACCTCGTAGGACACGTCGTGCCACCCCTGCTCGTCCGCGTCGCAAAGCGAGAGACGACGCAGGTCCGCCAAGGTTTCCGGAACCACTACCGAGGGAGCCTCCGAAAGGATCCTCTCTACCTCGGAAGGCAGTTCGAAATTGATTAAGGGATGGGTGAAGGGTGCGTTTTCTACTTTCATGATGAATTAAATATATCGTTATCTTTAATACACTATTTCTAACGCTCAGACTACGCAGATAACGCCAAGAACACGCATTTATTGACATCAACGTAAGAAACGAAGAATTTTTCGCATATGCCAAGGTACGCCCTGCAGTTGCTTCAGCGCCGTTTGGAGCGCACCCACCTGCTCGACCAGGCTGCTTCGGACGCTCGCATTCTCTTCCGCAAGCGGCTTCGCTTCGTGGCAAGAGACAACGCGAACAGCGATCCTGCGGGCGACGACGCGGCGCAGGTTGAGATGAAGGTAGGAGCCGTGCATCTCGGGTGGCTCAGCCTCAGCCCAGGACCGGGAGCTCTCGAGAGAGACGCCTACCGACGCTGGCTCAAACTGGTGGCGAACGATCTATCTGAGCACCTAAGCTCGCCCCACGGCCACGGGAGAGAAGTACTCCCATCGCGCATCGCGGAAGCGGCTCAGATAATTCGCGACCAGCACCAGGAGTCCCTGAGCTTGGGATACGTGGCTAATGCCGTTGGCCTAAGTCGCGAACGACTTTCGCGGCTGTTTCACGAATCGCTCGGGATTACGTTCTCCGAGTATCTCAACCACGCTCGGCTGGAAACCGCGCGAGCTCTGTTGACGGAAACGGATCGCAGCATAACGGACGTGGCCTTCGAAAGCGGATTCCAATCCCTGTCCCAATTTCATCGGCGATTCAGGACCTCAGAAAACAAAAGCCCATCGCAATACCGAATCGAGCAGCGTCCGTGATCTCAGCGATACGTTCATCAGGGCAAGCTCCGGCTTCTCCGTTTCCTGAACGCTCATTGCGTTTGTACTGCCTCCCCAGAGGGCATCCTTCGCACCAAGCCCGACAGATTGGTCGCGATCGGTTCGCCGCCTTGGGTGAAAAGAAAGACTTTCAGGTCAATGTTGCTCAAAAGCTGTTCTGGCGTCATCACCTCGATGGATACCTCGTTGGGCACCCCTGCCTGCAAATCCCCCGTCATTTCGAGGCTCGGAACTTGGTACCGTCCGGAAATCGAACCTGAGTCGTCACGTTTGTCGAAACTCACCACCACTGCCGCGAACGTATCCTCGAAGTCGGTTTCCGGGACGATCTCGAAAGTCACGTAGATCGTATCAGCCATACGACTGCCCATCGACCCGATAGCGTCGCTCAACTGGCGACTCGCAGAACTCTCCTGGGAGAGCGACTGGCGAAATTCCTCCTTGCTCATACCTTGAGGCTGTCCTGACACCACAGGTTTATCGGTGGTGTCGATCTCGTCCATCTTGGCCTGAGCGTATTCGATGTCGGCATCGAGGGCGGCTTGCAGGGCTCCATCGCGCCGGAATTGGGCTCGATTCTCGAAAGATAGGTCTAGGTTCGCAATCTCAGCCCTGTGCGCAGTCGCTACGATCGTCTGCCGCAGCGAAACCGAGCCTTGGCCAAAACGGGTTCTCTTCACACCGGAACCCGTCTGAATCAAAAGCCGCTTCTTCGCGACTCCAAGCACCGGACACAGCTGCTTCTTGTGGACTTTATACGGAGCGACTCCCGTGAACACATAGCCGCTGGGAACGTCTTTCTGAGCCTGCGCGATAGCCACGAAACAGAGAGCGAACCAGCCGAGAAGGCTACGTCTGAAACAAAGCATTCTGCGAGGCTGACAAAGCAGAAGCGCAAACGCACCGTTCCGCTTCGCCTAACTGTAGGATGGGCGCGGGCTTTCGCAGCGAGCACGAAAAAGCGGCTCCTCGACAGAGGAGCCGCCCGATAAAGTGAGATACGCGGCAAGCGCCTTAGCCGCGGCGATTGTAGCTTTCCGGCAAGTCCCGCTCAACTTGACCTTGGTAGACCTGGCGAGGACGGTTGATCTTGCCCTTCGGAGCCGACGCGACCTCGTGCCAGTTTGCCACCCAACCTGGCATGCGGCCAATGGCGAACATGACCGTGAACATGTCGAGAGGAATTCCGATGGCTCGCATCATGATTCCGGAGTAGAAGTCAACGTTCGGGTACAGGTTACGGCTGATGAAGTAGTCGTCGTTGAGGGCTGCCTTCTCAAGATTTCGCGCGATCTCCAAACAGGGATCTTCGGTCCCGAGAGCTTCGAGCAAGCGCTCGCAGGCCTTGCCGATGATCTTAGCTCGCGGGTCGAAATTCTTGTAGACGCGGTGCCCGAAGCCCATGAGGCGCTTGCCGCTCTTGCCGCTCTTGGCTTGCTCGATGAATCGGCTGCCGTCGTCCCCTTCCGCGTGGATCGCTTCCAGCATCTTGATCACTCCCATGTTGGCGCCGCCGTGAAGCGGACCCCACAAGGCGCAAATGCCAGCAGTGACCGATGCGAAGAGATTAGCTCCGCTGGATCCAACCATGCGAACGGTTGAGGTTGAGCAGTTCTGCTCGTGGTCCGCGTGGAGGAGCAAAATGAGATCCAGAGCTTCCGCAACTTCCTTGGGCGCGTGGTATTCGTCGTTCGGGCTGGAGAACATGAGGTGCAAGAAGTTTTCCGCATAGCTCAGGTCCTTCTTCGGGTAGTTGATGGGGAGCCCATTGGAGATCCGGTAAGACATGGCCGCCACCGTCATCACCTTCGAGATGGCAGAGGCGCAGGAGCGGTCGAAATTCTCCAGGTCGAGCACGCGGTCGTTGGTAGAAAGCTCGGGGTAGTAGCTGCTCAAGGAGCCCATCATGGAAGTGAGGATGGACATGGGGTGAGCGGAAGGAGGAAACGCCTCGAATTGGCGCACCATGCGCGTGTCGATGTTGCAGGTCTTGATCAGCTCGCGCAGGAAGTCGTGGCGCTCTTCCTCAGTCGGCAGCTCTCCGTAGATGATGAGGTAGGAGGAATCGACGAAGTCGGACTTTTTGGCAACTTGCTCGATGGGGTAACCACGGTAACGAAGGATTCCCTTCTCCCCGTTGATGAAAGAGATTTCGCTCTGGCAAGACCCTGTGTTCCCAAAACCTTCGTCGTAGGTGATGTAACCGGTCTGGGCACGCAAGGTGCGCAGATCGATAGCTTTCTCGTTCGCGGTTCCCTCAATAATGGGAAATGCGAGTTCCTTATCGTCGATTTTGAGAATGGCCTTTTTGCTCATTGTCAGGCTGAAGTCAGTTTATGGATCTTGGCGGTAATAAGAATCGGGAAGTCCGATTTACGAAAACCCAACTAACTAGCCCTCTGAACCCTCCTTGTAAAGGGTGGGCTAGCCTGAAAAGAGATATTAGCTAAACTACAGCTTCTCAACAATTTCGCTAATCTAAGGGCATTGAGCCACAAAGTTGGCGTAGAGCTGCAATCCCTTGGCCTGACTCTTCTCCGGGTGGAACTGGCTGGCCATGAGCGAACCTACCGCTACCGAGCTGGCAAATTCGCCATCGTAGTCGGTGGTGGTCAACGCGATCGAGGGATCTTCCGGCAAGATATGATAGCTGTGCACGAAGTAGAAACGATCCTCTGCGGGGTCGAGTTCCGCCCAATACGGCGAGCCGGGCTGCACCAGTCTCGCGTGGTTCCACCCCATGTGCGGAATGGTCAAGCCCGGACGCGACTTGAAGCGAACCACCTTGCCCGGCAACACGCCAAGTCCGGTGACGTCGTCTTCCTCGGAGTGATCGAATAGCGCCTGCAACCCCAGGCATACTCCCATAAAGGGGCGCCCTTCCCTCACCCAAGCGTGAATAAGGTCGTCGAACTTTACGGCTTTCAAGCCATCCACGCAGTCGCGCAGCGCTCCCACTCCGGGCAGGATCAAGCCGTCCGCCTCCCCTACTTCTTCAGGGGTGGCTACAATTCGTGGCTTGGCTCCGATCTTTGCCAGCGCGTTCTCCACGCTGCGAAGATTACCCATACCGTAGTTAATGACCGCGATGTCTTTGCTCATGTTTTTTAAGCGGCTTGTCCTGAAGCGATGAGACAATCCCTCCAGCCTTCTCCCTTCAACCGTCAGCCCTTCTACAGCATTCCCTTGGTCGAGGGCAGACGACCTTTCATGCGCGGGTCGATCCGCGAAGCCGCGTCAATCGCGCGGGCCATACACTTGAAGATGCTCTCCACGATGTGGTGCGGCTCCTCTCCGTACTCGAGTTCGATGTGCAGGTTAGACCCAAGCGTATTCGAAAAGGCGCGACAGAATTCCTTGATCAGGATAATGTTGAAATCTCGAACGTAGTTGGTTGGCGAAACAACGTTGTACTGCAAGAACGGACGGTTCCCGAGGTCAATCGCTACACGCGTCAAACACTCGTCCATCGGCAGGATGAAGAAGCCGTAACGAGCAATTCCAGCCTTGTCTCCCAAGGCCTGCTTGAAGAGATCGCCCAAGACGATGCCGACATCCTCGACGGTGTGGTGATAATCCACATCAATGTCGCCTTCCGCCTTCACCGTTAGGTCAAACAAACCGTGACCGGCGAAAAGCGTGAGCATGTGATCGAAGAACGGAATGCCAGTATCGACGTTTGCAATACCGGTTCCGTCGATTTTCAGCTCCGCTTCGATCGAAGTCTCCTTCGTCGTGCGCTTGAGGGATGCTATGCGTTCTTCAGCCATTTTTGGATGGTTTCGCTCACTCGGAGCATTTGATCTTCGTCGCCCACACTGATTCTCAGGAAGGAGTCAGTCAAGGGGCTGGACGGAAAATAGCGGACAAGGATCTTGTTCGCCTTGAAAAACTCGAAGAGGTCCTGGGCGACCGCTGCTCCACTTTCACCCGCTGCATTCCGCGGCTCCACGAAGAGGAAATTCGATTGGGAGGGGTAGCAGAACCAACCCAGCTTCTCCCACTCCGCCCGGTAGTAATCGCGCGTGCGGCAGATCTTCGCAGCGACCGCCTTAAGGTAGCTCTGATCCTTCAGAGCGGCAAGTCCGCCCGCTTGCGAGAGTCGGTTCACGTTATAGCTGTCGCGAACTCGATCGAGGATTTCGACCACTTCCTTATCCGCGAGCGCATAGCCAAGACGCAAGCCTGCCAAGCCGTAAGACTTCGAAAACGTGCGCGTAACCACTAGGTTGCGATACTTCGCAAGCAGCTCCGTAGCATTCTCCTCGGCGAAGTCTGCGTAGGCCTCGTCCACAACCACGATTCCATCGAAACCTTCGATCACTCGCGAGAGATCCGCATTCGAAAAGCCAACTCCCGTCGGAGCATTCGGAGAAGTGATGAAGAGAATCTTGGCCTCGACTTTCTCCAATGCTTCAAACGGCAGCTCCATCGACCGGTCAAAGGGGACCTCTATCGTGCCCGTATCTTGGATACCGCAAAGAACCGGATACAAGGAATAACTGGGCAACAAATAGCTGGCAGGACTCTCGCTGGCAAAGGCGCGTACCAAGAGGTTTAGAACGTCATCGGAACCATTGCCAAAGATTACCTGCTCGGGCGTGACGCCATGAAGCTTAGCCGCTTCCTCGCGCAGCGCTTCGCTGCGCGGATCCGGATAGAGACGCAGGACATCTCCCATGGCTGCTTTAAGGGCCGCCTCCACCGCGGGACTGGGAGGATAAGGGTTTTCGTTGGTATTGATCTTAACCCAGCCATCGCCCTTGGGCTGAAAGCCAGGAGTATAGCCGTGCATTTTTTGGATATGCGGCAAGGCGTATCCAAAAGGTGAATTCGCCGCGCTCATCCCTCTTTCTCCAGTCGCGAGCTGACGGAACGACCGTGCGCCGCCAAGCCTTCCATGCGAGCAAAGGCATCGACGGTAGAAGCCGCCTTTCGCAAAGCTGACTTCGAGTAGCGAACAAGGCTAGAGCGACGCATGAAGTCGCTTATCTGCAAACCGCTGAAATGGCGCCCGGAACGGCCTGTCGGCAATTCATGGCTGGGGCCTGCGACAAAGTCTCCCAGAGCCGTAGCAGACCAGGCTCCCTGCATGACAGCTCCAGCTGTGGTGATCGACTTGATCAGCTTGTTGAACTGTTTCGGATCGACCTCGAGTTCCATGTGCTCAGGCGCGACGTAGTTCGCAACTGAGGCCGCTTCATCGTAGTCTTTAACCACGACCGAGAAGAATCCGTCCTTTAAGACGGACTTGATCGCATCCTTGCGCGGCAAGCTCTTGAGTTGCTCGCGAATAGCAGCACGAATCGCCTTAGTCTTCTCCTTGGAAAGGCTTACCAGGAAAATCTTTTCGCGGCCGGAACCGTGCTCGGCTTGAGCAAGCAGATCGGAGGCAACGAAGTCCGCGTCGGCGTGGTCGTCAGCAATCACCAGCAATTCGCTGGGGCCGGGCAGCAAGTCGACCCCGATCGTCCCATAGGCCTGGCGTTTGGCTTCCACCACGAAAGCGTTTCCCGGACCGTAAACCTTGAGCACTGGCTTGATTGACTCCGTTCCAAATGCAGCCGCGCCGATCGCCATGATACCGCCAAAACGATAGGCTTCAGTAACACCAGAAAAGTACATGGCGGCCAGACAGCCATCGTTGACCTGTCCGTCTCGCCCACAAGGCGTGAAGGCTACGATCTCCTCTACGCCGGCCAACTTGGCGAGAGCAGCCGTCATCACAACCGTCGAAACGAGGTCGCGCGGAATGTAGAGACCCACTCTTTCGAGCGGGTAGAAGCGTTCGCCGATGGTCGCACCATGAGCGTTCTTGGCAGTCCAAGACTGCGGCAAAGCGTGCTTGTGAAACTCGGTGACAGATGCCACCGCATCCTTGATCGCTTGGACGTCGCCCTTGGGCAAACGTCGCACCGCGGCCTTCATCTCGTCGCGGCTGATGGGGAAGGATTCAGGAGAGAGCGTAACCTTGTCGATTCGCTCGAGAGCCTTCGCTATGCCGGCATCTCCCTGCTCCCGGACTTCGCCGAGCACCGAGGAAACCGTATCCACAATCGACTGAGGAACCTCAGCTGATTTGCAGAAAGCGGAAAGCTTATCCCAAAAGGTACGTGAACTGTAGGCCAAGTCTGCCATGGCGACACTTTTGCTATGCGCCTTCACGCATGGCAAAGAGAAAGTTGCGTTCCCCTACTCTCCAACTTGCGGGACTCTGAAGCGCTGCAAATCCACCTCGAGGTTCACTTCCGCCTTGGAGTAGGAAATCTCCATCGTCGATTCCCCGTATTGCGAAACGTAAGTCACTAGGACCTTCTTGGGAAAACGAACTCCGTCGACTTCGATATCTCCCTCGTAGGTAAACACCATCCCTTTCGAGCTTTGCATGAACATCACTCGCCCGGTCTCCGGGTTGAAATAGCGGCGAAACCAAATCCCATCGCTGTAGACGTAGTTGAGGATGACGGCTTGCTTTCCACGAACCTTTCCCTTGCCAACGAACTCGATGCGGCCGTTGCGCGTTTTCGGAGCCTTCAAGAATCCAAGGCTGTCAGAGATGGTTGCCTCCAAGTTGCGCAACTCTTCGACGTCGTAGAAACTTAAGGTGTACGCGCCCGGCTCACGAAAGTTCTCCAGCTTTCTCCAAGCGCCGGTGGGAGCAAGCGTGGAAGTTTCACGGATACCACCGATGGAGGATATAAACTGGTAATATCCGGGCTTCTTCATCACCGACTCTACCGTCCCTGACATGCCGCCCGGCTGAACGAGCACCCCTTCGAAACGAACCGACTGAATGGCATTGAGCTTCGCATCGCCCCCCATGTACTCACGCCCAAGCGCCACCGTTTCCTTTATGATCTTTTCTTTTTCTGCGTCGGATAATTCCGAGGCTTTCTGGGCAAACGCGTTGCTGGAGAGGATTAGTAGAGTCGCGAAAAAAGCGACGGACTTGGGGAAGATACGATTCATATCAGGTAACGGGGCTGTAATTCTGTGGATGGAAAAACGGAGCAGGATCTCTCCCGCCCCGCAAAAGTCTATAGTAGTTTGGAAGCGGATACGCTATTCCCACTCGATGGTGCCGGGAGGCTTCGAGCTTAGGTCGTAAACGACGCGATTGACACCCTCAACTTCGTTGATGATACGCGTTGAGACGCGCTGCAGCACTTCGTACGGGACACGCGACCAGTCAGCGGTCATCGCATCCTTACTTTCGACGATCCGAAGGGCGATTACATTGTCATAGGTACGCTCGTCTCCCATCACCCCTACCGTGCGAACCGGCAGGAAGACGCAGAAGGACTGCCAAACCTTGTAGTAAAGTTCGGATTCCATCATCTCTTCGTGCAGCACCGCGTCCGCCTTGCGCAAGATGTCTAGATTACGCTTGTTGATTTCTCCCAAAACGCGCACGCCCAAGCCAGGGCCTGGGAAAGGCTGACGCCAGACAACTTCCTTAGGCAAACCAAGTGCCGTTCCAAGAGCGCGTACTTCGTCCTTGAAGAGCTCGCGGAGCGGCTCGAGCAGCTTAAACTTCATGCTCTTCGGCAAACCACCCACGTTGTGATGGCTCTTGATCGTCGCAGCAGGATTTCCATCGATCGAGATGCTTTCGATCACGTCAGGATACAGCGTTCCCTGCGCGAGAAACTTGGCGTCGCCTATACGCTTAAGCGAATCTTGGAAGACTTTGACAAAGGTCTTACCGATGATCTTACGCTTCTTTTCAGGATCCGTCACCCCTTTCAATGCAGCCAAGAACTTGGAGCCAGCCCGCGCGACGCGAACATCCATGTTGAAGTTCCGCTTGTAGAGATCGACCACCAACTCTCGCTCGTGCAAGCGAAGCAACCCGTTATCGACAAAGACGCAAGTCAACTGACGACCAATGGCCTTGTGTATCAGGGCAGCCGCTACGGACGAATCCACGCCACCACTCAAACCGAGCAATACGCGATCCTTACCAACGATCTTGCGAATATTCTCGATCGACTCCCGGGCCAGGTCAGCCATTGACCAGTCTCCCTTGCAACCGCAAATCTTGCGCAGGAAGTTCTCGAGGATATTGATACCGCCTTCGGAATGGTCCACTTCCGGGTGGAATTGGATACCGTAAATCTTTCGCTTCTCGTCAGAAATGGCGGCGAAACTGGAGTTCTCCGTCGAAGCGATCGCCGAGAAGCCGGTAGGCAACTTAGCCAAGCGGTCCCCGTGCGAATTCCAAACCCGAAGCTTGTTGGGCAAGCCACGGAAGAGGCTTCCCTTGCGCGAGACGGTCAAAGTTCCATGTCCATATTCACGCTCCTTGCTTTTCTCCACCTTTCCGTCGAGCAAATGAGCAATCAGCTGAACGCCATAACAGATACCAAGTACGGGAACTCCAATCGAGAAGATCTTCTTGTCGGCCTGAGGCGAATTCGGAGCGAGTACGCTGGATGGACCGCCAGAGAGGATAACTCCAATCACGCCGTCCTTCTGCAACTGCTTAGCGGAAGTCTTATAGGAGTAGATCTTCGAGTATACATTGCATTCGCGAATGCGACGGGCGATTACCTGGGTGTATTGTGATCCGAAATCGAGTACCGCTATGGTCTGGTGCTTCATGGTAAAGGTTAGGATTAAAGATACTGGCGGGGGCGCTTGTCACTCGTATTCAGCGGGCGCCTCAAGTTAAAAGGACAGTTCGAAGTTGTTGTATCCGCATTTTGGACATTGCTGCCCATCGGACACGTCTTTCTTGCGAATCGAATACAACTCGCCGCACTTCACGCAGTGAAAGACGCGGCGCTTGCGTCTGATATCGAACACTCTTTTCTCCCTCTTCTCATAATAGAACCACAGGCTGGCGATCGCGATCAGCGCAGAACCAGTGTAGAGTATGAGAAACCAAGTGAAGGGATGCACGAAAGTGTTAGGTTTTTAAAACGCGAAAATGCGTTCTTCGCGGAAGAACGCATTCTCAGGAAATAGGAAAGATTAGAATTTGGGAGGAGGCCTTACTTGGCTTCTTCTTCCTTCTTGGTCTCTTCTGCCGCTGGAGCTTCCGCTTCGGCTGCTGGAGCTTCTTCGGCTGAAGCTTCCGCTTCAGGAGCCGCTTCCTCAGCTGCTGGCTTTTCAGCCTTCTTAGCCTTAGGCTTGTTCTTCTTGCCGTAGCCTTCGTCGTCAGCGTCGATAAGCTCGATCAAAGCCATTTCAGCGGCGTCGCCACGGCGTGTGCCGATCTTGTAAATACGAGTGTAGCCACCGTTGCGATCCTTGAACTGCTCAACCTTTTCTTCGAACAACTCATGTACGACGTCTACGTCGCGAACGCGAGAGATCGCAATGCGGCGGTCATGCAGGGAGCCCTTCTTGGCAAGAGTAATGACCTTCTCTACGAATGGACGGAGCGCCTTTGCCTTCTTGAGGGTCGTCTTGATGCGGCCGCGCTGGATGAGCGCTGTTGAAAGATTGGCGAGGAGAGCTTCGCGGTGCTCCTTCTTTACGCCGAGTTGATTACGATGCTTGCGGTGACGCATGGCTGTCTGAGTGTAAGGTTACGTTTAGAGCTCCTTCTTGTTATCGAGGAGGCGTTCGTCAAATTTCATGCCAAGCGAGAGACCGAGGGACTCGAGCTTGTCTTTGATTTCATTGAGAGACTTCTTACCGAAGTTGCGGTACTTGAGCATCTCTTGTTCGCTCTTCATCGCGAGCTCACCAACGGTGGTGATATTCGCGTTGTTGAGGCAGTTCGCGGCGCGAACGGAAAGTTCGATTTCGTTGACGCTCATGTTGAGCAGCTTGCGGAGCTTGTTTTGCTCTTCGCTGACTTCGCCACCTTCGTCTTCGAACTCGTAGTTCTCGTCTGAAACGTTGTCGAAGACATCGAGGTGATGCTTCAGGATCGCACCTGCTTGCTTGAGAGCGTCGTCAGGCGTGATACGTCCATCGGTCCACACTTCCAGAAGAAGCTTGTCGTAATCGGTGATCTGACCGACACGAGTCGCTTCAACCGCGTACTTGACCAAGCTGACTGGGGAGAAGAGCGAGTCGATCGCGATCACTCCGATCGGATCTTCTTCGTCCTTGTTCTCGTCGCCTGGGCAATATCCGCGACCCACCTTGACTTCCAACTCAGCCGTAAATGGCATTTCGCGGTCGAGCGTGCAGATGATCTGGTCCGGATTGACGATTTCCACGTTGGAATCCGGTTGGATGTCCGCAGCGGTAATCGCACCCGAGCGATTGGTGTTGATCATCAACTTTACGCCTTCTCGCTTGTGGCAAACCAGAAGAACCTTCTTCAGGTTGAGAACGATATCGGTGATGTCCTCAACGATACCGTCCACACTCTGAAACTCGTGGCTAACCCCTTCGATCTTAACCGAAGCGATTGCTGCGCCCTCGATCGAGCTGAGGAGGACGCGACGCAGCGAATTGCCAATGGTATGCCCATAACCCGCTTCAAAGGGTTCAGCATGGAACATCGCATAAGTGGAAGAGGAGCCCTCTTCTACTTTAACAAGGCGGTTTGGCAGTTCGAACTTTCCAATACGTTTCGGCATGTTGCGTTATGGGCTACGGATGGGCTTAAAATTAGTTGGTCGGAGTGAAAATAATGGGATGAGTACAGTCGCGATTAGAAGCGGCTGTAGAACTCAACGATCAGCTGCTCGTTGATGCTTGGCTCGAGCTCTTCGCGAGTTGGCTCACGATTAACGACGCCACGGAATGCTTCGTCTTGACGCGTCATCCAATCAGGAACGTTGCGCATGCGGTTAGCCTCCATGTTGCGAGTAGCCAGCTGGCGGGAAGAGGTCGCGTTACGAACTTCGATCTCGTCGCCCACCTTTACTTGATAGCTGGGGATATCGACCTTCTTGCCGTTCACGCAGATATGTCCGTGGTTCACGAACTGACGAGCGGCCTTACGAGTCTTGGTGAAACCGAGGTCGTAAACGATACTGTCGAGCCGTGTCTCGAGGAGTTGCAGGAAGATAGTACCTGTAACGCCACGAGTTGCCTTTGCCTTGTCGAACGTACGGCGAAACTGCTTCTCCATCAGGCCGTACATGAAGCGAAGCTTTTGCTTCTCGCCGAGACCGATAGAGTACTCGGACTGCTTGCGACGGAGACGTGGTCCGTGCTGGCCAGGTGGGTAGTTGCGCTTTTCGAGAGACTTGGATGAGCCGAAAATGGGCTGTCCGAAACGTCGGCTGATCTTGGTAGTTGGTCCGGTATAGCGAGCCATGATCTTCTTAAATTTGAGAGTTCAGAGTTATCAGCGATCCGCGACTAGACGCGACGACGCTTAGGAGGACGGCAGCCGTTGTGAGGGATGGGTGTCGTGTCAGTGATCGAGGAGATCTCGAGACCGAGCGTTTGGAACGCGCGAATCGCGGAGTCACGACCCATTCCAGGTCCCTTGACTTCGATCATTACTTCCTTCAAACCGTGCGCCATCGCCGCCTTAGCAGCGTTTTGGGTGACGATCTGGGCAGCGTAAGCAGTGGACTTACGGGAACCACGAAAATTCATTTTACCAGCGCTGGCCCAAGAGATGGTGTTCCCCTTGAGGTCCGTAATGGTTACGATGGTATTGTTGAATGTGGCGCTG
The DNA here is from genome assembly GCF_014803405.1 of Pelagicoccus enzymogenes. Lineage (NCBI taxonomy): Bacteria > Pseudomonadati > Verrucomicrobiota > Opitutia > Puniceicoccales > Pelagicoccaceae > Pelagicoccus > Pelagicoccus enzymogenes. The sequence continues at coordinate 232,310 of NZ_JACYFG010000061.1, forward strand.
ACCTTCGCGATGCCGGTAGTAATATTCTTACTACCCTTGGCCTTGCGAATCTTGAGCTCGCCGATCTCTTCCTTGAGGAGATCCTGAGCCGTTGGTTGCTTCTTGACACCACCAATGAGCTCTTCTTCGACAGGAGCTTCCGCCTCTGCACCTTCGGCAGCGACGTCCTTCGCTTCTTCTTCTTCAGCTTTTACTTGTTCTTCAGACATGACGTGATGTTCCTAATTATTTACGGAGCGAGCCCTGTGTCTTAACCTTGCCCTTGCGAGTACGAGCGTTCGTCTTGGTGCGTTGGCCGCGAACGGGCAAACCACGACGATGACGCAATCCACGGTAGCAGTTGATCGCCTGCAAGCGCTTCATGTTTCCGGTAAGCTCGCGACGGAGGTCACCTTCCACAACGTAATGAAGCTCTTGGATCTTGCTCATGATGGCATTGATCTGCTCCTCGTTCAGTTCCTTCGCACGCATGTCTGGATCGATTCCAGTTTCCGCGAGGATCGTCTTTGAACGTGTTGGTCCGATACCGTAAATGTAACGGAGAGAATATTCGAGCTTCTTATTAGCTGGAATGTCAACGCCTAGGATACGTGGCATAGTGTTCTAGCAAGTTATTGGTTTAAAAGTATTTGTGAAGAAGTGCCGTCGAAGCGAAAACGCTCCGGATTTGGCTATATCGCGGCGAAGGTTGAGCCAATTAAACGCGCAGGTTCTCTGCGATGAGAAAAAGGAGCAAGGAGATGGCCCTTCAGGCCACGAAAGTAAAGTTTAATTTGTATAAATCTGGATGAAATATGCAGCTAGCCCAACAGCGAAGATTGCAAGAACCGCAAAGTAGAGCTGTCCCACGTTCTTCAGTTCAGTCGCGCCACCAAGAGCGGCCTCCGAGCCCCGAGCTTGATTACGGCCACGAATGCGCCCCTTCTTGAGGAAGCCGTCATAGTGCCGTTGCAAAAGGTGCGTCTCGATTTGCTTCATCGTGTCGAGAGCGACGCCCACCGTGATAAGCATCCCGGTACCTCCAAAGAAAATGGCGACGCGCATCGGGATCTCGTAAAGGTACAGCAGCACATCTGGGAAAACCGTGATGACCGTGAGGAAAATTGCCCCCGCCAGCGTCAAGCGCGTCATAACAAAGTCGAGAAACTTGGCAGTTGGCTGCCCAGGACGAACGCCCGGGACATAACCTCCATACTTCTTGAGATCGTCAGCGATCTGAATGGGACGGAACATTACCGAAACCCAGAAGTAGCTGAAGAAGAGAATCATCAAGCCAAAGACGATGTAATAGGATGCGGATCCATGAGCGAGGTACATCGAGGCGTCCACCATCCACTGCAACTCCAAGGCCGCCCCGATCTGAGAGATGATCTGCTGCGGAAAGGACAGAAGAGCCGAGGCGAAGATAACCGGCATAACCCCTGCGTAGTTGACCTTCAGAGGCATGAAGGAGCTTTGACCTCCATAGACCTTGCGCCCTACAACACGCTTTGCGTACTGCACTGGGATCTTACGCATGGCCTGAATGACCGCCACGAGACCAGCCGTCACCACGATAAGCAAACCTGCCATCAAGAGGCCATGACCGAAGACGAGCTTCTTGACGCCTACTGGACCAAAAAACAGGTCATAGGTCGCCTGAGCGGCACCGGGCAAGTCGGCGATGATACCAATGGTGATGAGAATGGAGATACCGTTGCCGATACCCAGCTTGGTGATTTGTTCACCAATCCACATCAGCAGCACGACACCTGCAGTGAGAAAAACGGTGGAAGACAAAAGGAACCAAAACTTGTCCTCGATGATGATATCACCGTAGCCGTCCGTCGAAAAGCCCGGGAACAGAGTTCCAGGGTTCTGCAGACCCAATATCAACAACACACCTTGGACCGCCGCGATGATAACCGTTGCGTAACGCGTGTACTGGGATAGCTTTTGGCGCCCCGCCTCCCCTTCTTGCTGCAATCGAGCGAGAGCAGGAAAAACAGCTCCCATCAACTGGAAGATGATGGAAGCGGAAATGTATGGCATGATCCCCAAAGCGAAGATTGCGCCTCGCAAAAATGCGCCACCAGTGAACATGTTGTAAAGCCCCACCAGACTGCCGCCACCCGAAGCGGTTTGTTCGGCGAAATAGTCCTGCAACGGCTTCATGTCGAGGCCAGGGAGCGGGATGTTCGCGCCGATTCGGGCGATGAAAAGAAGAGAGAGCATCAGAAAGATTTTCTGACGAAGCTCTGGAATCTTCAGACAGTTGGTAAACGCAGATAGCATGCCTTGAGGAGTCGGGGATCAGTGCGAGGATTAAGCTTCGGAAACGATGGCTTCGCCACCGGCCTTCTCGATCTTTTCCTTTGCGGAAGCGCTGAACTTAACAGCCTTGACCTTGAGTGCCTTGGTGATTTCGCCTTCGCCGAGGATCTTGAGCGGCTTGTCGTTCAAGCGAACGAGACCAGCTACCGCAAGAGCTTCGCGATCAACCTCGGTAACCGAGTCGTCGAGCTTAGAGAGCTCGCCTACGTTGACCGATTCGTAATCCGTGCGGAAGTTCTTGTTGTTGAACCCGCGGATCGGAAGCTTACGGAAGATTGGCATCTGGCCACCTTCGAAACCGATACGGATACCGCCGCCCGAACGAGCAGTCTGTCCCTTGCCGCCACGTCCACAGGTCTTGCCATGGCCGTTGCCTTCGCCGCAACCGACGCGCTTGCGACGGTGAGTGGCACCCTTAACGTTAGATAGATTATGAAGTCTCATTTTATGAAGTTCCTTCTTTGAATTAGATTAACCGCGGAGACGCTTATAGTCTTCGTAGGTCTTGAGCTTCTTGAGGCCATCGAGAGTCGCCAGCACGATAGCGTTCGGGTTGTTGGAACCGAGAGACTTTGTGAGAACGTTCTGCACGCCTGCCGCTTCGAGAACCGCACGAACACCGCCACCAGCAATGATACCGGTACCCGTGGTCGCTGGACGGAGAAGAACCTTGCCGCCATCGAACTCGCCGAGGACCTCGTGCGGGATGGTGTCACCCTTGAGCTTTACTGGCTCGAGGCTCTTGCGAGCTTGCTCAGTGCCCTTGCGGATAGCTTCAGGAACTTCGTTCGCCTTGCCGTAACCGATTCCGACTTGACCGGATTGGTCACCAGCGACGACGAGAGCGGAGAAGCTGAAGCGACGTCCACCCTTAACGACCTTGGCGCAACGGTTAATGAATACTACCTTTTCGGAGATTCCGTCGTCTTCGCGCTCTTCGCGTTGCCCACGAGGACCGCCGCGACCGCCACCTGGACCACGACCGCCTGGACCACGGTTGCCCCCTGGACCACGATTTCCGCCTGGACCGCCTGGGCCGCGGTTACCACCTGGACCAGAACGACCTGGCCCGCCTGTGTTTTGCTGTGAAGTCATCATAGGGCAATTAAAAATCTAGGCCGGCCTCGCGAGCGGCATCTGCGAATGTTTTGACGCAACCATGGTACTTGCGTCCGTTACGGTCGAACACGACCTTGCTGACACCCGCTTCCTTCGCCTTTTCGCCGAACAGCTTGCCGAGGGCAGCTGCGCCAGCGACATTGGCCTTGAGGCTTTGGGAGCGCACGTCCTTGCCGAGGCTGGAAACGAACGCGACGGTGGTTCCCGACTCGTCGTTGATCGCCTGCGCGTAAATGTGCTTGTTGCTGAGGTGGAGACTGAGGCGTGGGCGCTCGGAAGTGCCGATAACCTTCTTGCGGATACGCCAGCGACGTTTTTGCGCTAGGTCGTTTTTCTTCTGAATTTTCATCTGTTAACTCTTCTTTTGGAGTTTGCGGATCAAGTCCTAAGCCGAGGCTTAGACCGACTTGCCTTCCTTGCGGATTACATGCTCGCCAACAATGCGAACACCCTTGCCCTTGTAAGGTTCGATTGGAGCGAACTTCTTGATGGAAGCCGCTGCCTGACCGACCATGTGCTTGTCGATCCCGGAAACCTTAACCTTGGTGCCACCGTCGACCGTGATAGTAACGCCCGCAGGGATGTCATAGTTACAATCGTGCGAGTAACCGAGCTTGAGGTTGAGGACGTTGCCTTTGAGGTTCGCCTGGAAACCAACTCCGGAGATCTCGAGATCCTTGGAATAGCCTTCCACTACGCCCTGCACCATATTCGATATAATGGAGCGAGCTGTGCCGTACATGGCGTTGGCGAAACGTGTGCTTTCCGCGGGGCTGACCTTGATTTGGTCATCCTCTACCGCGATAGCTACCGCTGAGTTAAAAGTCTTTTCGAGCTTACCCTTGGGGCCTTCAACCTTAACGGTGGTGCCCTTGACGTCGATCTTGACGCCAGCTGGGATAGCGACTGGGAGTTTTCCGATTCTGCTCATTTCTGGTTTTCCTTTCTTACCAAACGTTGCAGATCAGTTCACCGCCAAGCTTTTGGCGACGCGCATCGCGATCCTTCATAACTCCCTTGGGAGTCGTGAGGATGCAAACGCCGAGTCCGTTGAGAACACGAGGAATCTCGTTGCTCTTAGCGTACAGGCGAAGACCTGGCTTGGAGACGCGGTCGATACCATTGATGGAGGCTTCCCCATCTACATACTTGAGAGTGACCACGATTGTCTTGTGGCCGTTCTCGTCGGTACCGTCCTTCACTTCGCTTACGAATCCTTCGTCGAGAAGAACCTTGGCGATAGCTGCCTTGAGTTTTGAGTGCGGCGCAGACGTCTCCGCCTTACCGGCACGGGAAGCGTTACGAATGCGCGTTAAGAAGTCGCTGATTGGATCAGTGTGCATACTTGTATTAGTGGTTTGAGGGCCGCGCGATATCCAAACTCACGGCCCGAGATGTAAATATTTGGAAAGGCGGACGATTTGATCGTGTGAAATCAAATCGTCAATGCCTATTCGCTTACCAAGAGGACTTAGTTACGCCCGGAATCTTACCTTGGAGAGCGAGCTCACGGAAAGTGAGTCGAGAAAGCCCGTAGCGGCGAATGAAAGCGCGAGGACGTCCAGTGACGTTGCAACGGTTCTTGATGCGGATGGGAGAAGAGTTGCGAGGCAGCTTGGTGAGCTTGTCACGGGCTGCGTAGAACTCTTCGTCGGAAACTTCTGGATCCTTCATGATTGCCTTGAGGGCAGCACGCTTTTCGGCGTACTGGGCAACCATGCGCATGCGCTTCTTGTTACGGGCGATAGCTGATTTCTTTGCCATATTCTAAATGTATTAAGCTGCTGTCGTTTCTTCCTTCTTCTCCTGCTTGCGGAAAGGCATTCCAAGAAGCGTGAGCAACTCCTTGCCTTCTTCGTTGGTCGCAGCGGAAGTAACGATGGTGAACTCGAGACCGGATTGGTACTTGAGCGTGTCGGTCGCGATTTCCGGGAAAATCGTGATATCGGTTACGCCGAGCGAGTAGTTGCCATTGCCGTCGAAGCGAGAGTGCACTCCGCGGAAGTCACGGATAGAAGGAAGACCTACCGCGAGAAGACGGTAAAGGAAGTCCCACATGCGGTTGCCACGGAGAGTAACCTTGCAGCCGATAGGCATACCTTCGCGGAGCTTGAAGTTCGCGATACTCTTGCGAGCGTAGGTACGAACGGCGGCCTGACCTGCGATAGCGCTGAGGTTCTTAACCGCCTCTTCAAGGACGGACTTGTCTGCAGAAGCATTGATACCCATGTTGAGCACGACCTTTTCGATCACTGGGATCTCCATGTCGTTCTTGTAACCCTGGGACTTCTTGAGGCCCGGTGCTACTACATCGATATAGTGTTGCTTGAGTGCTGGAGTTTCTTGAGAGCTCATTGGTTTTTGATGAATCCGGATTTCCGACCCGAATTTCTTGGTTCTCGATGCCGATTACGGCAGCTTGTGTTTTTGAATGTTACTTGGCGCGGCGAGCGTCGTACTTCTCCGCGGACATGAGGTTGGAAACGTGGATGGATCCTTCGCGTTCAACGATGGCGCCTTCCGGCTTCTCTTCGGACTTCTTCTCGTGACGCTTGATCATCATCAAGCCTTCGACGATTGCGCGGTCCTTCGCAGGGAGCAGCTGCAATACCTTGCCGCGCTTGCCCTTTTCCTTGCCGGCGAGTACTACGACTTCCTCGCCCTTCTTAATGTGTGCAGTAGCCATCTTAGAGTACCTCCGGTGCTAGTGATACGATCTTCATGAACTTCTTGCTACGAAGTTCGCGAGCGACTGGTCCGAAGATACGGGTGCCCTTCGGGTTGCCATTGTTGTCCAGGATAACGATAGCGTTGGAGTCGAAGCGAAGGTAGCTTCCGTCCTTGCGGCGGATAGGAGCCTTCGTACGGACGACCACAGCCTTGACGACCGATCCCTTCTTAACGGAAGAGTCGACGCTTGCTTCCTTGATGTTCACGACGATTACGTCGCCTACATCGGCAGTCTTCTTGTTTTGTCCGAGACGACGGATCATGCAGGCGCGCTTGGCTCCTGTGTTGTCCGCGATCTGGAGAGATGAACGTAATTGAATCATGTTTGGCTAGTCTCCCCTACTTTATGCTTCTGTGCCGGACTCCGCTGCGTGGGCTTCCTGTTCCGCTTCAACTTCAGCAAGAGTCTTCTTGCCGAGCATTGGAGCGCGCTCCGTTACCTTGACGAGGCGCCAGCGCTTGAGGCGGCTGAGTGGACGAGTTTCCATGATCTCAACCTTGTCGCCGAGGCGCGCGGTGTTTTCCTCGTCGTGTACGTGAACGACGGTCTTGCGGTTGATTACCTTGCGGTAGCGAGGGTGAGCCTTCTTGTAGCTGTAGGTCACCTTGATGGACTTGTCGCCCATAATGGAGGTGACAACGCCCTGAAGGTCTTTTCTCTTGTTACGTGAATTTTCCATTGCCGGATGAATCTAAGGGTTAGGCAGACTGCTTCTCAGCAGCGATCTTCTCGTTACGGATAGTTTCCATACGAGCGATGCTCTTGCGAGCAGCAGTGATCTCGTGGGTCTTTTCCACTTGGCCAGTTTGCTTCTTGAGACGCAGGTCGAGCAGTTTCTCGCGAGTCTCGCGGATCTTCTTTTCGATCTCTGCAACGGAAAGTTCCTGAATGTCTTTTGTCTTCATTATAATGGTTTCCTTTCCGGTTTAGTCGCGATCGCGCTCGATGAAACGCGTCTTGAACGGGATCTTCGCGTCAGCGAGGGACATTGCCTGACGAGCAACGGCGATTGGTACGCCGGCAAGCTCGAAGAGGATGAGACCTGGCTTGATCGCAGCGACGTAGTGGTCGACTGGTCCCTTACCCTTACCCATACGAGTTTCGAGTGGCTTCTTGGTGATTGGCTTGTGCGGGAAAACTCGGATCCAGAGCTTACCCTTACGCTTCATGTGACGAGTGATCGCAACACGGGAAGCTTCGATCTGACGGCCGGTGAAATGACCGCGCTCGAGCGCCTGGATAGCGAAGTCGCCAAATGCGATTGTGTCGCCGCCCTTCGCGTTTCCGCGGAGGCGACCCTTCATTACCTTACGGTACTTTGTGCGAGATGGTGTGAGTGGAGGCATGGCTTGTTACCCTTTCGGCTTAGTCTTCCTTGTTGAATACCCAGCACTTGATCCCGATGATGCCGTAAACGGTGCGGGCTTCAGCAGTGCCGTAGTCGATTTCTTCGCGGAGCGTGTGGAGAGGCACGGAACCCTGACGCTGCACTTCCGTACGAGCGATGTCCGCGCCGCCGAGACGACCACCTACTTGAATCTTGATACCGTTCGCCCCCAAAGACATGGCCATCTGGACGGCCTTCTTCATGGCACGACGGAAAGCGATACGACGCTCGAGCTGGAGAGCAACGTTCTCGGCTACGAGCGTTGCGTCGAGCTCAGGCTTCTTGACTTCCTGGATGTCGAGGAGGATTTCCTTGCCGGTTGCCTTGGCGAGCTCGTCCTTGATCTTCTCGATTTCCTGACCCTTGCGACCAATAACGATGCCTGGGCGAGCGGTGAAGATCTTAACGCGGACGCGGGCAGAGGCACGCTCGATGAAGATGCGTGGCACGCTCGCGAACTTGAGCTTTTCCATGAGCTTCTCACGGATGATGTAGTCCTCGTGAAGCGTGTCCGCAAAATCGTTTTTGCGAGCGAACCAGCGAGACTGCCAGTTACGGTTTACTGCGAGGCGAAATCCGATCGGATGTGTTTTTTGACCCATTTTGCGTAATTCCTTTAGGCGTTATCAGACAGTACGATGCGGATGTGAGACATACGCTTCTTGCGCTTGGCAACCCCACCGCGAGCTGCGGCCTTGAAGCGCTTTAGCGCGGGGCCTTGCTCAACCGTGGCGAGCTCAACGGTGAGCGAGTCACCAGAAAGGTCGTGGTTGTTTTCAGCGTTAGCGATTGCCGACTGCAGTGTCTTGGAGAGAAGAAGTGCCGACTTGCGGGGAATGAACTTGAGCAACTCGAGAGCTGCGTTGGCGTTCTTGCCGCGAATCGCGCGAGCGACCTCGATCACCTTCTTAGGCGACATCCGAGCGTATTTTGTGCGTGCTTGTACTTGCATTGCTTTGTTACTCCTCGCGTTACTTCTTACCGCCACCGTGAGCCTTGAAGGTGCGAGTCTGCGAGAACTCGCCCAACTTGTGGCCAACCATGTTTTCGGTCACGTGGACAGGGATGAATGCCTTGCCGTTGTGTACGTTGATGTTAAGACCGACGAAGTCGGGAGTGATGGTGGAGCGGCGGGACCAGGTCTGGATCGGCTTGCGATCGTTGCTGGCTTGAGCTTCCTTCACCTTCTTCTCGATGCTGGGGTCTACGAAAAATCCTTTTTTTACTGAACGAGCCATTTTTTCTATTTCCTCGCTTACTTGTTCTTCATTTTCCGTCCGTTACGGCGGACGAGGATGAGGCTGTTGCTCTCCTTGGACTTGCGACGGGTTGGGAAGCCCTTCGCCAACTGACCCCATGGGGACACGAGCATCTGGCGACCGCCACCACCCTTGGACTTCGCTTCACCACCACCGTTGGGGTGATCGACCGGGTTCATTACAACACCACGGACGCGTGGGCGCTTGCCGAGCCAACGGCTACGACCGGCCTTGCCGACGACTACGTTCTTCTTTTCCGCGTTGCTGACGAAACCAACGGTCGCCAAGCACTTCTTGGAAACAAGACGGATTTCGCCGCTAGGCATCTTGATTTGCGCGGAGTCGCCATCGAGACCGATCAACTCGACTGCATTGCCAGCAGCGCGAGCGATCTGGGCGCCCTTGCCTGGCAAGAGCTCTACCGCGTGCAGCTTGGTGCTGGGCGGGATGAACTCGAGCGGCATAGCGTTGCCAGCGTTGAACTCGATTTGCTTCTGGGAAGACAGAACCGTGTCGCCAGCCTTAACGCCTGCAGGAGCAATGATGTAGCGCTTTTCGCCGTCTGCGTAAGCAACCAGAGCGATGTATGCGGAGCGGTTCGGATCGTACTCGATCGCTTGAACCTTCGCAGGGATATCGAACTTGTTACGCTTGAAGTCGATGATGCGGTAGAGCTGCTTGTGACCACCGCCGCGACGACGCATGGTGATGCGACCGTAGCAGTTGCGACCGGCTTGCTTGCTCTTAGAAGACGTGAGGGACTTCTCCGGACGCTTGTTCGCAACTTCCTTAACTTGGAGTTGAGCGAAACGCTGCGTCGGCGTGACTGGATTGAAACTCTTAATAGACATTTTCTAGTAGTCTCCTTCGTTTAGGCAGTGAAATCGATAGCGTCACCCTGCTTGAGAGTAACGATCGCCTTCTTGAATCCAGAACCCATGCTGGATTTGCCGGTCTTGCGGTTGCGACTTGGCTTGCCGATCTGGTTGATGACGTTCACGCGAGCTACGGTGACATCGAATGTCTTTTCAATGGCTGCCTTGATGCTGCCCTTGGTAGCTGACTTGAATACCTGGAAGGTGTACTGGCCCATTTCGGAGGACTGTACGTTGCTCTTCTCGGTCATGTGAACGGATTTGATGATCTTGTCTGGCTGAATCATTTCGAGCCTCCTTTCGCGCGCTCGACGAGAACTTCGAGGCCTGCACGTGTTACGATGATTGTCTTGAACTGGCAGAGGTCAGTCACGCTTACGAGCGGAGCCTCTTCTAGGTCGACACCGGCCAAGTTGCGCAGAGCGAGAACAGCTGTCTCGCTGAGTTCCTTGTCGATGACGAGAACCTTGCCGCTAGGAGCGATGCCGCGTACGAGGGCTTCGCCGACCTTAGTCTTGGCAGGTGCGATGTCGAGGGCGTCAACAACTACGATAGACTCGTCGTTGATACGGTCGAACAATGCGCGACCGAATGCGAGGGTCTTAACCTTCTTGTTGATCTTCTTCGAGTAGTCGCGTGGACGAGGGCCGAACACGACGCCACCGCCAACCCAGATCGGGGAGCGATTGGAACCGGCGCGAGCGCGGCCAGTACCCTTTTGGCGCCATGGCTTCTTGCCACCGCCGCGAACTTCGCCGCGAGTCTTCGAATTGGCGCTGCCTTGGCGAGCATTGGCCGCCTGAGCTACGACTACTTCCTTAACAGCCTGTACGCCCTTGTCACCTTCGAAGACGGGGAGTCCGTCTACTTCAGTTTCGCCGTTGGCGCTGCCGTCGTTCTTGAAAAGCTTAAGTTTCATGGTCGATCAGTCCTTTCCTAGTTCTTGGCCTTGATCGAGGAACGGATCATCACGGTGTCGCCATTCGCGCCCGGGATGCCACCCTTAACCAGGATTAGGTTCTTCTCGGCGTCGATGCTGACGATCTCGAGATTTTGAATTGTGCGCTGCTTGGCGCCCATGTGACCTGGCATCTTCTGGTTCTTGAAGACGTGTCCTGGCCATTGGCACAGACCGATCGAACCGATGCGGCGGTGGAACATGGAACCGTGGGAAGCAGGACCACCCTTGGTATTGAAACGCTTCATTACACCAGCGAATCCCTTACCCTTGGTCTTGCCGATGATGTCGACCTTCTTGCCGACCTCGAACTTAGACACGTCGAGCACGTCGCCAGGAGCAGCGTCGATAGCCTCAGGGCTACGCACTTCCTTAATCACGCGTGGAGCGTGAGCGACGCCAGCCTTCTTTGCGTGGCCGAGAGCAGCCTTGCTGGCGTTCTTGTCCTTCTTGGAGTCGAAACCGATCTGGATCGCATTGTATCCGTCGGACTCAACCGTCTTTACTTGCAGCACTGGGCAAGGACCTGCCTGCAGTACGGTGACAGGAACAACTTCGTTGTCGCTGCCATAAACCTGGGTCATTCCCAGCTTTTTGCCTAATAGCGTATAGTTCATAGTTCTAAGAGGTAGGTGAAGGCGGATGCCTTCGTTTTTATTAGACCCACATTAGCGAACGGCGGAATTGCCGATCGAAAGTCTGTATTGTTGGTATCTGCTTATACGTTGATGCTGATATCCACGCCGGAAGGCAGGTTCAGCTTCTTGAGCTCATCGACGGTTTGAGCAGTTGGCTCGATGATGTCGAGCAAACGCTTGTGCGTACGGATCTCGAACTGCTCCATGGACTTCTTGTCCACGTGCGGAGAACGGTTAACGGATATCTTCTCGATACGAGTCGGAAGGGGTACAGGCCCGGAAACACGTGCTCCGGAACGCTTAGCTGTATCCACGATTTCTGACGCGGACTGATCGATTACTCGATAGTCGAAACCTTGAAGTCTGATGCGGATTTTTTGTCCTGTCATGATTGTTCGGTAGAAAAGTTACGGTGGCGTTTACCAACCTTGATTGAGGATTTCGTCGAGTTGCTTTTGGGCAACCACTTCGTAGTTTGACCACTCCATCGTGTAGCTGGCACGGCCTTTGGAAAGAGAACGAACGTCGGTCGCGTAACCAAACATGGTCTTAAGCGGAACGCTTGCGTAAATATAGGCAAGATCACCTTTGGTATCCAAATTTTGGATCTGACCACGGCGGCGGTTGAGATCTCCGACTACGTCACCTTGGAATTCGTTCGGAGTCACGACTTCGACCTTCATCACCGGCTCAAGTAGAACCGGAGCGGCCTGCTTCATCGCTTCCTTCAAAGCGAAGATGCCCGCCATCTTGAAAGAGGTCTCGGACGAGTCGACTTCGTGAAAGGATCCATCAACCAAGCGCACCTTGATATCGATAACCGGATAGCTCGCCACAACGCCATTAAGGGTCGCTTCGCGGATGCCGTCCATAGTAGGCTTGATATACTCTTTGGGAATCACGCCCCCGACAGTTTCGTCGACGATCTCAATCCCCTTCCCTAGCTCCTGAGGCTCGATTTCGATAACAGCGTGGCCGTACTGCCCCTTGCCTCCGGTCTGGCGGATGAACTTACCTTCGCCGCGAGCTGGCTTCGTAATGGTTTCGCGATAGGCGATCTGTGGCTCGCCGGAACGAGCGCTTACCTTGAACTCGCGGAACAAGCGGTCGCGGATGATCTCGAGATGAAGCTCGCCCATTCCAGAGATGATGGTCTGACCGGTTTCGGGATTGGAGCTAACCTTGAAAGTAGGATCTTCCTCAGTGAGTCGCGCCAAGCCAGCTGCCAATTTGTCCTGGTCAGCAGAAGTCTTCGGCTCGATGGTCATGGAAATGACCGGCTCCGGGAAAACGGGCGGGATGAGCGAGACATCGTAGCCCTTCGGAACAAGCGTGTCGCCAGTAGCCACATTCTTGATACCTACTAGAGCGCAGATATCGCCAGAGCGTACCAATTCCAAATCTTCGCGGCTGTCCGCCTTCATTTGAAGGATACGGCTGACGCGCTCGCCCTTGCCGGTGCGAGCGTTGAAAAGCATATCGCCCTTCTTGATCGTGCCCGAGTAGACGCGTACGAAAACAAGCTTACCCACATACGGGTCGCTCCAGAGCTTGAACGCGAGTGCGGCGGACTTTCCGGAGTCGTCCGCCTCTATCTCAACCGAGGACTCGTCGCTGGCGTGAGCCTTGGTAGGCGGCAGATCCAGCGGGCTTGGGAGATAGTTTACGACGGCGTCGAGAACGCTCTGCACGCCCTTGTTCTTGAATGCGGATCCAGGGATTACGCCGACGAACTTGAGAGCAATAGTCGCTTTGCGGATTGCGAGGATGAGCTGGCTGGCGGAAATATCTTCTCCGCTCAAATAAGCCTCTGCGAGCTCATCGTCGAAATCAGCAACCGCTTCGATCAGGGACTCACGCAGGCGAGCGGCTTCGTCCGCGACCTCTGCCGGGATGGCGGTCTCGATGGTGTTGACGCCCATCGAATCCGACTCGTCGAACAAGAAGGCCTTGTTCTGCACGAGATCCACCAGCCCCTTGAAGTCCTCTTCGGCACCGATGTTGAGGAACAGCGGGTGAGCGTTCGCCCCCAACTTGTTGCGCATGTCTTCGACGGCAGCCTGAAAGTCGGCTCCAACGCGATCCATCTTGTTGATGAACGCGACGCGCGGTACGTTGTACTTGTCGGCTTGGCGCCAAACGGTCTCGGACTGAGGCTGAACGCCTGCCACCGCACAGAAAACCGCAACCGCTCCGTCGAGCACGCGAAGCGAACGCTCCACTTCCGCGGTAAAGTCAACGTGCCCAGGAGTGTCGATGATATTGACCAAATGGTCAATGCCCTCGAAAGGACCAACGCGAGCCTTCCAATTGCAAGAGATCGCAGCGGAGGTGATCGTTATACCACGTTCGCGCTCTTGCTCCATGAAGTCCGTGACAGCATTCCCGTCATGGACTTCGCCAACCTTGTGAACTACGCCTGTATAATAAAGGATGCGTTCAGTCGTCGTCGTCTTCCCTGCGTCAATATGGGCAGCAATGCCGATATTACGCGTCCACTCCATCGGCACCGGTCTGTCGGCGCCGTTTCGTGGCGAATGAGCTGTGAGGGAAACTGACATTGAGAAAGAACAAAACAGGCAAAGCTGCGGGGGTTGGCGTGAGATTACCAACGAAGGTGGGCGAAAGCGCGATTGGACTGCGCCATCTTGTGGGTATCTTCCTTTTTCTTAACCACCGAACCGGTGTTGTTGTAAGCGTCAACGATCTCAGAAGCGAGTGCTTCCTTCATCGGCAGACCGCGGCGATTCGCAGCAGCAGTCACGATCCAACGAAACGCGAGCGACTCTTGGCGATCGTAGGAAATCTCGACTGGCACCTGATAAGTAGCGCCACCAACGCGACGGCTCTTCACCTCGAGGCGCGGACGAGCGTTTTCGAGTGCCCCGAGAAGCAGATCGATGGGATCTCCCTTGCCGAGCTTTTCAGCAACCTTCTCGAAGGCGGAATAGACGATTCGCTCAGCGACAGTCTTCTTTCCGTCACGCATGACGGTATTGACGAGGCGACCTACGAGTACGCTGCCGTAGCGGGCGTCTGGCTTAGCTGGTCTTTTAGTAGCTCTTCTGCGACGTGACATGGTCTTTCAAAAATTAGAGATTACTTCTTTTCCTTAGGACGCTTCACACCGTACTTGGAACGGCTGCGACGGCGCTTGTCTACACCCTGGGCGTCAAGAGTACCACGAACGATGTGGTAACGAACACCTGGAAGGTCCTTCACACGACCACCACGCACGAGAACGATGCTGTGCTCCTGGAGGTTGTGCCCCTCGTCAGGAATGTAAGCGATCACTTCGTAACCATTGGTTAGACGTACCTTCGCCACCTTGCGGATAGCCGAGTTCGGCTTCTTAGGCGTACGAGTCATGACTTGTACGCACACACCGCGGCGGAACGGATTTGCTTCGAGGGCACGTGACTTGGACTTGGCCTTGATCACTTTGCGGCCCAATCGGACTAACTGGTTAATAGTAGGCATGGTGTGAAATTTTGAGAAAAGAGCGTGAACGTATCGTTTGAAGGTGCTTCGGCAAGTATTTTCTCGCCGAAATAGAACAAAAAACAGAACCAGCCCGTTCACCGGCTGAATCTGTCCTTTTCCTACACGTTTGCGTTGGGCGGAATGCCCTTTCGGGGCCTCCTATGTGATGGGAAATTTTGAAGGACGATGGGTTTGGGGCGCCTTCTCATTCGCTTCAAGCACAAAGGTATCAAAAGCCCGATAAAACCTGCAGTCCTGCATTTCGCCCGGGCAACTTGCAGCCAGTCTTCGAAATTAACGAAACCGACACAGGTATTATATATTAGAGGATCGCTTGCGAAGTCCAAAAGAGCAGTCTATCGAATACTGGAGGTCCCCTGCTGCCCCGGCAAGCGACAGGAAGCCAACGACTTCGATTAACTTTGATCGCAATGCAGCTGATTTAGAAACGATCCATGCGCTTTCCACACGATGGCACAGCGGGTGCTAACAACGGACCAACGGCTTTCGCGACCTCCTGCCGAGCTACCGATACCGCGCTGACTAACCCCCAGTTCACTTCCTCTCAATGCAGATAAAATATGATACCGAGTCCTTCTTCGACGAAATGTTCGACGAAAACGGACGGCCACGCCCACATTACAAGAACTTCGTAGATCGCTTCAGCGAGCTCACCGAGAGCGAGTTCAATCGAAAGCGAGAGGCGGTCAACCTCTCCTTCCTGCAACAAGGCATCACCTTCACCGTCTACGGAAACCAGGAAAGCACCGAGAGAATCTTCCCTTTCGACATGATTCCGCGCATCATCGCGGATTCCGAGTGGAAGCAGATGGCGCGCGGACTCGAGCAACGCATCCAAGCTCTCAACCTCTTCCTAAAGGACGTCTACCACGAGCAAAAGATCGTCAAGGACGGCGTGGTTCCGGCGGAAATCCTCAACTCCTCCAAGCACTTTCGCAAGGAGATCGTCGGCCTCGACGTTCCGCGGGACATCTATGTACACATCTGCGGAACCGACCTCATCCGCGACAACAAAGGCGAGTACCTGGTTCTAGAGGACAACGGCCGCTGCCCGTCCGGCGTATCCTACATGATCGAGAATCGCCAAGCCATGAAACGGGCGTTTCCCCGCTTCTTCCCGAAGGCTGGCGTACGCTCCGTGCTCGACTATCCAGAAAAGCTCCTCTCCGCCTTGCAGTACATCGCGCCTCAGGGGAAGGCGAATCCCACCGTCGCCGTACTTACCCCCGGAGTCTACAATTCCGCTTACTTCGAGCACTGTTTCCTCGCGCGACAAATGGGAGTGGAAATCGTGGAAGGCCGCGACTTGGTCGTGGAATCCGACGACTGCGTCTACATGCGCACCACCGAAGGGCTCAAGCAAGTCGACGTGCTCTACCGCCGCATCGACGACGACTTCATCGATCCGGAAGTCTTCCGCAAGGATTCGCTTCTTGGCGTGCCCGGACTCGTGCGCGCCTACAAGAAAGGAAACATCGGACTCGCCAACGCCCTCGGCACCGGCGTCGCTGACGACAAAGTCATGTACTGCTTCGTGCCGGACATGATCAAGTACTACCTCGGAGAGGACGCTATCCTCAACAACGTTCAGACTTGGCTGCCCTACCGCAAAGCTGACCTCGACTACGTCCTGGCGAATGCCGACAAGCTCGTCATCAAAGCCGCCAACGAAGCCGGGGGGTACGGCATGCTGATCGGACCTCACGCCACCAAAGCGGAAGTCGAGGAGTTCAAGGCCAAGGTCAAAGCCGCGCCCCGCGAATTTATCGCCCAAACCCCAATTTCCCTCTCCCGCCATCCGACCTATTGCGACGAAGGATTCGGCGGACGTCATATCGACCTGCGCCCCTATATAATTTGCGGCGAAAAAACGCAGATCATTCCCGGAGGCCTCACCCGCGTGGCGCTCAAGAAAGGCTCGCTGGTCGTCAACTCCTCCCAAGGCGGCGGCAGCAAAGACACTTGGGTCCTCTACTCGGACGAATAAGACCCAAGAAGACCGCCAGAACCAAAACCCAATAACTCAAAACCCACTTTACCATGCTTTGTCGCGTCGCTGACTCCCTCTTCTGGATGGCTCGCTATATCGAACGGGCAGAAAACACCGTTCGCCTCGTAGACGTCACCCTGCAAACCCTCCTCGAATCCGAGCACGCGCCCGAAGAGGACCCCTACAAAAGCTGGATCCCCATCCTCTCCAGCTTGGGCGACCAAGCCCTCTTCGAATCGCTCTACGAGGACAAGTCGAGCACCAACATCACCGAGTTTCTCACCTTCAACACCGAGAACCCCAGCTCCGTCCTGCAGTGCATTTCGGCCGCCCGGGAGAACGCTCGCATGATTCGCGACCAGATTTCCTCCGAAATGTGGGAGGTCATCAACCGGACCTACCTCTGGATCAAGAAACAAGACCCCGCGAAAGTCTGCGACGAAGCGGACTACGCCTTCTTCCAGCACATCAAGGAATTTTCCCAACTCTTCCAAGGCTTGGTCGACACGACCTTCCCCCACCAAATCGGCTTCGAGTTCGTCAAGATCGGCGCCAACTTGGAGCGGGCTGACAAGACCTGCCGCATCCTCGACGCCAAACGCTACATGCTCCAGGACTCGCCAGCCAAGGATGATGCCTTAGACAACGCCCAATGGGCCGCCATCCTGCGCGGCTGCAGCGCCCACGAGGCCTACCGCCGCGTCTATGTCGCCGATATCGAAGGCGATACCGTGCGCGACTTCCTGCTTCGCTCCCGAGACTTCCCCCGCTCCGTGCTCTATTGCCTAACCCGCACCCAGCTCGCCCTGCACGCCATTTCCAAGTGCCCGATCACCCACTTCTCAAACGAGGCAGAACGTCGCCTCGGCCAACTGATCGCTCGCCTCAACTACGCCAACCCCAACGACCTCAACGGCAAGGAAGCCTCCAAGCTCATCGAGTCGATCGAGACCGATCTCGGCGAAATCGCAGTGGAGATCAGCAAACGCTACATGTTCTCCGAGATCGTCGACCCGGCAGAGGATTTGGAGCAAGCTCAAGCCTAAGCCCCTCCACCATTATCCAAGGTAGCGGCCGCTGTCCCAGCGGCCATAGAGCCATTCCACACGTTCACTCCCAACTACTTACCGCTTTCAATGGCCATCAAAGTCGCTCTCAACCACAAGACCACTTACCACTACGACCGCCTCGCCACCCTCGGCCCCCAAGTGGTGCGCCTCCGGCCCGCCCCCCATTGCCGGTCCCGCATCGTCAGCTACTCGCTCAAAGTCACTCCGGACGAGACCTTCGTCAATTGGCAGCAGGACCCGCAAAGCAATTACGTAGCTAGGCTGCTCCTGCAAGAACCGACCAAGACCTTCGGGCTCGAGGTCGACCTCGTCGTCGACCTAGCTCCCATTAACCCCTTCGACTTCTTTCTCGAGGAAAGCGCCACCAGCTATCCCTTTGGCTACAGCAAGTCCCTGCAAAAGGAGCTGCGACCCTACTTCGCCAAAATCCCCCTCCGCGGGCGCTTCAAGGAATTCGTAGACTCGATCGACGTCTCCAAGAAAGACACCAACGACTTCGTAGCCTACATCAACCAAAAGGTAAACGCCCACCTCGACTACACCCTGCGCATGGACCCGGGCATCTACTCGCCGGAGCGCACCCTGAAGGAAGGCAAGGGCAGCTGTCGCGACTTCGCCTGGTTGCTCGTGCACGTTTTTCGCCGACTCGGAATCGCGGCCCGATTCGTATCCGGCTACTCGATACAACTTAAACCCGACCAAAAACCCGTCGACCCCGACGCTCCATCAGGCGTCCCCGAAGACTGCTGCGACTTGCACGCCTGGTGCGAGGTCTACCTTCCCGGCGCCGGCTGGGTCGGCCTCGACGCCACCAGCGGCCTGTTCTGCGGCGAAGGCCATATCCCCCTCGCCACTTCGGCCGACGCCATGGGAGCCGCCCCCATCGAAGGTGGCATCTCCGCCTGCAAGACCGAATTCAGCGTCTCCATGTCGGTCACGCGGATCCACGAAGATCCGCGCGTCACCAAGCCGTTTACCGACGCCCAGTGGAAATCCATCCTCGCCCTCGGAAAAACCGTAGACAAGCGCCTCCAAGCTGGGGACGTGCGCCTCAGCATGGGCGGCGAGCCCACCTTCATCTCCATCTACGACCAAGAGGGCGAAGAGTGGAACACCGGCGCCGTGGGCCCCACCAAGAAACCGCTGTCCGACAAGCTTATCCGCCGCCTCCGCAAGAAGTTCGGTCCTCAGGGCCTGCTGCACTACGGCCAAGGGAAATGGTACCCCGGCGAGCCGCTCCCCCGCTGGGCTCTCGGCCTTTACTGGCGAAAGGACGGACAACCCCTCTGGGAGGACGACAGCCTCATCGGCGACGAAACCAAGGATTATGGATACACGCACCAAGACGCCAAAGAGCTCATCGAGGAACTCACCCGACAGCTGCGCGTCGAAAAGGAATACATAAACCCCGCCTACGAAGATCCCGTCGCCTTCTCGCTCAAGGAGCGCAACCTCCCGGTAAACATCAACCCGCTGGACAACGAGCTGGACGACCCACAGGAACGCGAGAACCTGCTCAACGTATTCAAACGCGGCCTCAACACCCCCGTCGGCTACGCCCTTCCGCTCCAACGCGGCTGGGGGAAAAACGGCCCTCAATGGCACAGCGGTATCTGGATGCTGCGCGGCAAGCAACTTTACCTCACTCCCGGCGACTCCCCGCTCGGCCTGCGCCTGCCGCTCGATCGGCTCCCATGGGTCAAGGAAGAGGAATACCCCTACCTCCATCCATCCGACCCTTCCGCGCGCTACCCCGACTTACCCTCCCGCCGCTCCCTCATCGTCCCCCAGCGCAAGGAGGACGACCACGCCGCCCGCGAGATTTCCAAACGCATCGAAGAGGAGCGAGAAGCCGCTAAGAGCTTCGAGGAGGAACTCAGCAAGCTTCCGCAAAACCAGGTTCCCGACGAGGGGCAATCCGCCCCTTGGGTCATCCGCACCGCCCTCTGCGTCGAGTGCCGCAAAGGACGCCTCTACGTCTTCATGCCGCCAACGGAGAAGATCGAGGACTATATCGACTTGGTGGCAGCCGTGGAGCATGCAGCTTCGATCCTGAAAAAACGGGTACTCATCGAAGGCTACACCCCACCCCACGACCCTCGGATCGACTACATGAAAATCACCCCTGACCCTGGAGTCATGGAGGTAAATATCCATCCCTCCACCAGCTGGGACCAACTCGTGGAGAAAACCGAAATCCTTTACGAGGAAGCCCGCCAGCTCAACCTCGGTACCGACAAGTTCCAGCTCGATGGCCGCCACACCGGAACCGGCGGCGGCAACCACATCGTCGTCGGCGGCTCCACTCCAGCAGACTCCCCGTTTCTGCGCCGCCCCGACGTTCTGAAGTCGCTCATCGGCTTCTGGCTCAACCACCCGTCGCTCAGCTACCTCTTCAGCGGACTCTTCATCGGTCCCACCTCACAGGCGCCACGCGTCGACGAAGGCCGGCCTGACGCCTGCTACGAGATGGAAATCGCCTTCAAGCAAATCCCCAAAATAGACGAGAAAAGCATACCGCCTTGGCTCGTCGACCGCATCTTCCGCCACCTGCTCACCGACCTGACCGGCAACACCCACCGAGCCGAGTTCTGCATCGACAAAATGTTCTCGCCCGACAGCGCCACCGGACGCCTCGGCCTCGTGGAATTCCGCGGCTTCGAAATGCCGCCACACGCCCAGATGAGCCTCGCCCAACAGCTCTTGCTGCGGGCCCTCATCGTTCACTTCTGGGAAAAACCCTACGAGGCCCCGCTCACACGCTGGCTCACCAAGCTGCACGACCGCTTCATGCTGCCGCACTTCGTGAAGGAAGACTTCAAGCAAGTCATCGAAACCCTCCACGCGGCCGACCTGCCCATCCAAGAAAACTGGTTCACCACCCATTTCGAATTCCGCTTCGCCATCATCGGCACCGCCAGCTTCGAAGGCATGACCATCGAACTGCGCCAAGGCATCGAGCCCTGGCTGGTGCTCGGCGAAGAAGCCGGCGGCGGCGGTACCGCCCGCTACGTCGATTCCTCCATCGAGCGCATGCAAGCAAAGGTCACTGGCCTCGACCCCGATCGCTATTCGGTCACCGTCAACCGCATTGAACTCCCGCTCACTTCGACCGGCGAGCCGGGCACCTACGTGGCAGGCGTGCGCTACCGAGCCTGGCAACCGCCCAGCTGCTTGCACCCAACCATTCCCGTGCACGCGCCGCTCGTGTTCGACATCGTCGACAAGTATCACTCCAGGGCCATCGGCGGCTGCACCTACTACGTCAGCCACCCAGGTGGCCGCAGTCACGAACGCTTCCCCATCAACGCCTTGGAAGCCGAGACGCGCCGGGCAGAACGCTTCCACTCCTTCGGACACAACACCGGCCCGATTCAGGTTCGCAATATTCCGCGCAGCGAGGAAATGCCCGTCACGCTCGATTTGCGTAGGTTATAAACCATACAATGATATAGGGATCCCCACGCTTGCACTTCGAGACGTAAGGAGTACTCCAGTCATCACGCTCTAAAAGCGTCATAACACGCTGATGACCGAAGACGGCCAAACGAATTTGCTCAACAACTGGATGGGAGGCTACGCCTCCCCCGGAGGCGCCTACGACGAGTTTCTCGACGAAAAGGGGCAGCCCCGTCCGCATTGGCATTCCGTGTCCGAACACCTCGGCGCGCTCAGCCAACCCCGCTGGGAACGCCGCGAGCGCCAACTCGAGCGCCTCATCCACGACAACGGCATCACCTACAACGTCTACGACGCGGACGATTCCAGCTCGCGCCCGTGGTCCATGGACATGGTCCCGCTGGCCCTCCCCCAAAAAGAGCTGGAGTCCCTCGAAAGCGCCCTCGGGCAACGCGCCCACCTGCTCAACCTCATCCTCGGAGACGTCTACGGCCGCCAAACCATGCTGCAAAGCAGCAGGATGCACCCCTACCTGGTCTTCTCCAACCCCGCCTTCCTCCGCCCCTGCCACGGACTCCTTTCGCCCCGGCAAAGCCACATTCAGCTCTACTCCGCCGACCTCGCCCGCTCGCCCGACGGGAGCTGGTGGGTGCTCTCCGACCGCGTCGAAGCCGCCTCCGGACTGGGCTACGCCTTGGAAAACCGCATGCTGATGTCGCGAATCTTCCCAAAGGCCATCTGGCAGTCCGACATCCTCTCCCTCCAGCCTTTCGTGCAAAAGTTCTGCCAGCAGATCGAGGCGCTGGCTGCTACCTCCTCCGAGCAGCCCAACATCGCCCTGCTCACCGCCGGCCCCAAAAACGAGACCTACTTCGAGCAGTCCTTCCTCGCCCGCAACCTCGGCTACACCCTCGCCGAAGGCGAGGACCTCACAGTCCGCTCCAACCGCCTCTACATGAAGACGATCGGAGGCGTCCAGCAGGTACACGGACTCCTGCGCCGCGTCGACTCCCCTTGGGTGGATCCGCTGGAGCTACGCAACGACTCCCTACTCGGCGTTCCCGGACTGGTCAATACCGTGCGCAACCGCAACGTAGCCCTCGTCAACGCCTTGGGATCAGGCTTCGTGGAGACTCCTGCCCTGCTTGCCTTCCTGCCTTGGTTCTGCCGCAACTATTTGGGCGAAAGCCTCGAACTTCCCTCCGTAGCGACCTGGTGGTGCGGACAAAAACACGAGCGAAACTACGTGCTCGAAAATATCGAAAAGCTCATCGTGAAGCCCACCTTCCGGCAAAACGGAGGAGCCACCTACTTCGGCCCCCGTCTCAGCGAAAAGGAACGGCAAGAGCTCGTAGCGCAAATCAACAAGCATCCAGAACGCTACTGCGGACAGGAAATTCTCTCCCAGGCCACCACCCCCGTTTACGAAAACGGCAAGCTTAACCCTCGCCACTTCCTGATGCGCGTCTTTCTCGTGGCCGACCAAGACGGCTGGAAAATGATGCCCGGCGGACTGGTGCGCTACCCGGCGAACGGCGACGTGCTCGACGTATCCATGCAACGCGGCGGCGCCAGCAAGGACGCCTGGATTATGCGCGACCCCGACTCCGAAGTCGGCCAAAGGGCCGTAGCCAACCTGCAAAGCGAGCGCCCCGTACGCCGCAACCATTCCGACCTCCCCAGCCGCACCGCCGACAACCTCCACTGGCTCGGCCGCTACATCGAGCGGGCCGAGTCCCTCGCCCGCCTGCAGCGTACCATATCCAACTTCCTCACCGAAGATCTCGGGGCTGAATCCCAGCGCCCCATCGTTCCCTTCCTCGAGCAAATCATCCCGCCCGACGAATCAATAGACAGCCTGCTCGACCCCGAGACAGAGCGCCTCGACTTCTCCGCAGTCGAACCCTTCCTCACTCGCTCACTCTTCTCGAAGGCAAATCCCGAGAGCCTGATCAACAACCTGCATTTCATCGAGCGGGCCGGCGCCAAGGTCAAGGAACGCCTCTCCGTCGACACATGGAAACGCATGCAAGCCTTCCGCGAAATCGGCGATTCCTACGATTCCAAGGAACTCAGCATCTTCGATGACGAAGTATCCATTTTCTTGGACAACACCTTGGAGAATCTCTCCATCTTCGTAGGCAACGCCTACGAAAACATGACCCGCAGCCAAGGCTGGGCCTTCCTGCAAATCGGCCGCCGCCTAGAACGCGCCCTCGCAATCTCCTCGCTGCTGCAGTCCTCCTACTCCGTCGCCAAGCCCTACGACGAACGCCTGGATTCCCAGCTGCTGTACTGGGCGGACTCCAGCATCACCTACCGTCGCCGCTATCTGAATACCGTTTCATCAGAAAGCGTACTCGACCTGCTCTGCTTCGACTCCACGAACCCGCGCTCCCTCGTCTATCAAATATCGAACTTGAGGGAGTTGCTCGCCACCCTCCCCCACGCCAACCGAGGCGAACGCAACACCATCGACACCCTCTCGCTCCAGCTCTTCAGCCGCATCGGCCTCACCAACCCCGAAAGCCTCATGCAACAAGAACCCCTGGAACGCATGAAAAGCGTGCACGAATTCTTCGGCGACACCTTCACCAATCTGCTGGATCTCGGCAGCGCCATCCAGCAGCACTACTTCGCCCACACCGTCAACGCTGCCGTCAAGAAGCCAAACGCCACCATCGGATAACGAAACAGCATGGCTACCTACCGCATACTGCATAAGACGAGCTACGCCTACAGCTACCCCGTCACCGGTTCGCACCACACCGCGATCCTGAAGCCGCTTAGCAACGAAACCCAAACCTGCAAACGCTTCTCCCTCGACATCAGCCCCGAAGCCGGCGACCTCGCCGAACGCGTCGACTACTTCGGCAACACCTCCCACCTCTTCGCCATCCAAAAGCCGCACGACGCCCTAGTGGTCGAAGCGTCCAGCACTGTAGAGGTCACAAGCGAAGCGCTCGATCTCAAAAAAATGGATACGCCGGTCGGGAAAATAAGGGAAGCTCTCGCTGACATCAAACGCACCGACCTGATCGAGGCCAAAGAGTTTCTCTACGAGACCCACAACACGAAGGAGACCGATACTGTCAAAGAATTCGGCGCCCGCTTCTTTTCCGACGAGACTCTCATCGGCGAAGGCATTGTCGCCCTGCTCCAAGCCTTCAAGGACGAATTCAAGTTCGATCCCAGCGCCAGCGACATCCATACCCCCGTGGAGCAGACGCTCGCTAGCAAATGCGGAGTCTGCCAAGACTTCGCCCACCTGATGATCGCAACGCTCCGCTCCCAAGGACTTTCCGCGTGCTACGCCAGTGGATACATTCTCACCATGCCTCCTCCTGGCCAGCCACGTCTGGTCGGGGCCGACGCCTCCCACGCCTGGGTGAGCGTTTTCATCCCGGAAAACGGCTGGATCGACGTCGACCCTACCAACAACCTCATCTGCGCCGACCAGCACGTCGCCGTGGCCTACGGACGCGACTTCTCAGATGTCAGCATGCTCAGCGGCGCCGTCACCGGCGGCGGAGAGCACACCGTCTCCGTGGAAGTCACCATGCAGCCAGTATAGCGGGAAACGGAGCAGCCCTAAATCGGACAGAGCCCGTTCTCGCATAATGGGTCGCGAAAAGCAGCAAGGGACTTCGCCTTAACTTCCCACCCTGCTCAGCCTCAAGCGTTCGATTGAGAGACCTTTTGTTTGGTTGCAGCCACGGCAGCGATCAATAGGACTATTGGCAACTTGTCCCACAGCTTGCTGCGGGCCCCTCCACCTCACGCCCCAATAGTCTATGCCCCTTTCCCTCCCCGTTCTTATCGCCGCGGGCGCAACGGACCTGACGCCTTTTCTTGTCCTGTTCGCCGGCATCGCCTTCGTTGTGATCGCCATCGGATACCTGCGCATCCATCCGTTCATTTCGCTAGTAATCGCGGCCGTTTTGGTAGGCTCCTTGAGCAACCTATTTGCAAAGACGGAATCCAATCCTATTACCTCAGCGATCGGCGAAACCATGCGACAACTCGGCAACACAGCCGGCGGCATCGCCTGGATCATCGCTCTTGCCGCGATTATCGGCCTGTGCCTGATGGAGAGCGGCGCCGCTGACCGAATCGTCAGGTGCATGATCAAGGTCTTTGGCGAAGAGCGAGCCGGCTACGCCATGCTCGCTTCCGCCTTCTTCCTCTCCATTCCCGTCTTCTTCGATACCGTCTTCTATTTGATCGTGCCACTGGCACAAGCGCTCGCCTACCGCCTCGGCCGTCACTACGTCTACTTCATCGTCGCAGTCTGCACCGGAGCAGCAATCACCCATAGCTTGGTGCCGCCCACCCCCGGACCACTTCTCGTAGTGGAGTCCTTGGGACTGAACCTAGGGCACACCATCGTCGGAGGAATTACGCTGGGCATTTTGCCAGCAATCGTCGGCTTGAGGCTTGGCAAAGCATTGGATGCGAAGCTCGGAATCCAACTCCGCGACAGCGGTATGCTGCACACCGCAGATTTGAAAGAGATTACAGAGAAGGACCTCAGCGAATTGCCTGGCTTTCTGATGGCCGCTCTCCCCGTTGCCCTGCCCGTTCTCTTGATCGCCAGTTCTTCCTTTATGGGAGAGTTTTCTTCACAAGAATCACTGGGCTTGATTTTCACCGTCATCGAAGTCCTTGGGCAAAAGCACGTCGCCATGTTCATCGGGGCACTGATTGCTATCAGCCTCCTAGCCCGCTACCGGAAACTCGACAAGCGCTCGCTTTGGAAAGCTCTTGAAAGCCCGCTCGGAACCGC
Source organism: Pelagicoccus enzymogenes (assembly GCF_014803405.1). Taxonomy (NCBI): domain Bacteria; kingdom Pseudomonadati; phylum Verrucomicrobiota; class Opitutia; order Puniceicoccales; family Pelagicoccaceae; genus Pelagicoccus; species Pelagicoccus enzymogenes. The sequence goes on from NZ_JACYFG010000061.1 coordinate 258,339, forward strand.
GGGAACCATCATTCTCATAACCGCGGCGGGCGGCGCCTTCGGCGGCATGATTCGACAATCAGGTATTGGCGAAACGATTACAGAGCTCACGGAAGGCTCCGGATTCAGCTTCATCCTGCTGGCATGGCTCGTCGCCGCCGTCATGAAAGTCGCTCAAGGATCCTCTACGACCTCGATGATTACGACCTCAGGGATCATGGCTGGCATATTGGCAACCTTGTCTGCCACCGGAGCAAGCCTCGGTTTTGACCCCTTCTACATCTTTGCCGCAATCGCCTTCGGGGCCATGTTCGGCTCTTGGATGAACGACAGCGGTTTCTGGATCGTTTGCAAGATGACCGGCTTCACCGAGTCAGAAACCCTGAAAACTTGGACCCTCTCCGTCAGCGTCATCTCGCTTACCGGACTCGTTCAACTGCTCGTCCTCTCCCATGTGGTAGCCTATCCGTTCGGTCGTTGAAAACGGTACGGCGCAAACGCGTCGCGAGAGGCGGCCCGAAATCGACGCAATTAAGGATCAACTCAATTCGTAACCCAACGAACATTCGATCCTACCAACGAAACCTCCGGACTTCCTCATGATTCCCCCTCAAGAATCGATCCGCTACATTGCGCCAAACCAACTGGACGCGTCGGTCGCGTCCATCGTGGACGTGCGCACAGCCGAAGCGTTCGCGGCATGCCACGCCGACAACGCGCTCAATTTCTGCGTCTACGAAGTGACCTTCGTAGAAACGATCGAAAAAGCCGTTCCAGACAAAGGCTCGACAATTGTCGTCTACGGAGAGAGCGAACAGTACCACGCCGCTCCCGTCGCCGCACACCGGCTCCAAGAAGCAGGCTACTGCAACGTGTTCGTGCTGCAGGGAGGACTCGAAGCATGGATCGCCAACGAACTTCCCCACGTGAAGCGCGCTCCAGCAGAAAAGAGTCTAGCAGGCCGCTATTCATTGAACCTGCAAAAGACGAAAGTACGCTGGATCGGACGCAACCTTACCAATCAGCACGATGGAACCATCGCTTGCAAAAGCGGATTTCTCGAAATCGCTGCCGACGGATCCGCCCAATCCGGCGAGCTCGTGGTGGACATGAAGCAGATACATTGTAACGACATTTCCGATACGAAACTTTCTTCTCTGCTTGTTTCTCACTTGGAATCCATCGACTTCTTCCAGACCGAAAAATATCCCTCCGCGCAGTTCTCCCTGGATCGCGTGTTCCTCGATCCCACGGCCAGTCCGGGAACCCCAAACGCGAGGATGGAAGGCCAAATGCAAATACGAGGAAAAAAGCAACCGCTGCACCTGGAGTGCACCCTCGCTCAAACCGACACTGGCTACGTGCTACAAACGCAATTCGACCTGGACCGCACCGCTTTCGGCGCGGTTTACGGCTCCGCCCGTTTCTTCGAGCGCCTAGGAATGCACCTCGTCAACGACTTGGTGAACCTGCAAATCACCGCCTTCTTCGAGAAGAAGAAGACAGCTTAGACTCCATCGAGCAACAATCCCGGCGGCAAACTCTCCCCAAACGAGGAAGCGCGCTCAGTTCTCGTAACAGGTACGTAATCTCGCAAGGGCAACAAACGACTTTCCGGTACCCCTGACTTTTCTAGCTTGCTGGCAACCTTGCCCGCCGTTTTTCGAGATAAATTCAAGCTGCGGTCGTCTACCACCCGGGCCGACTTGAGGAAAAGCGGAACCGCTCCCGACAAATCGCTCTCGCTCCAGTCTAGCTTCCGCAAACGATCAAAGAGCGTCTCCACCGTATCCGGAGGCATGATACAGTCGTCGCTGGCTTGCAGCAGCACTCGACTCAACAACCCGCCAAATCCCGCCAACAGGACCGAGATCGGCTTTCCGTCCTTCAGTTGATCGTCAAGTCGCTGGATCAGCTCGCCGTAGAGCCTCTGCTTCTGAGACAGCCCCACCTTTTCCAAAGAGGCCAGCAGCCGAACACGCTCCGCCTCCGCCCGCCTCCCATTCTGCAAGCTAGCAAATTGCCTCTCGAACAGTTCCACTTGCCGGACAGCAGGATAGCCCGCCACCACCCGCCGCAACAGGATCAAGAGCTGAACCTCCACCTTTGCCGAAGCTGAATCCAATTCCTCCAGCAGCTCATCCAATCGATCCAGCCGGGCCTCGTCCCCAGCTGCTCCAAATCCCGGACGCAAGAGATAGCCCGTCAATTGAAGCCAAGACTCCGCAGCGTCCGCCCCGCGCGAGATCACAGCGGATCCTTCAAGCGGTACTGTCGCCAAAGCCCGGCACAAATCCAAGTTCCACTCGTGCTTGGCAGCACCCAACGCATTTTCCAGGTCCTTGAGGATTCGCGAGCCCTTCAAGCCCTGTCCCTTCGACGAAAGTCCACGCTTCAGAACTTGCTTCGCCTTGCCAAGCTTCGCCTCGCTCACGCCCAATTCTCGGCTCGCTGCGTCTGGCGAAAAATCGAATTCCCCTCTCAAGTTGAACTCCAAAGGCCAAACGCCAGGTTTCGAATCGTCCAACGACTCGCAACTCACCGTCAACAAGCCTAGCTCGTTCACCTCGCTGATCAGCCGCACTGGAATCGACTCGCCTCCCTCAAGCTGAACCAAGGTATCCAAAGCTGGAAGCCTTCGCATTGCATCCAAATTTTGGTTACAAAATTCACCTGCAGCTTCTTCCATATCATTGGCACCTTGAAACGCGAGAAAGCGAGCGCGGCGATTGACCGCCAAGCGAAGCCCTTCAATTTCCACTTCGAAACGCTGCTCCGGTTGGGCTCCTTTCGGGAGCACGCAAACACGTCGTCCTTCCGATTCCTCGCCCACCGCTAAAAACACCGCACGAGCCGCCCCCGCGTCGATACGACGCACCCCGCGTCGAGCCTGAGCCCCATAGCACGCAGCGCCTCGAGCCACCGCGAGATCCGTCTCTCCGTTCTCCAGAACAACAGGCTCCCGCCCGTCTTGCCAAGCCGCCAGTTGGGCAAGCAAACGTTCTTGGATCAAACGCGGCGACAAGCTTCCACCATTGAACAAAACGAGATCTACTTGCCCCACTCCGCCCAAAAACTCGGCCAAGTGACGCGTCACGGCGCAGTCCGTGGCATAAGGCAATCCCATCTCCAGCAGGCCTTCCTGAGAACGCTCCGATTTCGCATCTCGCGGACAGCTCGGATAAAAGCCTTCCAGCACCAACTCCCTCGCTTGATCAGCCGCCACCTCCGTAGCCAGCGTGCCTGCGAACAAGGCGGAGCCCTTGCTCGGAATCGAAACCGAAATCTGCTCCTCGCCGCCACTCAAACAACGCTCCTTCAGCTCCCGAGCGCGACTTGTCAAGAAGCCCCATTGGTCCACGCTCAACGCTTCCCCATCCGGAGCCAACTCAGACTCCAGCGCATGGGCCAAGGCGAGATCGATGTTGTCGCCGCCTAACAGTAAATGCTCGCTCACCGAGACGCGCTCGATCTTGGGCATGCCCGCCTCCACATCGCCAACCGCAAATAGACTAAAGTCCGAAGTTCCACCCCCGATATCCACAACCAGGATACGCTCGCACGTACGAAGCTCCTTGGAATTCTCTCCCGTCACTTCAAGCCAACGGTAAAAAGCCGCCTGCGGCTCTTCCAGCAATCGAAGGCTTTCCGGATAGCCCGCCAGATTGGCCGCTTCTCGCGTAGCCGCTTGAGCTGCCGCGTCAAAGGAAGCCGGTACCGTCACCGTCACCAACTGCTCCACGAAAGGGGCCTCGCGTCCAAAGCGCTCCTCCCAGGCCTGTTTCAAATGTTTCAGCAGCTGGGCCGAGGCCTCGATCGGCGAGAGTTTCTCCTCCTCCGCCACCCGCTTCGAACGCCAAGGCAGAGTCTTCGCTTGCGGGCTGATCGAATGGTGACAAAGCCACGACTTAGCTGAATGGATAAGCCGCTCCGGTTGCTCCCGCCCACGCTCTCGCGCGTAGAGCCCGACCTCCCAATTCCCTTCCTCCGTCAAATAGAGAAAGGAGGGCAAACTGCTCCGCTTCACCTCGGTCCGCTCCATCTCGCGCTGCCGGATAGGAAGCACCTGCGATTCCGCTCCCTCCGTCAGTTCCACGAAAGCCAAAGCGCAATTCGTAGTGCCCAAGTCGATACCGATACTGTAGCGAGGTTCCATTAGATAAGGATTTCTCTCCCACGAAGGGCACCAAGAATCACGAAGAAACTATTCATTTAAACTTCGTGCACCTTCGTGCCCTTCGTGGGCAGAACAATCCATCAGTCCATGCGGACTTGGAATTCCACTTTCCACTTTCGATCGGAGTCCACGTGCTGCATCCAAAGCTCCAAGCTTCCCAACTCCGTAACCACCGAGTTCAAGAAAACGGGAATCGGTTGGCCTTCCGGAAACGCTTCCATCGGGGGAAGCGTGATTTCCAGCTTGCTCGTTTCCTCCAAGACCTTGTCCGCCTTGTTCACCAGGTCTCCCGGCTGATCGCCTCCACGGATCTCCGACGCGAAGAAACGGAAAACCGCTGGCTTACCCGTAACCAAACCGAACGTCCGCCCTTCCAGCGTATGGGAGGTCCCCTCTTCCATGCCCTGCGGAACAACACAAACCGCCTTGATGGGTGGCTTGAAGCCGGGTACCGCTGGACGCGAAGATTCTAGTCCCAAGTAATACGAACGCGCCGTGCCCGCCCGTATCCGAATTCCCTGACCGGTCACGCGATTGCGGCCATAACTTGCCGCCCCCTTGGCCACCGCCAGATCAGGCTGAAAGCCTTGCAGCTCACGCGGGGCGACTTCGCACCAAGAGGCCAATAGTTCCATCACGCGGGCACGAATCGAGTCTGCCTTGAAAACCCCTCCATTGAACAAGACCGCAGTCGGTTTGAGCAACTCTCCCGCCAAGGCCTGCTCCGGATTGGCAATCAATGCCGACAAGCTTTCGCTCCCTTTCACGTTCTGCAGGCTGCGAGCGAGAAAGCGGGCCAAGTGCTTGCTTACCACCGCGTCCGCCGCATAGGGCAGACCAAATTCCTGCAGGGCTGCGCCTCCGTCTTCCTCGGGCATTTCGGTAGGACCGCTTAGAGCAAAGAAGCCATCGACCACGACAGCATTCAAGGTCTCGCGTGTCAGCGTAGTGGATACAGTCCCTGCGAAGAGGCTCGATCCGCGAGACGGCACCGAAATCGGAAGCTCCGTCAAGCTGCCATCCTCAAAGAGCTTCGCCTTGGCTTGGCTCGCTCCGTGCACCAGAGCAAGAAACTGCCAATCATCGATCTCAGTGCCTTCGTCCTCGAGCTGGGCTTGCAAGGCATAGGCGAGAGCTAAGTCCATGTTGTCGCCGCCCAGCAGGATATGCTCACCGACCGCGATACGTTCCACCGCAAGGTTACCCTGCTCTTCGCTCACCGCGATCAAGCTAAAGTCTGCCGTACCGCCACCTACGTCGCACACGAGAATCACATCGCCGGCCTGAACCTGCTTGCGCCACTCGTTGCCCACCTTATCGGTCCAGGCGTAGAAGGCCGCTTGCGGCTCTTCCAACAGAATCGGCTCAGGCAAACCTGCCGCAGCGGCCGCGTCAGAAGTGAGCTTGCGAGCGACCTCGTCAAAGGAAGCAGGTACAGTCAGCACGACTTGCCCTTCCCCTAAGTTCCACTCTCGTCCTTCCAATCGCTCCGCGTAAAGCACGCCGTTTTTCAAGTGCTCGAGGTAGCGGCGCGAAGCCTCGACTGCCGACAGCTTTTGCTCGCCGATTTCCGAATTCCATGGCAGCACCGGCGATTGCGGATCCACGTGCGGATTGGACAGCCACGACTTCGCCGAAGTCACCAAACGATCCGGCACCTGAGCTCCATGTTCTCGAGCGAAGGTACCCACAATTTGGTTACGATCCGAAGACTCCCAAGGCAGCGAAATCGCCTCTGCGGAAAATTCGCTTTCGCTCGGCAAATAGACCGCCGAAGGAAGCGACTTGCGTTCCCCGACTTGGTTTGGCGCCAAGATTTGCGTCACCTCTACCACGCGGCTCTCGCCGCTCTCCAGATCGCACAGGGTCACCGCGCTGTTGCTGGTGCCCAGATCGATTCCTAAGACAAATTTCTTTTCCATGATTCCGAATCCTCGTAGGAGCGAGCTTGCTCGCGAAATCCTACATTTCATTCGCGAGCAAGCTCGCTCCTACCTCTCGTACCCAAATCCCCTTACTTTATCTCGACCTGTGCCGGAGCGATCGGAGGCAACTTGCCTTCCTCTACCTTCAAGACGCGTGGAAGATTCACGTTCGAAACCCTCCAACCTTTGTGCACGAGCACCCCAGAGTGCGGACCTTCACCCGAAACGGATCCAGATAAGCGGTAGAGCTCCCCTCCGTTCGGCGGTACGTCTATCTTGCTCCCTTCCGCTGCTTTCACAACTGGCTCAACCGTAAACATCTCGCCAAATGCCCCCTTGCAGCCCTGATGTACCACACGAGCCGCCGCGCCGACTTGGGCATCGCTGTACTTGCTGATGTCATCCATCAGGAAGTCGACGAGACGCCCCTTGTTCTGCAACGCGGACAGCACCGCGATGACCTCTGCCTCCGCAGCGTTCTTAGGCGCTGGAGGAGCAGCGGAAGATTCCGCAGCGCGGACAGGTTCAGAAGCTTCCACGCTTGGCAGATAGTCAGGCGCCGTGAGGGCCTTGAGGACGAGCCATAGCGCCAAAGCCAAGGCCATAGCCACCAGATAGGTTCCGTAAACTTCAAAGCCTGGAACGAAAAGCAGGCCATTGAGAATGGCGATAAGGATTCCAGCAATCAGTGCCTTGTTCTTCATGATCAAAATGGGTTGGAAATAGCGAATCACGCCCCGCTGCGGGACGTTCTAAAAACACCACGCGTATAGGACCGAGCAGCCGGCTCTGTCCAACCGAAAAGCGAAACGTAACACAGGCTTCCGCCAGCAAGCGCCGAGCCAAGTCGCCCGCAGCCGCTTGCAGCTATTCCGTAAACTCGAGCAAACCGTTGGGATCGATGAAGTGCGGGATCCCTAAAGTCAGGCAATGCAAGAAACCGCCCGTCTCGATTAAATCGTCCGCTGGGATTGGCACGACGTCCCATTTGGGAAGCAGCTTTCGGTAGGTTGCAAAAACCTCTTCTTCCATCTTCGGATCTACGTCCGAATAGCTGGGAACCAACATCAGCCCATTGACGTAAAAAACGTTGGTGTAGGAACGCCAAGAGCCTTCTTTCCGGGGCGGCAGGGGGATTCGATGCACTTGGACAGGTTGCCCATCCACTAATTGTTCGCTGACGAGCTGGGCGGCGCGTTCGATATGACTACGCACTTGCTCGGTCTCTTCCTCCAGTGCTTTAGCGATTACAACTGTCTTGGGATTCAAGAAGGTCATAAACATGTCCGCGTGACCCGTTTGCTCCCCTGGAATCGAAGGAACAAAGGTTAAGGTTTTCAGGGAAAAGTAAGTGTTCATGAGCCCCGTAAACTCATCGCCGCTAAAATTCCGGAAGCGGTTGCGTTCGATCAATTTCATCGACGAAACCCCGAGCCCGTTACCATTGTGCACCAAATTCCCCCCTTCCATTGCAATTGGTACATAGGAACATTGTACGCCCAGAGCATTTGCGAGCACGAGTGGGAACTGGTCGTCGAGCGGACGGGAACCAAGTTCGTCACGGGCAGAATAGTAGGTGTCGACAATGGCCCCGCTGCCGTCCGATCGGCGTATAAAGATGGGACCAAAATCGCGGATCCACATCGAGTCCAGTTGATGCACCAAGAAGTGTACTCGGTCACGATCCACTCCCGCCTCTTCCAAGGCTTCGCGACCATTCAGGATCTGCTCCGGCCCCGCTACGATCGCCACCACGGGAGCGCGCTCCGAAATGTGCCCCACCAAGGTCGCAAAAAGCTCCGGATGGAAGTGCACCATTTCGTTGGCAGACAAAAGCACCGCTGAAAGCTTTCCAAACTCTCCGGGGATGCGGATCGGCAGCGGCAAGCTGCGCGAAAAAGCGTCACGCTTGGCCGGGCGTTCCTTTGGAAGCGAGTCTAGTTCCCTCTGAGCTGAGACCGATACGACACAGGCGAAAATCGCCGCGAAGAAGAGTGTTGTTTTCATTTGGGGGTGCCCGGTGCCTCAAGCTCCAGAACGAGAATCGCAAAAGACGAAAAAGAAGCCGATTTGGCAAGTCCAAGAGACGCACCCGAGCACCAATCCACTAACGAGATGTTTGCTGACTAAATCTAACCTCCCAGGTGGATCGGTCGCTCCGCGAGCGGTAAGAAAGCAGCACTCGAAAATCTGCCGCCCGCGGAGCGGCCGGCCCACCTTTAATCCTAGGCCCCAGCACGAAAAAGCCCGCATCCCTTGGCGGGATGCGGGCTTGGCTAAAGTTTATCTGAGCGGATCGCTTATCCAGCTTCCGGCGTAGCCGTTGGAGCTTCTGGATTCGCTGGTCCCACTTCGGCAGTGATTCCTTCTGGCTCTACGTTGTCCTCGATGTTGCCGCCAAAGGGAAGCGTGATGCGGAGGTCGCGGTAGTTGCGGAGTCCGGTACCGGCTGGGATCAAGTGACCCATGATAACGTTCTCCTTGAAGCCGTGCAGCTTGTCGATCTTGGACAGGGTCGATGCATCCGTGAGTACGCGGGTGGTTTCCTGGAAGGAAGCCGCGGAGATGAAGGACTCTGTTTCGATAGACGCCTTGGTGATACCGAGAAGAACGGGCTCAGCTTCGGCAGGCTTACCACCCGCTTCGATGATTTCGTTGTTCTCACGCAAGAAGGTCGTGCGCTCGATCTGCTCGCCCCAGAAGAACTCGGTATCGCCTGGATCGGTGATACGAACCTTGCGGAGCATCTGGCGGATGATGAGCTCGATGTGCTTGTCGTTGATGGTAACACCCTGCAAGCGGTAGACCTCTTGTACTTCGTTGATGAGGAACTCGTACAAACGGGCTGGTCCAAGGATATCGAGGATTTCGTGCGGGTCAGCGGAACCTTCAGTGAGGTGCTGCCCCTTGTGCACGACGTCTCCGACCTGGACGATGATCTGCTTGGCGTGTGGGATGAGGTGCTCTTCCGCTTCGCCGGACTCTTCGTCGGTGACGATGAGCTTGCGCTTGGAACGAACCGTACCACCGAGAGAAACGACACCGTCGATACGGGCCATTTCGGCTGCTTCCTTCGGACGACGAGCTTCGAAGAGCTCGGCAACGCGGGGAAGACCACCAGTGATGTCCTTGGTCTTGGAAGCCTGACGTGGCGTCTTCGCGAGCAAGGCACCTTGAGCGATCTCGTCGCCTTCGGTGACCGCTACCTGAGCACCGGTCGGAATGCTGTAGACCGCCTGAACCTTGCCGGATGCGTCCTTGACCTCAACAGATGGGTTCAAGTCTTCCTTGTGCTCGATGACCACGATGGCGATACGACCAGAGGACTCGTCGAGTTCCTTCTTGATGGTAACACCGGGGATCATGTCGCGGAATCCAATCACACCTGGCTTTTCGGAAAGAACCGGGATGTTGTAAGGGTCCCACTCTGCGAGGAGCTGACCTGCTTCGATTTCGCCGCCATCCGGTACGCGTAGTAGCGAACCAACTACGATGTCGTAAGCTTCGAGCTCACGGCCAGTAGCGTCGACAATCTGAACCGAACCGGTCTTGTTGAGTACAACGCTCACGCCTGGAGCGATCTCCACGAGACGTAGACCGCGGTACTTGACGGTACCTCCGTTACGAACCGAGATGCGTGGATCGGTAACGACCGAGGACGCGATACCACCGATGTGGAAGGTACGCATGGTCAACTGGGTACCTGGCTCACCGATCGACTGGGCCGCGATGATACCAACGGAGTCGCCGATCTTCGCAACGTCGTTGGACGCAGGGTTGATACCGTAGGACTTGGCGTCGATGCCGTATGCAGCAGTCGAAGTCAGAGGAGACATGACCTTGAGGCGCTCGATACCGAGTTCTTCGATACGCTTGGCAACCTGCTCAGTGATGAGCTCGCCCGAACCAACAACCAGCTCGTCTGGCTGGATTGGGTTGTAGACGTCGTCGCAAGAGCAACGGCCTTCGATACGCTCGCGGAGGCCAACGATTTCGTCGTCACCTTCGAAGATCGCCTTCTTCCAGATACCTTCGCGCGTTCCGCAGTCCTCTTCCGTGATGATAACGTCCATCGCGACGTCACAGAGCTTACGAGTGAGGTAACCCGCGTCAGCCGTCTTGAGAGCTGTATCCGCGAGACCCTTACGAGCGCCGTGAGTGGAGATGAAGTATTCAAGAACGGTAAGACCTTCACGGAAGGACGAGAGGATCGGACGCTCGATGATTTCGCCGGATGGCTTAGCCATCAAACCACGAGTACCACAAAGCTGACGTACCTGGTTCGGGTTACCACGAGCACCGGAGTCCATCATCACGTAAACTGGGTTTACGCCTGGCTTGCCGCCGTTGGTCTTCAGCTGGACGAATACGGCCTGCTTGATTTCGTCGGTCGCAACAGTCCAGATGTCGATGATCTTGTTGTAGCGCTCGCCTGCGGTGATGATACCCTTTTGGTACTGGCCATCGACGTCGGAGATCTTCTTGAAGGCGCGATCCACGATGTCGACCTTCTCATCCGGGATGATCATGTCGTCGATACCGATGGAGATACCGGCCATGGTCGCAACGTCGAAGCCGAGCTTCTTGAGCTTGTCGAGCGAATCAACGGTCGCTTCCGGACCAGCCACCTTATAGGTGTTGTTGATGACGTCGCCGAGCTCCTTCTTGCCGACTTGGAAGTTGATGAAGCCGAGATCGTTTGGCCAAATTTCGCTGTAGCGGATACGACCAACCGTAGTGACGATAGTCTTCTGGTCAGAATTGCCGAAGGTCGTTTCGCGACCGTAGTCCGGATTCGGGATGCGTACCCAGTCGTGGGTGTGCAGAGCGCCGTCGAGGTTGGCAAAGATCGCTTCCGTCTTGTTGCCAACCAGCGGGATGCGGTCGAGTTCTTCGAAGCTCTGACGCGGGTTGATGGTCAGGTAGTAAGAACCGAGGATGACGTCCTGCGAAGGCGTAAGGATTGGCTTACCGCTGGAAGGCGAGAAGATGTTCCCTGTGGCCATCATGAGCATCTTACACTCGAGCGTCGCTTCGAGCGAGAGAGGCACGTGCACCGCCATTTGGTCACCGTCGAAGTCAGCGTTGTACGCAGTACAAACAAGCGGGTGAACGCGGATCGCTTCACCTTCGATCAGTGTTGGCTCAAAAGCCTGGATCGAGAGACGGTGAAGGGTTGGCGCGCGGTTTAGAAGAACGGGGTGCCCCTTGGTAACTTCTTCCAAGATATCCCAAACTTCAGGAGAGCGCTTCTCGATCATGCGGCGAGCGCCACGGACCGTGTGTACGAAGCCGAGCTCCTTGAGGCGACGGATGATAAACGGCTCGAAGAGAACGAGAGCCATCTTCTTGGGAAGACCGCACTGGTTCAGCTTCAGCTCAGGACCGATAACGATAACGGAACGACCGGAGTAGTCGACGCGCTTACCAAGAAGGTTCTGACGGAAACGGCCCTGCTTGCCCTTGAGCATGTCGCTGAGTGACTTGAGCGGACGGTTGCCAGCACCGGTAACCGGACGGCCGTGACGACCATTGTCGAAGAGCGCGTCCACCGCTTCCTGCAGCATGCGCTTTTCGTTGTGGATGATCACGTCCGGCGTCTTCAACTGCATCAAGTTCTTGAGGCGGTTGTTACGGTTGATGACGCGGCGGTAAAGGTCGTTAAGGTCGGAGGTCGCGAAGCGGCCACCTTCGAGTGGTACGAGCGGACGAAGGTCTGGTGGGATAACCGGCAGCACTTCAAGCACCATCCACTCAGGACGAGAAGAGGACTTGATGAAGCCTTGGATAACCTTCAAGCGCTTCGCCAACTTCTTCTTGATCTGCTTGGACTTGGTGGAGCGCATCGCTTCCTGAAGTTCAAGTACGGTGACCTCAAGGTCTGTATTCACGAGAACATCACGGAGAGCTTCCGCACCCATCTTGGCCACGAAGGAATCGTCGCCGTATTCGGCCATCGCTTCGATGTACTCTTGATCAGTGAGAAGCTGCTTCTCTTCGAGTGGAGTACGGCCTGGGTCGGTGACCATGTACGCTTCGTAGTAGATCACGCGCTCGAGACTGCGGGCAGTCATATCGAGCAAGAGACCGAGGCGCGAAGGCATGCTCTTGAGGAACCAGATGTGAGTGACAGGCACTGCCAACTCGATGTGGCCCATGCGCTGACGGCGGACGCGAGATACGGTTACCTCGACGCCACAACGGTCACAGATGACACCCTTGTACTTGATTCGCTTATACTTACCGCAGGCACACTCGTAGTCGCGTACCGGACCGAAGATGCGTTGGCAGAAAAGTCCGCCTGGCTCCGGCTTGAAAGTACGGTAGTTGATGGTCTCCGGGTTCTTGACTTCGCCACGTGACCAGGAACGGATGATTTCCGGTGACGAGACATTGATCGTAACGCAGTCGAAATTCGACTCACGTTCCGCGCTGAGCACTTGTTGGGCTTCTTGCGTAGACATTATATTAAATCCTCAGTCGGTTGGTTGGTTACTTGTAGTCGAGTTCGCTTTGGCGGCCCAGCTTCACGTCGAGACCAAGGGATTGGATTTCCTTGATCAATACGTTGAAGGATTCCGGCGTGCCCGCTTGCAGCGTGGAGTCGCCCTTGACCAGTGATTCGTAGATTTTGGTACGGCCTTGAACGTCGTCAGACTTGACCGTGAGAAGCTCCTGCAGCGTGTAAGCCGCGCCGTAAGCTTCGAGCGCCCAAACTTCCATTTCCCCGAAGCGCTGACCACCGTATTGGGCCTTACCACCGAGTGGCTGCTGGGTAACGAGAGAGTACGGACCAACCGCACGGGCGTGGATCTTGTGGGAGACAAGGTGATTGAGCTTGAGCATGTACACCCAGCCAACAACCACTTCGTTGTCCAACTTCTCACCGGTACGACCGTCGTAAACGGCGGACTTACCTGTGGTGGGAAGACCGGCATCGGCCAAGTGCTGACGCACGACCTTTTCCGGAATACCGTCGAAGACCGGAGTCGAAACCTTCATGCCGAGAACCTTACAGGCCCATCCCATGTGCGTTTCGAGTACCTGACCAACGTTCATACGGGAAGGTACACCCAGTGGGTTCAAGCAGATCTGGATCGGAGTACCGTCTGGAAGATAAGGCATATCTTCCTCTGGAACGATCTTAGCGACGACACCCTTGTTACCGTGGCGTCCCGCCATCTTGTCACCCACCTTGAGCTTTTCCTTGGTAGCAACGTAGACCTTAACCTGCTTGATCACGCCAGTGGCTGCATCTTCACCGGACTCGATGTTGGCAGTCTTGCGCTCACGGTCGCCTTCGAGCTCGTCGAACTTGCTCTGGTAGGAACCGATGATCTCCATGATCTTGATACGGACAGGAGAAGGATCGATCTCAACGTGCTTGGAAACCGCAGCGAGCTTACGGAGAAGCGTCTTGGTGATCTTGCGGTTGGCAGGGATGATGATTTCGCCGTTCTGGCCGTTGACCACGTCCAGAGGAATCTTTTCACCGAGAAGGATGTTAGACAGTGCTTCGGTCAGACCTTCGCGCAGCTTATCCATCTGCGTCTTGTAGTCTTCGTTGATCTGCTTCACCTGACGGCGACGATCCGATGGGCTTAGGCGCTCGCGCTCGTAGTCGAGGCGGCTGGAAACCTTAACGTCCATGACGATGCCATCGACACCGGATGGTACGATGAGCGAGGTATCCTTAACGTCCGCAGCCTTTTCGCCGAAGATCGCGCGGAGGAGCTTTTCTTCCGGAGCGAGTTCGGTTTCGGACTTTGGCGTGATCTTGCCCACGAGGATATCGCCTGGCTTAACTTCAGCGCCCACGCGGATAACACCGTCGTGGTTGAGGTTCTTGAGAGCCTCTTCACCCACGTTTGGAATATCGCGTGTGATTTCTTCCGGTCCAAGCTTGGTGTCACGAGCAGTGACTTCGAATTCGGAGATGTGGATGGAAGTGTAGATGTCGTCCTTGAGAACCTTCTCGGAGATCAGGATCGCGTCCTCGAAGTTGTATCCATTCCAAGGCATGAAGGCCACGAGGATATTCTTTCCGATCGCGAGCTCACCGTTCTGGGTACAAGGTCCGTCTGCGATGATCTGGTCAGCCTTGATGGGCTGTCCCTTGGAAACGATTGGCTTCTGGTTGAAGCAAGTGCCGGCATTGGAACGCATGAACTTGCGCAGTTCGTAAACGTGGATGCCAGCCTTCACATCTGTGTAAGGCTTACGCTCGAAGTTCGCGGGAAGCGTGCCGTCCTTGGAGATAACGATGCGCTTCGCGTCAACCGAGGCGACGATACCGTCGATGTCGGAAACGGAAACGGTCTTGGAGTCACGAGCAACACGCTCTTCGATACCGGTGCCCACGAATGGGGAGTCGGCTTGAAGCAGCGGAACGCCTTGGCGTTGCATGTTCGAGCCCATGAGCGCGCGGTTCGCGTCGTCGTGCTCGAGGAACGGAATGAGTCCTGCCGCAACGGATACAACCTGCTTCGTGGATACGTCCATGAAGTCGACTTGGTCCGGATCCACTTCCAAGAACTCGCCGGACTGACGCACGGTGACCTTGCCAGTGAAGTTTCCGTTTTCGTCTACCTCGGAGTTCGCCTGAGCGATGATCTTGCCCTCTTCCATGTCGGCGTTGAGGTACTTGATCTCGTCAGTGACGCGACCGTTCTCGACAATACGGTACGGCGTTTCGATGAAGCCGAACTCGTTGACGCGGGAGTAAGTGGATAGCGAGTTGATAAGACCGATGTTTGGACCTTCAGGCGTCTCAATCGGGCAAATACGTCCGTAGTGCGATGGATGAACGTCACGCACTTCGAAACCGGCGCGTTCGCGGTTCAAACCACCAGGTCCGAGAGCGGAGAGACGACGCTTGTGCGTGAGCTCCGCAAGCGGGTTGATTTGGTCCATGAACTGGGACAGCTGCGAACGGGCGAAGAAGTCGCGGATCACAGTGGTCAAAGCCTTTGGATTGATCAGCTTCTGAGGCGTGATCGAATCGACGCTTTGATCGTAGAGAGTCATGCGCTCGCGAACGAGACGCTCCGTACGAGCCAGGCCGAGACGGCACTGGTTAGCGAGCAACTCGCCAACGGTACGGACGCGACGGGAACCGAGGTGGTCGATATCGTCGAGGTAGCCCTCCCCAGCCTTGAGCTTGATGAGGTACTTGGTAGCGAGAACGATGTCTTCGCCTTGCAAGGTACGAACTTCAACGTCCGTATCCATCTCCAGCTTCTGGTTGATCTTGTAGCGACCCACGCGACCGAGGTCGTAGCGCTTGGGATCGAAGAAGAGACGCTTGAGCAGAGCCTTGGCGTTGGCAGTCGTAGGCGGCTCGCCCGGACGGAGGCGCTTGTAGATTTCCTTGAGGGCTTCTTCCTCGTTTTGGGAGGTGTCCTTCTTCATAGCGCGAACGATGGCGCCATCGTCGACGGTGGTGTCGATGACCTTCAAGGTCGGGATGCCATGGCCTTCAAACTCGCGAACGATCGCCTTGGTGAGCGGCTCGAACGCGCGAGCGATGACGACACCCTTTTCGGCGTCGATTGCGTCTTCAACCAGCACGTACTGGGAGACGTTTTCCTTAGCAAGCGCTTCGGAGGTACCCAAGTCTTCGATCTTGTAGAAAAGCTTGAGGATATCGACGTCGGAGCTGTAGCCAACAGCGCGGAGCAAAGTAGTGATGAGGAACTTACGACGACGGCGACGGCGATCGAGATAAACGTAGAGCAGATCGTTGTTGTCGAACTGAACTTCGAGCCAGGTACCGCGGTCTGGGATGATGCGGAAGGCGTGCAGCGGCTTGCCGTTGGTGTGCGGAGTAACTTCGTACGCGATACCAGGCGAGCGGTGCAGCTGGGAAACGACTACGCGCTCGGCGCCGTTGATGATGAAGGAGCCACGGGCGGAGACCATGGGGATTTCTCCCATGTAGATCTCTTCGTCCTTGATGTTGTCTTCCTCGCGAAGGCGGAGCTTCACGTAAAGAGGTACGGAATAAGTAATGCCCTCGCGGATACACTCGATCTCGGTAGCCTTAGGGTCGCCGACAGTGTAGGATACGAACTCGAGCACAAGGCGTCCGTCGTAGCTCTCGATGGGGAAAACTTCCCGGAAGACGGCTTCCAATCCGTCGTTTTTACGCTCCGAGATCGGGGTGTCCTTTTGCAGGAAGTCGAGATAGGAATTGATCTGAATCTCGATCAGATTGGGCGGCGTGATTACGTCCTTAAGTTTTCCGAAGTTGATACGGTCTGCCATGTGAATCTGTGCTAGATGTGGGCGAAAATGTGGTGAGTCGGCTTGATGAAAACGGGGTGAAAGGAACTAGATTACTCCCCGGCTAATAAACGCAGGAAAGACAGGCGCGATCAGACGCGCCTGTCTTAAAGAAAAAGCTGTGTAAAGCAGCGTGCAACAAGGCTTACTTAACTTCGACCTTAGCGCCAGCAGCTTCGAGCTTGGACTTGACTTCTTCTGCTTCCTCCTTGGAAACGCCTTCCTTAACAGGCTTTGGCGCGCCTTCAACGAGGTCCTTTGCTTCCTTGAGTCCGAGACCTGTGATTCCACGTACTTCCTTGATCACATTGATCTTCTTGTCGCCAGCAGCGGCGAGGATTACGTCGAACTCAGTCTTTTCCTCAGCAGGAGCAGCAGCTTCGCCACCAGCAGGTGCTGCGGCAACGGCTACAGGAGCAGCAGCGGAAACGCCCCACTTTTCTTCGAGGTCCTTAACGAGACCTGCGATGTCGAGTACGGTTTGGCCGCTGAGCCATTCGATTACGTCTTCTTTAGTGATGTCTGCCATCTTCGTGTTGATCGGCTAGTTCGGAAAGGGCTTCCTCTTTTAAGACGACGTGTCGCCCTAGCCTGTATCTTTGTGTTATGGTTTTGTAAGACGAAGGCATCCAAGCCCTCGAAAATGTGTTGGTTGAATAAAGGGCTACTCGCCCTTGTCGGCCTTGGCCTGAAGTACGTTGAGCATCGCGGTTGGCACGCCATTGAGGACGAATACCAAGCTCTGTGCAGGCTGGCTGAGCAATCCAAGGAGCTGAGCGCGCATCGCGTCGATGTTCGGCAACTTTGATAGCGCCACGACCTCGTCCTTCTCCAAACGCTGGGAGCTGAGAATGCCCACCTTAACGTCCATCTTGTCCTTCTTGTCGAAGAACTTGGTGAGGACCTTGGCAACACCGGATGGATTGGTGCCACCGATAACGATGGCATTCTGGCCGTTGAGGTGTTCGTCGATTTCCGGATAACCGCGTTCGCGAGCGGCAACCTTGAGGATGTTGTTCTTTACGACGTGGAACTCTGCCTCTTCCTTGATCAGCTCAGCGCGGAGCTCAGCAATGTCGATTACCGTGGAACGCTCGTAGTCGGCGAGGAACAGGTAGTCAGACTTGTCGAGGTGAGTGTTGATTTCATCAACGAGAAATTGTTTTTCTGGTCTCATGGTATTTGAACCTCCTGTTTTTAGTACTTGGCGTACTCGGAGCTCGCGAGCTTGATGCTCGGAGTCTGGGTTGCGGAGATGTACGCGCTCTTGATGTAGCGACCCTTGAAAGCAGCAGGACGTGCCTTGCCGATCGCTTCCATGATTGCAGTGAGGTTACCAACGACTTCTTCGGTACCGAAGGAACGCTTGCCAACGCCAACGCCCAGGGAGGCGTTCTTGTCTACCTTGTACTCAACGCGACCCGCCATTACTTCCTGAATCGCTTTGGCGATATCGTCGGAAACAGTGCCAGCCTTTGGATTCGGCATGAGACCTTTCGGTCCAAGAACGCGAGCGATCTTACGTACGTCCTTCATCGCGTCAGGAGTCGCGACAGCTACGTCGAAGTCGAACCAGCCGCCTTGAACCTTGGCAATCATGTCTTCGAGACCTGCTTCTGTGGCGCCAGCGGCTTTGGCCGCTTCAGCATCGGCGGTGAACGCGAGAACGCGGACAGTCTTACCGCTACCGTGCGGAAGCATTACTGTGCCACGCACCATTTCGTCGCCCTTGCGAGGATCAACTCCAAGCTTGAGGGAAACTTCGATCGTCTCATCGAACTTTGCCTTGGGCAACTTCGCGAGCGCGTCGACTGCTTCTGCAATCGTGTATTCTTTACCAAGATCGGCGGCCTCTGCAGCTGCACGAAACTTTTTGGATAGTTTTACCATTTAGTACTCCTTGCGGTGCGAACGCCGTTAGGCTCCCGCGTTGAGGTTATTTTATTATTTAGCCCTCTACTTCGATACCCATGGAGCGAGCCGTACCTTCGATAATACGAGACGCTGCTTCTGGATCCGAAGCGTTGAGATCGGCCTTTTTCATTTCGACGATCTCGAGAATCTGAGCCTTCGTTACCTTGCCAACCTTGTCGCGGTTCGGCACGCCAGAGCCCTTCGCCAAGCCGGCCGCCTTTTTGAGGAGGACAGCAGCTGGTGGGGACTTCAGGATGAAGGTGAAAGACTTGTCTTGATAGACAGTGATTACGACTGGAAGGATGAGACCCGCCTTGTCTTGTGTCTTCGCGTTGTACTCCTTACAGAAGGCCATGATGTTGACCCCAGCCGCACCGAGGGCTGGACCAACTGGAGGCGCTGGATTGGCGCCGCCGGCAGGGAGTTGTAGGCGAATGGTTCCTGTGACTTTCTTTGCCATTTGTTTAGCTTGTTAAGCGTTCGACTTGCCAATACTCCAGCTCGACTGGAGTGAATCGTCCAAAGATAGATACCGACACCTTGAGCTTGCCCTTTTCCGGGTCGATCTCGTCGATGCGGCCATTGAGATTGAGGAACGGGCCATCCGTAATTTTGACCTCTTCTCCGATCTCGAACTGTACCTTTGGTGTTTCTTTGCCCGTGGCGGCTTCCACTTGGCTGAGGATCGTGTCGATCTCAGCTTTCTTGAGAGGCGTTGGACGGTCTCCGCCTACGAAATTGATAACGCCCGCCGTTTCGCGGACGAAGTACCAAGGCTTGTTGAGCAGCTTTCCATTCTCGTCGTAGAGACGCATGTGAATGAAAGCGTAGCCTGGATAGAATTTGCGCACGATCTGAGACTTCTTTCCGTTCTTTACTTCCGTAACGGTCTCGGTCGGCACGAGGACTTCGAATACGAACTCCTCCATCTCGTCTTCCTTGATGAACTTGTCCAGGTACCGCTTAACCTTCCCCTCCTGGTTGGAGAGAGTTTGGATAACGTACCAAGCGGCGCCGGTTTTTGCGCTGGTTTCAGACATGGGATCTTTTCAGTGGGGACGAGTTTGATGAACTAGCGCATCCAGCTCGTGAAGAGATTCACGACGTTCGCTATAGAGAAATCCGCAACCGCGACGAAGAGTCCCATGATTGCGATCGCAATAAGTACGACAAAGGTCGATTCGCGCAGCTCGGAAAACGAAGGCCAGCTTGCCTTCTTGAGCTCCGTGATCGTCTCACCTGTGAATATGCGAATACTGCGGAACGGATTTTTCATTTGATTAAAAAGATGGCAGGGCAGGAGGGACTCGAACCCCCAACCCTCGGTTTTGGAGACCGATGCTCTACCAATTGAGCCACTACCCTATGCCAAAAAAAACTAAAAACAATCGCCGGAACCCAGGGGATGGGCTCCGGCAAAAGATAAAAACTTAAGCCAAAGCTTACTCGATGATCGCAGTGATACGACCAGCACCGATAGTGCGGCCACCTTCACGGATAGCGAAACGCTGACCTGCTTCCATCGCGATCGGCTTGGTGAGGTCAACTTCGATAGAGATGTTGTCGCCTGGCATAACCATTTCAACACCTTCTGGAAGCTTGCAAACACCTGTTACGTCAGTCGTACGGAAGTAGAACTGCGGACGGTAACCATCGAAGAATGGAGTGTGTCGGCCACCTTCGTCCTTGGAGAGAACGTAGATTTCAGCCTTACCCTTGGTGTGAGGAGTGATGGAACCTGGCTTCGCGAGAACTTGACCACGCTCGATAGCGTCCTTGTCAATACCGCGAAGAAGGATACCAACATTGTCGCCAGCTTGACCTTGGTCGAGCATCTTGCGGAACATTTCAACACCAGTAACCGTGGACTTCTGAGTGTCCTTGAGACCGACGATTTCGATTTCTTCGCCTACCTTGATCACACCACGCTCGATACGGCCAGTAGCAACGGTACCACGACCAGTGATCGAGAAAACGTCCTCTACGGACATGAGGAATGGCTTATCAACTTCACGCTCTGGCTCTGGGATGTCGTTGTCGATTGCGTCCATGAGCTCTTGGATACAAGCCTTACCGAAGTCAGTGCCTTCGAGAGCTTGGAGAGCGGAACCGCGAACAACAGTCGTGCCGTCGCCGTCGAAGTCGTACTTGTCGAGAAGTTCGCGAACTTCCATTTCGACGAGCTCGAGAAGCTCTTCGTCGTCGATGAGGTCGCACTTGTTGAGGAATACAACGATCTTAGGTACACCAACCTGACGAGCGAGAAGGATGTGCTCGCGAGTCTGCGGCATAGGACCATCAGAAGCGGAACATACGAGGATCGCGCCGTCCATCTGAGCGGCACCAGTGATCATGTTCTTGACGAAGTCAGCGTGACCTGGGCAGTCAACGTGAGCGTAGTGACGCTTGTCGGACTCGTACTCAACGTGAGCAACGGAGATCGTTACAACCTTAGTCTCGTCACGAACTGTACCACCCTTTGCGATGTCGGAGTAGCTCTTGATTTCAGCGAGGCCCTTACCGGCCTGTACTGACAAGATAGAAGTAGTCAGCGTAGTTTTGCCGTGGTCAACGTGACCGATCGTGCCGACATTTACGTGTGGTTTCGTTCTTTCGAAGGTTCCTTTAGCCATTTTTGTTTATGAGTTAGGTGTGTTGAAATTGGTTTCTGTTGAAAATTTCGACCCATCGATGAAACCGATCGTTCGCGTAGTGGAGCCCTCGAGCGGATTTGAACCGCCGACCTCGTCCTTACCAAGGACGCGCTCTACCGACTGAGCTACAAGGGCACTCCGAGAAGTGGATCTGAAAAAAAGAAGTGAGAACATGCGCAGGCCAATTTTGCCCGTCAACTACAATATCAATAAAATTCGGCCGCATTTCACGGCACCATTTCCAGCAGGTAAACCCCATCTTCCAGAAGGCCCAACTTGGGAAAATGAGCGTAGGCGATCGAGCCAATTTCGCGGTCCGCTTCATCGAAGCCGGAACTCTGCACCACCGACAGTCCACCCACTTGGAAGCTGCCCTCCACGGTGGCGAGCAACGTGGCTGGGCGACGGTCCGGCCACTGCGCATCTAGGGCCTGTACGCGATCATTATATATATAGATGCGCTTCAACTCGCGTCCGCTGGACGGACTGAGGACCGCCATCGACATTCCGCGCTCCTCCTGATAATTCCGTTCAGCAAAGTTCCGCCCCAATTCCCTGAACGGGTGGAATCCGAAATCGACCTGAGCCATGGACAGCTGCTCGTAGTTTGCAGGCACGTTCCCGAAATCGTCGATATAGTTGCCGTCCTCCAATTCGAACATTGGCGTGAACTCCGGAAAAATCTCCGACTCCTCCTGCCAAAACTCCGACATGCTGACCGCATTGGCGCTGTTCCACCGCGTGGGCAGCAACAAAGGACGCGGGTCGAACAAACTCATCCGCTGAGCCAAAACCTCCGATTGCTCCGTCGAGCGCGAATCCAAGTACTGGATCTCCACATGCTGACGCTCTCGCGTGCGCAGCTTCTGGCCGCTGTCCCGCGTCAAGGCGACCCCCCAGTACAAGGAAACATGAAACAACACCGTCGCCGCCAAAGCCCAAGTCCAACGCAAGGTGCGGCCAAAGGTCCGCCTTTCCCTCATCGCCCTCCCCCAAACGCTCCGCCCAGGGACCGACGCTCTTCCGTTGCGAGCTGCACCTTGGAATAACCCGCCTTGATCGCCAATTCGCTCAGCAAGCTCAGCGTCCGCATCGACACCGCGACATCCGCTTTCACCAACAGAGTAGCCCCTTCCTGCGGGGCACCCCTACGGTCAAAATGCTTCTCGAGAGACTCGAGGTCGAACTTGCTGTCCTTGAAAAAGATCATTTCCTCCCCCTTCACTTCAGTGACCGCAATCACCTCATAGACCGGAGAAATCGCGACTTGGGACGATTCCACCTCAGGCAAAGCTAAGGTAATTCCCGGCGTCATCACGAACTTCGAGCTAAAGAGCACGAAGAACATCCCGATCACGCAGAGATCGAGAAAAGGCCAAAAGCTCAGCTTAGCTCGCTTCGGCAGTTCCGCTTCCAGCTTCAACATCTTTTGCTCGCTCCTCGAAAGCATCCGTATCCTCCGGATCCGGTCCGTTCTTGACTCGGGTGAAAATAACAACCAGCTCCTGGGCCAGCCATTCCATTTCCAGCACGACCGTACGAATACGTCCGACCAGGAAATGATGGGCCATTATCGCGACCGCCGCCAGGGCCAGGCCAGTCGCCGTGCTGATCAAGGCTTGCCAGCCGCCGCCCACCAAGTGCCCCGCATGCACGTAGACGCCCTGCCGCTCGTACTGCATGAAACTGTCGATCATACCGATCACAGTACCCAACAAGCCAAAGATGGGAGCCACCTGCGCCACCGCGTACAACGCTCCCACGCGGCGCTTCACTGGAGCCAACTCCACCACCGCAGCCTCTCTCACCACCTCGCGAATCTCCGCATTGCTCTCGCGAAAACTCATCAAGCCAGCCTTCACCATCGAAGCCGCCGGCCCCGGCGTGTCCTGGCAAATCGTCAATGCCTCGATCAAACGCCCCTTGCTCAACGAATTCTCGATTCCCGAAAGAAACTCCTTCGAGCGGATCTGGTTTCGATGCAAAAACAACAGCCGCTCAACGAACACGACCAAGGCAACTAGGCTCAAGGCAAACAAAGGCCACATAACCAGCCCCCCCTGCCTGAAGGTATCGAACAACTCTATCTGCAACGACTCCATCTAAGAAACGATATCAATATTCCCCCAAAAAACGGGCCAATCCCTACTCCATAGCAATCTAATTCGGGAGAGGGACCGGACGCTCCGCCTCCAGGATTTCCAGACGAGCTCGAGCCAGATCCACCCCATTTAGGCGGTGTTCGATTACCTTCAGATAAAACGAGTTAGCCTCGTCTACCTTCCCTTCTTCCTTGGCCAACTCGGCCAAACCGAACAAGCAACGTGAAACCCAGTACCGGCCCTTGTTGCCCAGCTTCCTGATGCCCAACGCTTCCACCAGCATCTGGTCGTAGATCAGCCAAAACAGCTGCTTCGCCTTCAGGGCTTCGCCGCGAGACCGCCATGCTTGGCCTAGCTTGTACCCCGCTTCCACCCGCAGGTCCAAAGGAGCCTCCGGCAAATCCATCAAGAGCTCCAAACGCGAAACCGCCCCATCAAACTTTCGCGGGTCCTCCTCCGCCTGCGCGAGCAGCGTGTCAGCCATGGACATCTGAGCAAGGTATCGGTAGCGATGGTCCGCATACTCGTTTTCCAGCAAGTAGTAGATCTGCTCAGCCGAACCAAACTTGTTCAGGCGACGCAAAAGGTCCGCCTGCATCAAGCGAGCCTGGTAAACGATGTCCGACTCCGGGTAGTCGCTCGCGATACGCTGCAACAGCTTAGTCGCTTCGTCCAGATAAGTATCCTGCCCCCGTTGCTCCGCATTCAGGGCGGCTTCGAAAAGAGCGACCGGCGCCAGACGATGCTGCGGATACTCATCCGCCAGCGACACCAGCAACTGCTGAGCCTCAACCGTACGGTTCACGTTTGAAAGGTAGCGAGCCTGGGATATGTAGGAAAGCAACGCCGATTCGTAGCCAGCGTAATCCCTGCGCAAGCGCTCCAGCAAAGCCACCGCCTCCTCCGGCTCCTCCAAGGCAAAGTGCGATTCGGACAGGGAGAGCAGGCTGCTCGCGAGAACCTTGTTCAACAAGTCCTGATCCGCTCCCGCCATGGCCTCGCTCGCCACGTAGGCCTCTATCTCGTTCACCCAATCGATCGTGTACTCCGGGTCTCCCGCGACCGCTGACAAGCGAGCCGTCAACCACAGCAAACGCAGTTTCAGCAGCGGGTCCTCAGACTCGCCAAGCACTGCCCGCTGGGCCCGCTCGTAAGCTTCGGCCACCCTGTTGACGCGACGCATCTCCCTCAGCGCCATCCACTGCACTCGCCAAACCATTTCCGAACCAGCAAGGGCGCGCAACCTAGCGCTGTCGATCGCCTCCAAAGCCAAGTCGAGCTGCCCCGCCCGCAAGCGAGAATAGACCAGCTGAAAAAACAAAGGACCGCCCTGCGACACCGTTGCCACGTTGGTCAAGGCCGTCGAATACGCCTCGGCGGCATTGCGGAAGTCCTCCCGCGTGTTCGACTGCAAGCCCGCACGCAGGTAACAATCGGCGATCAGGGCTGACAATCGGTAGTCCCGCTGCAGATCGATGAATTCCGTCCTCATCTGCTGGAGCCGATTGGCCGCCTTTCGGTACTGGTAGCGGTTCCACGCGGAGGATGCCTGCAAGGCCAGCATACCGCGACGATAGGGAGAACTCGGAAACCTCCGCTGCAACTCCGCCGCATCGTCTTCCGCGCCCAGGTACTCCTCGTCAAGAAAGCGGAACACAGCTCGATAGTACAAAGCTTGGTCGAGCAAGGCATGCTCCCGCTCCCGAGCGATCAGTCGATCCAGGATCGCCCGGATCTCGCTGCCCCCTACGCCATCCTCCAAGCGCGCCTGGCTGTAAGCTTGCTGCAAAGCGATACTCATCAAATCCGGAAACTCGTTCGCAGCGATCAAATCGCTCATAGCCTGGCGCCCCTCAACCCTGCCCAGGCCCGCCGCCATTACCGCCAGCAAGCGAAACTGGGCTCGCTCGCGAGCCATGCCCGCAGGAATGGCCGCAAGGTTCTCCCCGATCAGCTCGATCGCCGCGTCGCGATCCCCAGAGTCGTACAAGAGAACCGCCAACTGCTGCGCGTAAAGGAAACGAACCTCCCTGCCCTGATTCTCCAGCATGGCGTTCTGCAACTGGGGTATGGTCTGAGCCGAAGCGGTGCGCGACTCCAGCATGCTCCGGAACACGAGGTAACCGATCTGGGCGCCCAGCGCCGGCGACGCGCCCGCCGCTACGTTCTGGGCCGACTCGAACAATTCCGCCGCATCCTCCCTGCCCCCTTCCAAAAGCGTCACCCAGCCTCGCAGGAACCAAAACCACGCCGCATCGCCCACTCCCAAGCTTGAAGGCACGATAGTCGACAAGCTCTCAGCCGCCGCTTCGGTGTCACCTTCGGCGTAGGCGATCATCGCTTCCCTCAGGTCCACCCGCTGCTTAGGGTAACGCTCGCGAGACGCCAGCTCAGCCAAACGCGAACGCGCCTCCACCCATTGCGTTCGCGCCAAAAGAGAGTCCACGATCACCAGCTCGTTCGCGAAATCAACAGCCCCCTTTTCTTCCAAAGCCTTGGCCTTCACCGCAAGGGCATAGCTCAAATCGTACAATCCCGCCGCCAAGGCCCGATGAGCACTGCCCTTGAGCCAATACGTGTCGCTCAGGTTTCGGAGCTCCACCTCCTCGACCGCTTGCGTGAGGGGAACTTCCCTACTCACTGGGACGGCCGCTTCGTCCTGGGCAAACGCCGCTCCCCAAGCAAGCGCTCCCGCTAAGGCAACAACGAAAACTCTAGCTACTCTCCAAGGCATACAACGATCCCCTTGGTCAGCGCTCCGCTCCCCAGAGTTCCGGACCTCGCCCCCAAGACACTTCACAAGACGTAATCACCCGACTAAAAATCCGCTAGATATGGCGCGAGTCGGACTCGTCCTTGCTCGCGTAGCCGCTCTCCTGACGCTGGTGGTTTACCTTGTTCTTGGCCACATAGGCCTCGTAGACGTCGTCCGCCGACATCCCCAGCGTCTGAGCCATCGAGATCAAGAAATGAAAGAGGTCGATCACCTCCACGCGAGCGTTCTGCTTGTCAAAAGTCTGGTATTTCGCCCACCACTTCCAAGGCACCGAGTCGATAAGCTCAGCCATCTCCTGCTGCATCGCCCGAGAGTAGTTGAGCACCCACTTCGCCTGCTCCTCCTCGTCGATGTCCTTGAGGTTCACGCCGATACGCGCGTTGAGCTCTTCTTGCATTTCGAAAATCCGCTGAAGCTTATCCATAAGTTCCGCTAGCTAGCCCGAGCTCCTCCCCCCACGCAAGGCCCAAGGCGTTTAAGTTTGAACTTTTCAAATCAATAGTAAAGTACCTCTCCCGCGGTATAAACAGGACCCCAGCCGACGACTCGCCCGGTCCACCGCAACTCTCACTGCGAGTCGCACGCTCAGTCGATGACTAAATCCCGACTGACCAATGAGTAACAACATGTCACAAACAGAAGAAAACAACACTCCGTCCAAGCAGCCGGAGGCTACCAACGATGCCGTCGCGGAATTCGCAGACGAACTCCATATCGTTGATGCGATGAAGCCCGCCGCTGCTCCTACGTCGGACAACAAGCCGTTGCGATACGGCACCCGCAAAAAGAAGGCCGGCGAGACCGGACCTAACGTCAAAGACCTCAGCTCTGTCAGTAGCTTCGAAGAAGAAGAGGAGATCGAAATGGACGACCTCCCCATCCGCGCCACCGCGCCGGAGGAACTGATCGACAAGAGACCAGCCCCGAGCGAACCACGCGAAGAGTCCGGCGAACGCCGCCCTCGCCGCAACGATCGCTCGCGCG
The DNA here is from genome assembly GCF_014803405.1 of Pelagicoccus enzymogenes. NCBI lineage: Bacteria > Pseudomonadati > Verrucomicrobiota > Opitutia > Puniceicoccales > Pelagicoccaceae > Pelagicoccus > Pelagicoccus enzymogenes. Next base: position 285,134 of record NZ_JACYFG010000061.1, read on the forward strand.
GAGAACGTCGCGAACGAAAGCCTCGCGAACGCTCCCCGAAAAAAGACACGGAGCAAGCCGCCGCTTCAGCAGAAGCGCCAGCCACGGAAGAGAGCGACCGTCCCGAACGATTCGGAAACGTCAAGCCCGCTTCCAACGCAACTCGCGAAGTCAAGGTGGACGAGTTCCGCCCCTCCCGCGACGGACGCTCCAACAGCAAACGCGAGCGCAAGCCACGCTCCGCGGCAGACTCCAGCCCGAAGGCACCCGCCAAGAAAAAGGGCCTCCTCTCCAAAATCGTCTCGTTTTTCACCGGCGGCGACAAGGAAGAGGAAAAGAAGGAGCAAGAACGCAGCAACCGCGGCGGCAATCGCCAGCGCGGCGGTCGCGGACGCCGCGGACCAAACAATCGCCAAGATGGCGAAGGTGGAGAGGGCGGACAACGCCGTCGCCGCCGCCCACGCAACCGCAAGCCACGCCAAGACGGCGAAGGCGGAGAGCGTGGCGAACGCCAGAACCGCGAAGGCGGGGAAGGTGGCGGACAACGTCGTCGCCGTCGCCCCCGTCGCCCTCGCCGCGAAGGAAGCAATCCCAATGGCGATGCAGATGCTCGAGAGATCGGACGTCGCGCTCGCGAAGAAAGCGAAGCCTCCAAGAAATAAGGGACCGGCCAAACTTTTAACACTCAGCCCTGCAGCTCACATGCTGCAGGGCTTTTTCATGCGCCGAGCAAATCGCTCTTCACTTTTCACACCGTCTCGTCACCGTGTTCCCGGAGCGTCGCTTCATTCTCTACACATCAAGACTTCCCAATGCCCGAACCCACCGATACCGGCGTCGACTACTTTGCCAGCGCCCTTTCCAACCAACTCAATACCCAGACCGAGTCCCTGCTCCGCCCGCCCTCCTTCGACGAGTTCGTGGGCCAGAAGAAAACCGTCGAACGCCTGAAGATCATGGCTGGCGCCGCCAAGAAACGCGGCGAAGCCCTCAACCACATCCTCCTCTCCGGCCCTCCCGGCCTGGGCAAAACCTCCCTCTCCTTCATCCTCGGCGCCGAGATGGGCCGCAACGTGCGCATCACCTCGGGCCCTGTCGTGGAAAAAGCCGGCGACCTCGCCGGCATGCTGACGAACCTCGAAGAAGGCGACATCCTCTTTATCGACGAGATCCACCGCATTCCCAAGACTGTCGAAGAGTACCTCTACTCGGCCATGGAGGACTACTGCATCGACATCATGATCGACCAAGGGCCCAACGCCCGCTCTGTCCGCCTAAACATCCCCCGCTTCACCCTCGTCGGCGCCACAACCCGCAACGGCTTGCTCACCGCTCCGCTACGCTCTCGCTTCACCCTGCAAACCCGCCTCGACTACTACGGCCCCGAGGACCTTCTCAAAATCGTCACCCGCACCTGCCACCTCCTGAAGGTACCCGTCGAGCGAGACGGTGGACTTGAGATCGCCCGACGCGCCCGCGGCACTCCTCGCATCGCCAACAACCTCGTCAACTTCGTGCGCGACTACGCCGAGGAAAAAGGCAACGGCACCATCACCAAAGCCAGCGCCCAAGCCGCGCTCGAGCTCCTAGAGATCGACGCCCGCGGACTCGACGAGATGGACAAGCGCATCCTCCGCGTCATGGCTACGACCTACAAAAGCCGCCCCGTCGGCCTCGCCACCCTCGCCGTAGCGGTCGGAGAAGAGAGCCACACGCTCGAAGAAGTCCACGAGCCCTACCTCATCCAAAGTGGACTGGTGCAACGCACCGCCCAAGGCCGCATCATCACCCCCGAGGGCCTCGCCGCCATTGGGCTAGATGCGGCGACAGCTTGAACGAAATCCGCTCAAAGCTTCAGTTCCCAAAAGCCCGAACGACATTGGCCAGAACCGCAGCCCGCTTCTCGTCACTTGAGTAGGCAATTCCAGTCTGCGCCCTAGCCCATCCCGACCACACCCGCTCGCGCGTATCGGCATCGAAAGCCTCTACAATGACGTAGAATCCAGGCACCCGCTGATTCTCCCATGCCTCGGAGGACCTGCTGTCGTCATATTTCTCGTCCGGCGGAGCTTCGTATCCAGGAAACGGATCCCCCATGCTCTTCGCGAGTCGACTGTACGAGAAGCCAAGCCCCTCCGAAGCGTTGCCTTGCGGGAGCCCCGCCCTGCCCGTCGCCGCCCGGACTCCCACAAAAAAATCAGCCGAGCCCTCGTCCACAAATCGATACCCCTTCGACTCGAATGCGCCGCGGAGGACAGCCAGAGAGAAGTCATCCCGACCCAATATGTCCCAGGCGACTTGGTCCGTTTCCGGGTGGGGTATCGGCAAAAGAGCAAAGGTTTCGTACCGCGTAGCCTCAAAAGCCGGATCGAAGTCACGGTTGTAGATAACCGAAGAGCACGAAACCAGGAAAACTGGCAGCACTGCAGATAATAGCCGCGGGGTAATCATAGCAAAGTCTGGGTTCCAAAGGGCGAAACCAGACTACCATCCGCGCCACGCCCACTGCAACGACATACTCGAGACGCCAAGCGCCCATGCGAGAGCACGAAAAAGCCCGCTCCCGTTAAAGCGGGAACGGGCTGATTACAAAGATTCGAGCAGCCCTCTACGCCAAGGCCTTCTTGATGCGAGCCATTGCCTCCACGATCTTTTCGCGGGAATTGAACGCGCTGATGCGGATATGGCCTTCGCCACAAGTTCCGAACCCAGCGCCTGGCGTACAAACAACGCCTGCTTCATTCAGCAACAGATCGAAGAATTCCCACGAGGGACGCTTCGCATTGATCCAAATGTAAGGGGAGTCCTCCCCACCGATACAATCGAAGCCGAGGTCTTGCATCGCCGCCTTCACGATCTTGGCGTTCTCAAGGTAGAAGTCGGTCAAAGCCTTCACTTCCGCCGCGCCTTCTTCGGAGTAGACGGCCTCCGCAGCCTTTTGCACCGGGTAGGAAACGCCGTTAAACTTGGTGCAATGGCGGCGGTTCCAAAGAGCGTGAACGCTGTGCTCGTTGCCCGCGGCATCTTGTGCCTTAAGGTTCTTCGGTATCACCGTGTAGGCGCAACGCGTTCCCGTGAATCCTGCATTTTTGGAGAAACTGCGAAACTCGATCGCTACATCGCGAGCGCCTTCGATTTCGTAGATGCTTTGCGGCAAGGACTCGTCGCGAATGAAAGCCACATAGGCAGCGTCAAAGAGAATAATCGCTCCGCACTCCTTAGCGTAGTCAACCCATGCCTTGAGCTGCTCCTTAGTAGCAGTCGCGCCGGTCGGGTTGTTGGGGAAACAGAGGTAAATCAAGTCGACCTTTTCCTCCGGAACCGAAGGAACGTATCCATTCTCTGGAGTCGAGTCGAGATACACGAACCCTTGATAGCGACCATCCACGTTCTTGCCTGTACGACCCGCCATCACGTTGGTGTCGACGTAGACCGGGTAGACGGGGTCCGGGACGGCAATCTTGATGTCGTCGCCAAATATCTCCTGGATGTTGCCGCTGTCACACTTGGCGCCGTCGCTCACGAAGACCTCGCTCGCGTCAACGTTGGCTCCACGCGCCTGGAAATCGTTCTTGGCAATCGCTTCACGCAGGAAGGCGTAACCTTGCTCCGGACCGTAGCCATGGAACGCTTCGCGGGTTCCTTGGTCGTCGATCGCCGCATGGAAAGCCTTTTGGCAAGCCTGAGGGAGGGGCTCGGTAACGTCCCCGATTCCGAGGCGGATAATAGGTTTTTCAGGATTCGCTTCCTGGTATGCAGACACGCGCTTGGCGATGTCGGAGAAAAGGTAGGAAGCCTTGAGCTTCAGGTAGTTTTCGTTGATGCGGATCATGGTGTCTATTTCGCCGACGAAGCAGCCATAGCCCGTCTCCAGAGTCAACAGAATCGCTTCCCTCCCCTATGCCAAAGCTCAAAAAGTCCCAGATCTGAACCGCCCGAGCTCACGCTCCTCCACGCTCCGGAACCGCAAACGAGCCGGCCAAAGGAAGGCCGGCTCTCAAATGCTAACTTAGACGCGTTGGATCAGGTCCGACTTAGCGAAGCGCACCTTCTGCGTGGTGGCATACTTGTCCTGGGCCGAGCGATAGCCGAGCGGGCAAGCGACCACCGTCGAGTAGCCCGAGCCCTCGATACCCAGAATCTTGTCGTAAGCCTTGGGATCGATCCCCTCCATTGGGCATGCGTCGATACCAAGGGCGGCAGCAGCGAACATCAATTGGCCTAGAGCAATGTATACCTGCTTTTGAGCCCACACGTCGATCCACCCCTGCTCGTTCGCTTGGTCCACGAACCCTCCCGCAAAGCTTTCGTAGCCAGAAAGGCTTTCCTCGGAGACCTTGCGCACTTCCGCCATGCGGGAAATGAACGCGCCAACGTCATCCCTTTCATAGCCCACTCGAGAAGCGAGCACCACTAGGTGAGAGCAGTCCTTCGGCTGCTGCTGGTTCCAGGAAACGGCAGGAAACTGGTCCTTGACCGATTGCGTCTCGACCACGAAGAACTTCCAAGGCTGGAGCCCAAAAGAAGAAGGCGTCAGCACAAGAGCCTCCTCCAGCGCCTCAATCGTCTCGGCGGGAATCTTTCGGGAAGCATCAAATTCCTTGGTGGCGTAGCGCCAGTTCAACTGTTCGAGAATGTCTTTTACGTTTAATGTAGCCATGGATAATCGCTGGATAAATCTCTACCGCCCCTCACTACGAGAGCAAGGGCGCGAGGACTGCAAACGAACACAGACTTAATCGCTACTTTCCCTCGTCGTAAGCCTCAGCAGGACCGTCAATTTCCTCGTCTTCCGCGGCGATGTAGTGGCTTCCCTTGCTTTCAGGATTCAGGCTCGCCGCGTGGACGACGAGCAGGGCCGCCTTCACTGCGTTGCGCAGCTCCACCAAGGATCGCGTCAAGCGTGCCCCTGCGTAGAAGCTGCTGATCTCCTCATCCAGTTGCCCGAGGATTCGACGCGCCCGCTGGAGGCGTCGCGGCGAACGAATGAGCCCGACATAGTTCCACATCGTATTCTTGATCAGACGCATGTCCTGCTGGATCAACACTTCGTCCGCAGCGCGTTCCGGACTGACCCACTCCTTGACTTCCGGTAGATGAAATTGGTCCTTCCGTATGTCTTCCACGTCCGCTCGAGCCGTAAGCTTCGCCGAGACCAAACACTCCAAGAGCGAGGTACTCGCCAAGCGATTCGCCCCGTGCAGGCCCGTACAAGCAGTTTCGCCGATGGCATTGAGATTCGCGACGGAGGATCGACCCGCCAGGTCCGTGTAGACTCCCCCGCAAGTGTAATGCGCTGCCGGCGCCACAGGAATCGGCTCTCTACTGATATCCACACCGCAAGCGAGCGCCCTCTCATGTATCGAGGGAAAACGTTCTCGGATGAAATCCGGCTTCAATTTCGAAAGGTCGATGTAGACGCAATTCTCCCCGCTCGCGATGAGCTCCCGATGGATAGCCCGGGCCACGATGTCGCGAGGAGCCAATGATTTCATGGGGTGCTGACTGTCCATGAAAGCATGGCCATCTCCATTGACCAACACTCCACCTTCACCTCGAACGGCCTCGGAAACCAAAAAGAGCTGACAATTCTTTTTGAGGAACACAGTGGGGTGAAACTGAATGTACTCCAGATCGATGATGCGAGCGCCCACCCGACGCGCCATCGCAACGCCGTGTCCGACAACGCCGGGCTGATTGGTCGTGTTCTTGAAGACTTGTCCGAGCCCACCCGTCGCCAAGATCGTCTTCTTGGCGATGATCGCTTTCACCTCCCCGCTCAAGGTATCGAGGGCGTACACTCCAATGCAGGTGATCGGCTTGTACTTGTCGATCGAATACACGGAATTGTGGGACAGCGTCAGCAAATCGATGGCGACGTGGTTCTCTAGGATATTGAGATTCTGGATACCTCGGACATATTCGTGGAAATTGTTTAGGATGGCGCGTCCCGTAACATCCTTGGCATAGATGATCCGCTTGTCGCTATGTCCACCTTCACGCGTGAACTGCAAGTCACCGGATTCGCTGCGATCGAAAGGGATGTCCAAACGGTCGAGCAACAAGTCCTGCACTGCGGCCTGCCCTTCCCGGACCAAACAACGCACGGCTTCCGGATTCGCCGTATTCGCCGAGGCAACCATTATATCCTTCTCGAGCTGGTCAGGATGGTAAGAGGTGTCATAAATGATGCCCCCTTGGGCCCACTTGCTGTTGGCCCCAGCCGAAAGCTGGTCAGCGCAGATCATCGTCACCGACAATCCTTGGCTACACGCATGGTGCGCGTAGGCAGTACCAGCGAGCCCAGCCCCTATGACGAGGCAGTCTGTACGGATCGTTTCCACTTGCGTTCAGGCAGTTTGAGTCCGGCCCCCTAGCATCCCTTGCCGGGTTGATGCGGGGCCCCCTCGGCGATCTCGAACATCCGGTCGATCGAGTAAAGCGCTTTTTGGCGAAGATCCTCGTCCAATTCGATCACCTGCTCCGGTCTCGGAGCAACCAACACGTCACGAATCTTTTCCAAAGAGTTCATCTTCATGTAAGGGCAGAGCTTGCACCCAGAGATGAAACGCTTTTCCGGAGCCTCTACTTCGATGCGTTCCACAAGGCCGCACTCCGTAAGCATCATGAAATAAGGAGCTTCCGTCGCCTTGACGTACTGCATCATACCGCCAGTACTGCCCACGTAGTCGCTCTTCTCGGTGATATTCAAGGTACATTCCGGATGGGAAACGACCTTGAGACCGGGAAACTTCGAACGAGCTTCGGCGATTGTTTCGGGATCGAAATTATCGTGAACGATGCAAGTGCCGTCCGAAGAAACGATTTCCTTGTCGATTCCCAGCTTCTTCATCTCCACCCGGATATTTTCCGCCATCAAACGATCCGGCACGAAGAGGACCTGCTTCTGCGGCAGGGAGGCCACGATCTTGTAGACGTTGCTGGAGGTGACGCACACATCGCACTCAGCCTTAACTTCTGCCGTGCTGTTGATGTAGCAAACCACCGCGGCGTCCGGATACGCTTTTTTAAGTTCCCGCAACTGCTCTCCAGTCAGCGAATCCGCTAGAGAACAACCAGAAGCTCTATCCGGAACCACCACCTGGGAATCCGGCGAGAGAATCTTGGCGGTCTCAGCCATGAAAACCACCCCTGAGAAAACGATGCTCTTCGCGCCCGACTCCTTCGCCTTCAAGCTCAGCATGTAGGAGTCGCCCGCGAAATCTGCGACCCCGTAGACGATCTCAGGTTCAACGTAGGAGTGAGCCAAGATCACGGCCCCTTTCTCCTTCTTCAGCTCGTTGATCTCCAAGGTGAGCGGAGCGATTTCACGACAAGCTTCCAAGTTCCAGGATCGGCTGGCCTCGCACTCCACGTGCATGAGTTTTGCGAGCAGGCGCTCTGCCTCCTCCGCGATTTGAGCTTCCGTGTATTTTCTGTTGTCTGCTGCGCTTACCATAGTCCGGGCACTTGCTTCGATTTTGAAAAGCTAACGAACTTGATCACTTCGCGCAAGAAAGGGAAGCATTTGCTTGATAAGCCTCCGCTTCGTCGAACCCGATGGGTCCTCGCCCCACCGGCGTTCCCCGGAATCACGGGTCTGACGCTCGCCAATCGCAAGCCACTCTTCCAAAGGATGTGGTACCCAGGGTGGGATTGACTCGCTGCGCTCGGAGCTTCGCCCCAAACCTACGGTTTGCCCATCTCCGCTTCGCTTCGTCGAACCCGATGGGTTCTCGCCCCACCGGCGTTCCCCGGAATCACGGGTCTGACGCTCGCCAATCGCAAGCCGCTCTTCCAAAGGATGTGGTACCCAGGGTGGGACTCGAACCCACACTTCCGGAGAAAGCGGATTTTGAATCCGCCGCGTCTACCAATTCCGCCACCTGGGCATCCTTTGAGTGCGTCGCGTAAGCCGATGCGGCTTAAAAACGAAGACCGGTGTTTTGCCATGAGCGCGACGCGATGCAAGCCTAATTCAAATCGAAGCGCATCGCATTTCGATTTTGCTAGAAAAACAGACAACGAGGGGGCTTGAGAGAAATAAAAAAGAAACCTTATCCCCCTATCCAACAGGAGATTATGCAAAACCTTCAGAACTCTCCCAAAATCTTGCCAGAATCTTTGAACGTTCCAGCCACGGCTACGTCTATCTTTGCAGGACATATTAAGGGTTTGTTCAATTTTGTATCTAGTTTGTAGTTTGATAAGTCGAAAGAGGCACCGCTTAGCGGTGCCTCTTTTCGTTTCCGGCAAGGCTTTCCTTTCAGCAACTTCGGCCTCGGAAAACTTTTTCGAATTTTCTCTCAAAACTTTTGAACGAATCGCCAGCGAGCGCGCCTATCCCCTGTGTAGGTAGTTAATTAGGTAGTTAATCAATTTTTTAGAATCTGGTTTGTAGTTTGATAAGTTAGGAAAGGCGTCGCGAAAGCGGCGCCTTTTCTGTTTGTCAGCAAGATAAGGCTGATCGTTAGTTATGCGACATGCCAGACTTTCGCAGCTACCATGAACACGCCCCGAAAAACGTGGGCGACCAAGTTCTGCTTGGTCCTGAAGAGTCGAACCATCTCGTCGCTGCGAATCGAGCCCGCGTGGGAGATTCGGTTTCCCTCTTCAACGGACTCGGCTGCGAGTGTGAAGCTCGACTGCTTGATGCAAACAAGCGCAAAGCGCTGCTCGAGATAACCGAGATCAGCTTCGCCCCCCCCACTCCCTACCGTATCGCACTCGCCCAAGCCCTTCCGAAAGGGAAGCTGATGGAAAGTATCATTCGCAAGGCATCGGAAATCGGAGCCCAGCAGATTTTCCCAGTGGCCTCGAAGCGCTGCGAGGCAAAGGTCGACGCCAAAAAACAAGATACCAAAAACGCCAAGTGGAGTACCGCCGCCCTTGAAGGAGCTAAGCAAAGCGGCAATCCCTACTTGGTGCAAATCGAAGACCTCACGGACTTCCAAAGCTTCATGGAACTCAGTCGCGCCTTCGAACTGAAGCTCATCGCCAGCCTGGAGCCTCACGCTCTCCCCCTGAAACAGCATCTCGCCTCGCGAAAAGAGAAGCTTCCCAGCTCCGCCATTTGCTTGATCGGCCCCGAGGGCGACTTTACCCCCGAAGAATACGAAGAAGCTGCCCAAAATGGCTTTCTTCCCACCAGGCTCGGCCCTTATGTGATGCGAAGCGAAACGGCCGCCGTGCACGCGCTGAGCATTCTACAACATGAGCTCACGAATCGTTAAGCCACGGAAAACGGGAGATCGCGACGCCTCGTCTTTTCCCCTATCCGATCCTAGTGTTAAGAATTAAATCATAGTGTAAAAAAAACAGACAGATCTGAGTCCTTCGTTAAACTACTTAAAAAGAAAGTAACGACTCATATCCAACAACTTACGCTACCCCAAGCAAGTTTGGCACTCTATTCGCTCCTTTCCAGAGCAGCTTCCCGCGGGTCTAAGGGCTCGCCCGAAGCTGCTAATCGAAGGACCGAGATGAACCAAGCAAGCACAACACAATCCCAAACCGGCACGCCCCTTGTCGACCCGCAAGAATCGCCGGCGAAGGTGGCCCCCAACGAACAGTTGGCCGGCAGTGCCGATCTTGCGCTAATCGTCCTCGGCGTTCTCTTGCTCGGAGTTAGCAGCTACATGTTCCTCCTGAAGCTTTGCAAGAGCCTCGCTACCAGCGGCAACAAATAAGGCCGCAGCACTCGAAAACAAAAAAAAAGCCCGATCTGAACAGTCGGGCTTTTCTCGTTTCGGAAACTTGAAAATGAGCGCCTTGCTGGCGGACTACCAAGTCATCAAGCCGCCAGCAAAAGTGAATCCGGCGCCGACCGAGCAGAAGATGATCTTGTCGCCTTCTTCGAAAATCTCTTCCTCGGCAGCCCAGCCCAAAGCCATGGAAACAGACGCAGCCGAGGTGTTGCCGTACTTGTTGATAGTCACGACAAATTTCTCGTAAGGGATGCCCACTCGCTTGCTCACGGCTCTCAGAATACGGGCGTTGGCTTGGTGCGGCACAATCCAAGAAACGTCATCCGGCTTCAGCCCGTGCCTCTCGAGCGCGCTCTCGATGATGTTCGAGAAGGCCAGAACGGCACGCTTGAAAACGACTCCTCCATCCATCTTCAGATAAAAGGAATCCAGGTCCTCGCCCGGCGAGGGCATCGGCTTGAGGGCGCCACCACCGGTGCGTGAAATCGCGTCGGTGAAACGGGCGTCACCGCTGAGCTCCAAACGATGCAGGCGGTGCCCACCTTCGCCCTTGGTCAGAATGGCCGCTCCCGCGCCGTCACCGAAGAGGAATGCCGTCTCGTGGTCCTTAGGGTTGGTGATTCGCGAAAGGATTTCCGCCGTCACCACCAAAATGTTTTTCGCGGTACCGCCGTAGATCAGGCTGCGCCCCACCTCCAAAGCGTAGAGCCAACCGGAACAGGCCGCATTCAAGTCAAACGCCAAGGCGGACTCCACGCCTAGTTCCCTGGCAAGAATGCTGGCTGCGCCCGGCACCGGGTGGTCCGGCAAGAGCGTAGCCACCACCACAGCGTCAATGTCCGAAACCTCCAAGCCGGCCATCTTCAGGGCATGACGAGTCGCCTTGCTCGCAAGGCTGGTCGCCGACTCGCCTTCGGAAATAACGTACCGTTGCTGGATGCCAGTAACCTTGACGATTTCCTCTTCGGTCTTGCCTGGGAACTGCTTCAGGATTTCCGCGTTGGATCGCATGTTTTGCGGCACCGCATATCCGATGCCGGCGACGCAAGCGGTTTGAGTGGAGCCATCTCCAACCGCGACGGCCGCAGCTTGCGAAACCGTGGCCTTGGCGGGGACATAGGCTTCCAGATCGTCTCCCGTCACGCGTCCTCCCGGTCCCGTACCTACGATGTCGGTCATGGACTCTGGATCGAAGCCTCGCTCCAAGGCCAACTTCTTGGCCCGCGGCGTCCAGCGAATGCCGTTCGCCTTGGCGAGCGGTGCGGTAGTCACCGGAGCAACAAGCGGAGCGGAAGCGACTTCCTGCATCACCGGAGCAGCGGGCGGCGCCTCAGGCTTCGCCTCTTTCACTGCCGAAGTCGCTTGAGGCGCTGCATCCGCATCCACCGTGAGGTGGGCTACGGACGTATCCTCCGTTTCAATACGAACGAAGGGCGCGCCAACTTCGAGGATATCCCCCGCACGGCAATGGATCTGCCGTACCACCCCGTCGCACGGAGCTTCGAAGTCGAAGACCGACTTGTCGCTCTCCAACTCTGCTATCTTCTCGCCCTTTGCGATTTCCTGACCTGCTTCGACTTCGAGGTCGATCAAGGTCATTTCGTTGACAGTAGCCCCCATGGAAGGGATCGGCACGTCGATGAGAAAGCTCATTGGCTTCAGTACTAGGGTTTAGTGGTAATCAGTTGCAGACTGGACCCGCTTAGCGATTTTCGTGGCGGTTGATGGCCGCTTCCACGAAGGCCTGGAAAAGCGGGTGGGCCTTGTTTGGCTTGGAAAGGAATTCCGGATGCGATTGTACCGCGAGGAACCAAGGGTGTTCCTTCAACTCGACCATTTCCACGAGATTGCGCTTCGGGTTCACGCCGCTGACCACCAACCCCGCCTTTTCGAGATCCTCGACAAAAGCGTTGTTCACTTCGTAGCGATGGCGGTGACGTTCACGAATGATCTCCTGGCCGTAGGCGGCGAAGGCATGCGTGCCTTTCTTGACCTTGCACTCGTAGGAGCCAAGACGCATGGAACCGCCCTTGTCGACGACTTGCTTCTGCTCTTCCATCAAGGTGATGACCGGATGCTCGGTCTTCTCGTCGAATTCGAGGCTATTGGCCGACTTCAAGCCGAGCACGTTGCGGGCGTACTCGATAACCGCAATCTGCAGACCAAGACAGAGGCCGAAGTAAGGAACGTTGTTCTCGCGAGCGTAACGGACCGCAGCGATCTTTCCCTCGGTACCACGGTCGCCAAAGCCACCGGGAACCAAGATGCCATGCAAACTCTTGAGCGTTTCCAAGCCTTCGGGAGTTTCCAGCGACTCCGCGTCGATGCGCTTGATGTTAACCGCGCAGTCGTTGGCGATGCCCGCGTGGGTAATCGACTCGTAGACCGACTTGTAGGCGTCCTGCAATTCGATGTACTTTCCGACCACCCCGATGGTGACGCGCTTGGAAGGCGACTTGATACGGCGCACGATATCGGTCCATATGCTTTCCTTAGGCTGCGGAGCGTCGAGCTTGAGGAAGTCCACAACCAAATCGTCGAGATGCTCGCGACGGAGCATTACAGGAAGTTCATAGATCGAATCGTCCACGTCGATCTCCTCGATAACGGCCTTTACCGGCACGTTGCAGAAAAGGCTCATCTTTTCCCGAAGCTCTCCATCTATCGGATGTTCGGTACGGCAAACCAGGATATCCGGCTGGATACCGATCTCACGCATCTTGGCCACGCTCTGCTGCGTCGGCTTGGTCTTGAGCTCGCCTGCAGCCGCCAGGAACGGCAAGAGCGTGCAGTGGATGAAGAGAACGTTGTCGCGACCCGCCTCCAAAGCGAACTGGCGCATGGCTTCCAAGAACGGCAAGCCTTCAATATCGCCAACGGTGCCACCGATTTCCGTGATGAGAATGTCCACGTCCTCGCTGGCCGCTTGGATGCGAGCCTTGATCTCGTTGGTCACGTGCGGGATGACCTGGACCGTCTTTCCTAGATACTCACCCCGACGCTCCTTTTGGATGACGGACTCGTAGATTTGTCCCGAAGTCAGGTTGTTGAACTGGCTCAGCTTACCGGAAGTGAAGCGCTCGTAGTGGCCAAGATCGAGGTCGGTCTCCGCGCCGTCGTCCAGGACGTACACCTCGCCATGCTGGAACGGGTTCATGGTCCCCGGATCCACATTCAAATACGGGTCGAATTTCTGGATACGCACCGTGCAGCCACGCTCCTCGAGCAACGCTCCGAGAGAGGCTGCCGTCAAGCCCTTGCCTAGGGACGAGACTACGCCGCCCGTCACGAAAATATACTTCTTTGCCTTACTGTTTTCCACTTTGGCTGCCATGAGAATTAGATATGAAAGAGGAGGTCAAACCACATCGCGTTAAGGTGCTAAAATCATCCAGCCGGCAAACACCACGATCGCTAGAAGCGCTACGGTAACCAGCAATACCATGCCGACCCGCACCAACTTCCAAACCACCCAGCCAAGCCCGAGCCCTACGACGACGAGGCACGCAGTGACGAGCCAGGACGGGTAGATCCCATAGAGTCCCTTTATTTCGTCGAGTAACTGCGCCATGGGGGGCGACTCTAGGAGACCCCTCTCGACCGCATCAACCTCCAATTCCACACTCAAGCAATTTTGCTGAGGGCGCCAGATCCTGCGGGCACATATCGCGTTGCCAAGTCGCCCCGATTCCCCAAAACCACTTCCCGATGGCCAAAAAGTACAACATATACGGGATGGGAAACGCCCTCGTCGACATCGTCACGGAAGTCGAAGACGCCTTCTTCTCCAAGAATGAAATCGAAAAGGGAGTCATGACTCTCGTCGACGAAGCCCGCCAGAGCGCCCTGGTATCCGCAATCGATCTCGATGCGGCCGACAAGCAATGCGGCGGTTCCGCCGCCAACTCCATTATCGGCGCCGCCCAGTTCGGAGCACGCACCTTTTACAGCTGCAAGGTCGCCAACGACGAACTTGGCCAGTTCTACCTCACCGACCTGAAGGCCAACGGCGCCGACACCAACCTCTCCGCCGACGCCCTCCCCGAAGGCATCACCGGCAAGTGCCTCGTCATGACCACCCCGGACGCGGAACGCACCATGAACACCTTCCTCGGTGTCACCGCTACCTACTCCACCGAGCAAATCGACGAAGCGGCCCTTGCGGACTCCGAATACCTCTACATCGAAGGCTACCTCGTCACCTCTCCCAATGGAGTCGAAGCCATGAAGGCCGCGAAAGCCAAGGCAGAGTCCCTCGGCGTCAAGACAGCCCTCACCTTCTCCGATCCCGCCATGGTCAAGTACTTCGGCGACGCCATGAAGGACGTTATCGGGACCGGAATCGACCTGCTCTTCTGCAACGAGGAGGAAGCCATGACCTACACCGGAACCGAGAGCGTTCCGGCAGCCGTCCAAGCCTTGAAAGCAACTGCTAAACAGTTCGTGATCACCCTCGGCCCCGACGGAGCGCTCGTTTGGGACGGTCAAAACGAGATTAAGATCGCGCCCGTTCCCACCGAAGCCGTCGATACCAACGGTGCGGGCGACCTTTTCGCAGGGGCCTTCCTCTACGGCATCACCAACGGCCTCAGCCACGCAGAAGCAGGAGCTCTCGCCAGCCGAGCCTCCTCCGCGGTGGTGTCGAAATTCGGACCCCGACTCAGCAAGGCCCAAGCGCAAGCCCTCCTGTAAGAGGCGGCCTCACTCTTAAACCTTTCGTGAATCCTGCTCCTCCAAGACGTGGTGAGCAGGATTTTTTTGTATGGGAGCCTCTTTTTCCGTCACCTTTGACTTTCAGTGACTTCCGCCAACCTTTTGTCACCCAAGACTCACCTAGAAATCGCGACGCCCCAGTGGAGAAACCGTTCCAACATAAGCTAAGCCCTCCAGAACTGGAGCGAAAGTTCCGCAGCTCACGCGACGGAAACGATCGCAAGCAGCTACTTCGCATCTTGAGCATGTCGACGATCATCATCGCGATATTCACCTTTCTCGATGCCCCCAATCCACAAGATACTCCCGGCTTCGAAATCGCGTTCGGAGCCCGGATCCTCGGAGTCGTCGCCTCGATCGCCGGTCTCCTCAAAATCAGACGCGCCTACGACTCCCAAAAAGACGAGTCCTTCATATTCGTTTGTGGACTGCTGATCGTAAGCCACTTGGTCATCTCCAACTCCATCTATCGCGAAGGCCTAATCTCCATCGCCGCCTGGGACATCGCAGCCATCTTTGCCATCTACGCCTTGGCGCCCATCCGCTTCCACTACCAAGCCGCCCTCGCTCTGACCCTGACCCTTGGCTCCCTCATCCTGTGGATATTCGTTGCCGTTCCCCAGCTCAATTTCGTCGCGAGCATCTCTACCCCGATCGCCTACATCGCCGCCAATTGCTTCGGCATCACGCTTTCGCTCAACCTCAATCGCATCCAACGCCAAGAATTCCAACACCTCGAGGCGGAGAAGCAACTGCGAGCCGACCTGGAAAAAACCATGGCTACTCGCGACCAGCTCTTTTCGGTCATCGCCCACGATCTGCGAGGCCCCATCGGGGCCTTGAGCGAAATCGGCAAGCTTCTCGACTCCATAAATCCCATCGAAATTAGAAAGCGAGAGGAGCTCACCAACCTTCTTTGCGTCGGCTCCCGCGCCAGTTTCGAGCTGCTCGACAACCTCCTCAATTGGGCCCTCTCCGAAACCGGAGGCATCGAGCCAAAAATCCAAAGGCTGGATCTGCAAAACGCGATCGAGTCGAACATCGACCTGCTCGCCGGCAGCGCCAGCAACAAGAATATCCGCCTGACAACCGACAGCAGCCAAGGACTCGCCGTCCAAGCGGATCCCAAGATGTTGAATACCATCCTGCGCAACCTCATAGCCAACGCCATCAAGTTCACCCGCAAGGGCGGGGAGATAAAGATCCTGCAACGCCTCGGCGAGGACAATACCGTGAAAATCACGATCGAGGACAACGGGATCGGAATCGCCCCCAACCGGCTAGGCCAGCTGTTCAACCTCGGCTTCGACGATACCGAAGACGGCACAGCCGGCGAACAAGGCTCCAACTTGGGCCTGAGGATCGTATCCGACTTCACCAAAAAGCAAAACGGACGGATCGAGGTCGCCAGCAAGCCCAACCAAGGCACCAAAATCACACTCACCTTTCCCCTGTCTCCCGACCTCCAAGGCGATGCCGCAGCAAGAACAGCTGCCTTTCCAAGCTCATAAGCAACCTTGTATCTGCGCGAAATCTCGCTTCCCTTCTGCCCCCAATGCCGTCCACGCAAAACCTTGAACGAAAGACCGTCGCCATTGCCGGGGCCGGAGCAGCCGGCTACTTCGCCGCCATCAACGTAGCCGAGGCAGATCCAGAGGCAGAGGTGCATCTCTTCGAGTCCTCGCGACGCACCCTCACGAAAGTCTCCATATCCGGAGGCGGGCGATGCAATGTAACTCACAGCTGTTTCGATCCCCGGGAGCTCGTCAGCTACTACCCCCGTGGAGGCAAGGAACTCCGCGGAGCGTTCCACCAATGGCAACCTCAGGACACCGTCGACTGGTTCCAATCCCGCGGCGTAGCCCTTAAGACCGAAGCCGATGGTCGCATGTTTCCCACTACCGACGATTCCCAGACCATCGTCGACTGCCTCACCCAAGCCGCGCAAAGCGCAGGAGTGAAGCTTCACCTCAGAACTGGCGTATCCAGCGTACGCCGACAAAGCGAAGAGCGATTCGAGCTCACGCTTTCCAACGCCGAAACCTTAATTGCGACCCACTTCTTGATCGCCACCGGAGGCGGACAAAAAAACGCCGGCCACACTCTGGCCACAAGCCTCGGCCACAGCATTTCCGACCTCGCGCCTTCCCTCTTCACTTTCCATATCGACCACCCGCTGCTCAAAGACCTGCAAGGCCTTTCCCTTCCCAGCGTCCAAGTCTCCTACCCTCCCGCTAAGCTTCAACAAGCGGGTCCCATCGTATTCACCCACTGGGGACTCAGCGGACCAGGCATCCTGAAACTATCCGCTTGGGGAGCTCGCGTTTTCAGCGAGCTCGACTACCAATGCGAGCTCAAGGTCAACTGGTTCGGCGGAAGCAAACCTGAGACCATTCGCCAATCGCTCGAGACTGCGAAGCGACAAAACGCTCGCAAAGCCTTGGTGAGCATCAACCCCTTCGACTTTCCGCGGCGATTCTGGGAGCGGCTTCTCGATTTCGTATCCATTTCCCCTGACACTCAATGGGCTCAACTATCCAAAAAGGCGCTCAACCAACTCGTTGAAACGATCACGTCCACCTCCCTGCAAGCCAACGGCAAGAGCATGAACAAAGAGGAATTCGTTACCTGCGGCGGCGTCACGCTAAAAGAAGTCGACTTCAAGACCCTGCAAAGCCGCATCGTACCCAATCTCTATTTCGCGGGCGAAGTGCTCGACATCGACGGCGTAACCGGTGGCTTCAACTTTCAAGCTGCCTGGACCACCTCAAGGGTAGCTGCCCTGCATATCGCTCATGGCGCGTAAGCGAAACGCTTTACGCCTTTCCATTTCACCAAAGCAAAGCCAAACTCATCACCTATGAATACCACGACTAAGATCCTAGCCCTCTCTCTTCTCAGCGCCGCAGCCCTCACCGGTTGTTCCAAAAAAGAGGAAATAACCGAAGCCGACGTGCAAGCTGCAGCAGACAAGGCGGCCCAAGAGGCAGTCGCCGCGTCCGAGTCGAAAAACGACCAAAAGCTCGCCGCCATGCAAGCCGACGCCGATGCGAAACTAGCTGAAGCCAAGGCAGACGCCGACGCCAAGCTCGCCGCGGCAAAGGAAGAAATGCAAGCCCAGCTCGCCGCCGAAACGAAGTCCCTCAAGGAACAATTCGAGTCCAGCAACGCCGCGCTAAAAAGCCAATTCGAATCCCTCAAGGAAAAGTACGAGTCCGTAAAGTCGAAGCTGCCGGAAGACACCGTCGAGCAAGTGTCCGCCAAGCTGCCCGAACTCGCTTCCAGCCTGGGCAGCCTAGAAGACATCGCCAACAAGTTCAGCCCCAGCTCCCTGGAACAGCTAAACGCCTTGAAAACCGAATACGCGGACGAACTCGCGATGGCGAAAAAGCTTGCCGACGAAATCCTGAAACTCCTCGGCAAGGGAAGCCTCGAAAGCATGCTCCCCAAGTTCTAGCCTCCCAACATTTAGATCAACGAAGGCCGCCCCTCAAAAGGCGGCCTTTTCACGCTCCAACTTTCAGCATCCACACCCTCCATGACTCCACTCGAAGCCCTTTCGCAGAAGCAAAAAAGAATCCAATCACTCGAAAGCATCGCCGGCCTGCTGGGCTGGGACGAACAAACGCTCCTTCCCCAAGACAGCGCCGACCAACGCCAGGACCAAAACGCGACCATGGCCGCGATCATCCATGAGGCCAAGACCGACCCCGAAATAGGCAAACTTCTCGAACAAATCGAGGCGCTTCCCCATGGTCCCGACGATACAGGAATCCAAGCGGTCCTGCGTGACGCCCGCATCGAATACGACCGCGCCACCAAGCTTCCGGCTTCCTACGTGGAGCAGCACGCTCGCCTCTGCTCCGAGGCATACCACGCTTGGGCTGCAGCCCGAAAAAACAACGACTTCTCAGCCTTCGCTCCCTACCTCAAGAGGCACCTCGAGTTGGCCAAGGAAGGTGCCGACTACCTTGGCTGGGGCGACCGTCCCTACGACCTGCAGATCGACTTCCACGATCCCGGCATGGACGCCCAAACGATCGGCACCCTATTCTCCGGGCTCAAAAAAGAACTCGTTCCCATCGTCCAACAAATAATCGAAGCTCCCACCCAAGCCCGTACGGACATTTTCAAAGGGTTCCCCATCCCCGAACAAAAAACCTTCCTCGAGGAGGTCACAGCCTCTCTCGGCTTCAACTACAAGCGAGGACGCATCGACATCTCCCTCCATCCCTTCTGCAGCGGAAACGGAGCCGACACCCGCATGACCACCCGCTTCGATGAGGACAACCCGCTCGATTCCCTCTTCTCCTCCATCCACGAAACAGGGCACGGACTGTACGAACAAGGACTTCCCCTCGAGTCCTTGCACAACGCCCTCGGTAAAGCTGCGGGCATGGGCGCCCACGAATCGCAAAGCCGCCTATGGGAAAACCAAGTCTGCCGCTCCCGCTCCTTCTGGAATCACTACGAACCAAAATTCCGATCCGCCTTCCCCAAGCAGCTCGAAGGGATCTCCTCCGACGAGCTTTACCTCGCCATCAACTCTGTAAGCAAAAATCCGATACGCGTAGATTCGGATGAGGTAACGTACAACCTCCACATCGTCATTCGCTTCGAAATCGAAAAGAAGCTATTCTCCGGCGAACTGCGAGTTGAGGATTTGCCCGACTATTGGAATAGCCAATACAAGGAACTGCTGGGCATAGACCCTCGCAACGATGCCGAGGGAGTCTTGCAAGACGTCCATTGGTCTGGCGGAGCCTTTGGCTACTTCCCCAGCTATTGCCTCGGAAACATGCTCGCGGCCCAGCTTTGGTACACCGTAGCCGAAGAACATTCGGATCTCGAACTGGACTTCGAAAAAGGCGACTTCTCTCGACTCCTATCTTGGCTACGCAAAAACGTTCACGCCCACGGAGCTCGCTACCACTTGATGGAACTGAGCAAGAAAGCGACCGGCAAGGAATTGTCCCACACCTCCCTGATTCGCTACTTGAAAGAACGATACCTTCCTCTCTACACCTAGATCAGCTTAGCGAGCCCGATGCCCCGTTCGAAGTATCCACCCCTTCGTTACGCTTACGCTTCGATCCTCTCCTTGTTGGCCCTTCTCGGCACTACAGCGACTCCAGTTGAAAGGAACCTCAGAGGTATCCCCTACTACAACGTTTTCATCGCTCGCGATTTTGACAGCGGAGCTTCGCCCGTCTTCGTCACGACTGCCTCCGGTGGAACGGTTTCCTACGGCGACAGGAATTGGATTTCGCTCTACGACGGAACGACGTGGCACAAGGTCTAGCAAAGCAGCAATACCTCAAAAAAGATCCCCTGCCTACTTTGGGATGAGGACGGCACAATCTACGCCGGAGGCATTTTACCTGTTCGGCGAACTCACCCTCAACGCTCACAACAGACCCGCGCTGTCGACGCTCGTCGCGCAGGATAGCTTCCGCAACGGGGAATCCGGCAAGCGCGGTATCACGATTGCCGACACAGCGATCGACGACAGAAGCGCTATCATGGCTTCCGAGCGAAAAGGGATCTTTCGCTATGACGGCACAACCCTCTCTCGATCGTACCCAAACTTTAAATACTCCGCTGACCACCTCACGACCGATATCTAGCGAATAAAGGAAGATCGACTTGTCGTCGCTTCTATCGGAGGAGGGATCACCGTTTTGGGCAGCTCTGGAAACACCATCGAGTCCCTCGGACCTGAAGCCGACTACCGTTTTCAAAGCGCTCGCGCAATTACGGTAGACCGATCCGGAGCCGCCTGGGCCATGTTCAGTAACTCGCTGGCAAAGATTCTGATGGACTCCCCTCTCACTGCCATCGACGAGCGCAATTACGACTGGGACCTTATTTCGACCACCGACAAGCACCTGGTCCTCGACGTCGTCATAAACCTGATCAAGAACGCGACCGAATCCATCGCGCACCTTCCCCCCCCCAAGAGAGGCAAATCGCTTTTAGCTGCCGCGCCATACCCCCCAAGCGGAATCGCTATTTCGATCTCAGACAATGGCTCCGGCGTCGATCCGGAAACTCAGTCACAGCTTTTCACACACGGCTTCACCACCAAACCCGATGGACACGGGTTCGGACTCCACGGGAGCACCAACGCGATAAAAAGCGCCGGAGGGAAACTGAGTCTGGAGAGCGCGGGGCCAAACCAAGGAGCTACCGCCACGATCACTCTCCCGCGCTAGCTGCACAGCCTTCAGTTCCATGAGTCCGGGCCGATTAAGAGGTTTCGGATGAAAAGCCCTTCCAAAGACGCAGCGATACGGAAACGCGCGCCCTCCAGCGCGCGACCTTGGATTCCTGTCTTATTCGCTGCGATCATGCTATCAGCCTATTCCATCAAAAGCGGTCCCACCGCCCCCATCATCAACTTAAGCTGGAGGGACAAGGTCGACCACTTTTGCGTCTACGGGTTACTCGCCGTCTTGGTCTTCCAAGCCCTCCCAGAGAGGGTCCAAGGCACCAAGAGGTGGCTGATCGCGTTCGTTGCCGTGAGCGCTTTCGGACTATGGGACGAAACCCTTCAGCACTTCAATCCCGCACGCACCGGAGACCCTCTCGATTGGCTGGCCGACAGCTTGGGCGCCCTGACCGCTGTCGTGATATGCGCCGCATTTCCGAGCGCGCAAAAGTGGGCGACTTGGAACTGTCTGACCTTGTTCCCGAAGCGGGTTAACCGTAATTGATATTTAGATACAACTAGGCTTCCACAAACCTGCGGGTATTCCCCGCGATCTTGGATATTCGCTTCATTCACTCAAGACAGCGACAATGGGTCGAGTTCCAGCCTAAATGGGAGCTCATGCAAGCGTTGCTGTGGGCAATTCGAAAAAAAGCCCGAACCCGAGACAAGCATCTTGATACCATACTCGAGGCCAGCGCCTAAGCCACTGGCACCTCCCGAGTTACCAAGCGAAAGCGAATGTATATTCGCGCGAAAAAATGCAGCCTTTTTCCAAGGCGGGACCGTGCGTTTTCAGAAAGACACGTGACAAAAGGCAGCGTTCGATGCAGGGTCCTAACCTTGCAACCCGTTAACAATCTTATGAGTACAGAAGTCACAGACATCGCCAGCCAAGTAAAGCAGATCGCCCTCGACGCAAGAGCGGCGTCGCTCACTCTCGCAAACGTATCGAGTGAATTGAAAAATAAGGCCATCCTACGGCTTGCCGAGCTGATCGAAGAAAACGTTCCGGCACTCGAACAGGAAA
This sequence comes from Pelagicoccus enzymogenes, assembly GCF_014803405.1. Classification (NCBI taxonomy): domain Bacteria; kingdom Pseudomonadati; phylum Verrucomicrobiota; class Opitutia; order Puniceicoccales; family Pelagicoccaceae; genus Pelagicoccus; species Pelagicoccus enzymogenes. The sequence goes on from NZ_JACYFG010000061.1 coordinate 306,774, forward strand.
ACGCCAAGGACTTAGCGGCCGGCAAGGAGGCAGGCCTCACAGGCGCCATGCTCAATCGACTGGAGCTTAACGATAAACGCATCTCAGGCATGGTGGAAGGAGCTCGTCAGGTAGCTGCCCTACCGGATCCCGTCGGCGAATCGCTCGACACCTACCAGCACCCACAAGGCTTCACGATCGAAAAGGTTCGCGTGCCAATCGGCGTCATCGGCATCATCTACGAATCTCGTCCGAACGTGACCGTCGATTGCGCCATCCTCTGCTTGAAGAGCGGAAACGCTAGCATCCTGCGCGGTGGCAAAGAAGCGTTTCACACCAATACCGCCCTAGCGAAACTCGTCTCCCAAGCCTTGTCGGAAACCGGCTTGCCTGAAAAGGCGGTACAGCTCATCCCAACCACGGACCGCGCCGCCATGAATACACTGCTCAAGCTAAACGAGCAAATTCAGTGCATCATTCCACGCGGCGGCGAGGGGCTCATCCGCTTCGTCTCGGAAAACTCGACCATCCCCGTGATCAAGCACTACGACGGCATCTGCACGCTATTCGTCGACAAGGCCGCAGACGTGGCCATGGCCGAAAGCATCGTCGTCAATTCGAAGACCCATTACCCGTCAGTCTGTAACGCTGGAGAGAATCTTCTCGTCCACCGTGACGTAGTGGAATTTCACCTACCGCAAATAGCGCGCGCCTTGGCGGCCAAGGGGGTCACCTTGAAGGCCGACTCCGAAGCCGCAACGGTACTGGAAAACGCTGGCATCGACTGCGAGCCGGCAACCGAAGAGGATTGGTCGACCGAATACCTCGACCTCATCATTTCCATCAAGGTAGTCGCAGACGTGGACGAGGCCATGGCCTTCATCAACAAGTACGGAAGCTCCCACAGCGATGCGATCATCACCGAGGAAGCCGAAACTGCCACTGCGTTTCTCAACGGGGTCGACTCGTCCACCGTCTATTGGAATGTGAGCACTCGTTTCACCGACGGCTTCGAGTTCGGCTTGGGAGCCGAGATTGGCATATCCACCGATCGGCTTCACGCTCGTGGCCCCATGGGTCTGCGCGAGCTATGCAGCTACAAGTACAAGGTCGTTGGCAAGGGTCAGATCAAACCTTGATCGCCCCCCAATAGAGAGAGAAATTTCGAAACGGCCGCCGACTAGGTGGCCGTTTTTTTGTCGACGAAGATGGGGGCTATCCAGAGGCAAAGGCCAAAAAGCAACCAGCAGGTCCAAACGAACCAGTCTCCGTGCTTCACGTAAAAGGTCTCCTTTCCAACCCAGCGTCGATCGCGGGAAATCTTGAATACAGTCGTCGACTGGATCCAAGGATCCAAAGAGTTCCGAACGCTTCCATACTCGTCGATCCATCCCGTCCATCCATCGTTCCCCACTCTCAGCACGGGGCGACGCGTCTCAATCGCCCTCAGGACCGAGTGAGCCTTGTGCTGAGCGGCAGCCCCGCTTTTTCCATACCAGGCGCTGTTAGTAGCGACAAAAAGAAAGCTCGCGCCTTCTTTCACAGATTCCCTGGCCAAGCTCGGAAAGACGTCTTCAAAACAGATCAAAGATCCCACACGCAAACTCGTGTTCTCCAGGTTCAGAGGCAGCAACTGAGGCTTCTTGCCTGGTAGAATGTCTCCGTTGATAGGGACCACTTTCTCCATCCACGGCCAAAAGGATCTCAACGGAATGTACTCTCCAAACGGCACAAGATGCTGCTTGGAATAATACAGAGGAAATAGCCCATACTCGGGACGAACTTGGAACACGCTGTTGTACCACTCCAGTGCGCCTTCCTCGCCTTCGATTCCCATCGCTCCCGCGAAAATCGGCGCTCCCACCCCGGTTGCCAATCGCGTCGCCCACGCTTGCATAGGTCCGTCATCATTAATCGGATACGGCAACACGGTTTCCGGCCAAAAAACCGCATCCAAATTCGGGCTCTTGCGCGGCAAAGTCAGCCACTCGAGCTGTTCGAGAATCTTGCGCTCGAACGCGAGGTCCCACTTCTGGTTCTGCGGGATGTTGGGCTGGATGACCGCTGCCTGAAACGCATGCTCTCTCTGTTGGCCCGAACTCAAGCGGAGGAGCATAAAGCTAATCGCAACGATGAAGGACAGAGCCAGGTAGAACTCGGGACAAACCCCTCGCTTGCGCGTGCGAGCGTACCCCACCAAACGTATCAGATAGGCCGCGATACCAAAGTTTAGGAGTACAAGGGCGAAGGAAACGATCCAGCTTCCGAATATCGACGCGCTCTGCAGGACGATCGGCTCGTCGACCTGGCTTGCCGATAACGGCAACCAAGGAAATCCTGTGAAGATGTGCGTTCTTAAATGCTCGACGATCACCCAAAGCGCCGCGGCGCCGAGGCTAGGAGCAACACCTTTCCAAAGGCCTTCCCCTCTTGCTCGGCTGAACAACCATGCCGTCCCGACAGCCCAAAGAGCGAAGTGGGCGCCCACAATCCCCGCGAGAGCGATCATCCCAGCCCACGTCACATGATGTAACCAAAAGATGAGTACTGTCCAAGCTAGCCAGCCAATGCCAAAGCTCGTCCAGAAGACCGAGCGGAAAGATGGCGAGAAACTCAACCATACGGCGAATGGTACCAGGAAGACGAACGCCGCCTCGTTGACCTCGTACGGAGGAAAGCAAGCCACGTAAAAAAGAGGCGTGAGCGCCCAGCACAACGCATACGCCATTTTCTGGCGATTCGCTTCAAACCATTCCGCGACCTGTGTGACCATGAGCAGACTCTGCGGATTCAACAGCGCTGGGCGAAGCACAAAACGTGAGGCTACGACAAATTCGGTATAGAACTGGACGCGAAGGGCTCGCTCCGACGCAAGCAAGCGACCTACTCAACTATCCCCGATCGGCCCAGAGAGAAAACCTTCAGCTCCCCTTCGTTGAGCGACAGCAGCAGCTCCTTGCGTCCATCACCATCTAGGTCCCCACAAGCAAAACGACGGGGCACCCCATTGATCTCCAATCCTGACTCTCTGGGCAACAAAGCCTCGAATCCCCGTCCTGCATTGTTCCTCAAGAGGATGACATGTCCCTTGAGCGGGCGATCAACCCAGAGATTGGGAGCCCTCGGCTCTAGGCTGAGGACGAGATCTTCCCAACCATCCTCGTCGTAATCCAACGCCAAGATATCGACCATCTCCCCTGTTTGAGCCCACCAAGGCAACTCCACGGGGGTGAAACGCCCCGCTTCCTTCTGCAAAAGCGCTATCGATCGGGTTTCGTTGATTTCAAAGCGCTGGCAGCGTTCGAGTAGTTCATTCGTGAAGATTTCCGACACCTCCTTGCGAGCATAATCCGCTATAGAATCCGTCGTGGCCTCCAGCAAACCGGGGAACTGCGCTGAATTCAAAATCCGGCTCTCCAAGGGCAACAAGCGGCCCTCGTGGGTAAAGCAATTGATGTAAACATTGTCCCATGATGGATCCCGCGGGACATAAAGAACCCAAGGCGACTCATCTGTTGGGACACGCCTCAAATTCAGCCCCCAATTGCCAAGAACGATGTCCGTACGCCCGTCGCCATCGAAGTCTCCGCTGGCAATCGAACGCCAAGCTCCTTTCAGGCTCCCAACATCGACGACTGCGTCCTGACGCTCTAAACCCGAATCGCCCATTTTCCAAAAGACTGGGCTTCCCCACCGTACAGCTTGCACGAGGTCCATTTTTCCATCTCCTGACCAATCAACAGCGAGCAAGCGGCTAGTGTTTCCAGAACTACCGAATGCCTCCGAAAAGGGACTACGATCATCGAGCTCAAAGCCATTATCCGCTCTCAGCCAAACAAGATTTCTCTCGTGAAACGGATACTTCCTCGCGACGCTACCGCTCGCTTGCAGCAAGTCTCCATCTCCATCTCCATCCACATCGATCAAGAGCAAATCATTGGTAGGGGTCGCAGGAAATTCAGGAGCATGCCTCCAAGCTTTGAATTCCAAACTGTCGCTATCGAACGAATACACTCTATCTTTGTAATACTCGTCTCCTGCATCGAGCTCCTCTCCGCCGGAGCCCACAAGCAATTCCATTCGACCATCCGCATCGAGATCGATCGCTACCAATGAAGAGTCTTCCGAATCGAAGTCGTCTTCAAACGCCTCTTGGCGAGCATAGGCCAAACGCCGTCCCTTTTCGTTGATAAACACCTTGGTCTCGTGTCCTGTGGCCCCGCCCATCACCAAATCCAGATCGTCATCGCCATCTAGATCAACTAGCTGAATTGGAGGCCCCGATCGAAATTCGACCTCAGGCTTCAACATTTGCATCGGATACAATCGATAAACGTCCTCAACCGAATTCGCCTCTTTGGACACCGTAAGGTCGGAGGGAACAAAAACGGTCTCAGTCTCTTCGATGGGACTTATTCCATTGTCTTTCTCCTCAATCAAATAGCGATTGCCGGAGAGCAATGAACGAACGGTCTGACGCGATCCACTGGGCCATTCAATTTCGAGACGGTCAATCTTCTGTCCTCTCCCCAACCCAAAATGAACGTAAGGTTCGTCGGTTGAAAGGTATCCACGAGCCAATGACACTTCTCGACAAAGTATTCCTCCTCCTAGAAACAATTTCAGCTTAGCGCCGATACCGAAACGATTTGATGAGACACCCTTTAAGCCTATCGAAAGACTCTCCCCCAAAGCCAGATCGTTCCTGTAAAGCGTGGGAGCCTCGTTCAGGTTCGACAGGACCAGATCCAAATCTCCATCCAAATCGAAGTCCGCAAACGCTGCGGAAAAGCTAACCCCTAGTTTCGCCAGGCCGACATCTTTCCCTTCCTCTTCAAAGCGAAAGCCACCCTTGTTTCGATACCACAAGTTAACTTCTTCGTAGAGCGGCGCTTGCTTGAAATACGCCATCCTCTGCCAACCTGTGCGAGCCTTCTCCGATTTCATCCCTAGGTCGCCGTCATGGAAAGCTCTGATCATTCCGTTGTTTACATAAACATCCTGCAGCCCGTCATTATCCAAGTCGGCGATGCGAACCGCCCAAGTCCAATCCGTCGCGGCCAAACCAGCCTGTCTCGCAATTTCAACCTGCTGCGACTTCCCTATACGAGTCGACAGCATGTTGTGCATATATTGACTCACGGAGCTTCGCGAAGCATGGATAGATTTGGTTTCGATAGAGGCAACCGTTCGCTGATGTTTCTCTGGATCAGCAGCGGCCATTTCTCCTACGAACAATTCTGAATAGCCATCGTTGTTCAAATCACCAAAATCCGCCCCCATCGCAGAGTAAGGAGAACTAACGAGTTCGCTTGCGATAACATCCGAGAACGTTCCGTCCTTGTTATTCAAATACAAGCGATCCGCCGCCTCGAAGTCATTCGCAACATATAGATCAGGCCAATTGTCGTCATTGAAGTCCCACCAAAGGGCCGCGTGACCTTGTCCCCTACCAGAAATACCTGCCTTCTGGGTGACGTCTACGAACAGCCCGTTCCTGTTCTCATATAGAAAATCCGGCATTCCTTCCGCAAAGCCCGAAGCAGTAAGAAAGTTGCACTGCAAATATAGGTCCAAATCGCCATCCCTGTCGTAATCCGAAAAGGACGGCGCATTAGATCCCGTCGAGATATCCAAGCCCCAAAGAGAAGCAGACTCTTCAAAATAGCCGCCACCATTATTTAAATACAATTCGTTAGGAAACCCTGTATACGTGACGTAAATGTCCAAATCGCCGTCGTTATCGATATCCAGCATCGCGACGCCCGCCCCAATCTTGCCGAGGCTGTGGATGCCTCGAGCACGCCCTACCTCCCGAAACCGAAAATCTCCTTCATTCAGGTAGAGCCGGTTATCACTGTCTTTTCCGACCGCAAAAAGATCGGCGAGCCCATCTCCATCCACGTCGCCGAGAGCTATGCCCGAGCCAATAGTCCCTAAAAAGTACTGGTGCCAGAGAGTTGTCCAACGCTTGGGATGGGTGTATTCGTTAACGTGAATTACCCCTGAGTGCTCCGCCTGAATCGCGACGAACCCACTCCCGTCAGATTCGCTGTTCCGAAAAGGCGAGACCTCAACGACCTTCGCGGTGGAGGCGATGGCGACTCCTCCGAGTCCAAGAATGATCCCTACCTCACGCAACCACCTCATTGTTACATTAAAGAATCCAAGTATCTGATGGGTTGTTCAAACGAAAAGCGCCTCCCCGAAAAAGGGAGGCGCTGAAATAAATTTCCTAAACTAGTCTCTTAGAAAGAGAAGGTATTGGAAAGGAACCACGACGGATCACCGTCTAATCGGTACTCTGTTATCGAACCGTCAGGATTCACCGCCAATGGAATCAATCCTCCATCAGCTAAGACATCCCGAACGTTCAACTGGATTCGCCAGGTGATGTCGTCGTTGAGGTCCACAGAATAGCTTGCCCACAGGTCGATGGAATCCTCGGACGGACCATAGAAAGGTCGGGTGATATCGTATTCGACCACCTCGTTGCCAGATTCAGTGACGCCTCTGGATTGAGGATAGCCAATTACGATCTCATCCTGCCAGCGGTAGCTACCTCCCACTCCAAGTCCCTTGAACTTACCGTCGCGGAAATTGTAGTTCGTTACGAGGTTGTAGCGCCACTCGCGGAGTTCGTCCACGTTCGTGCCTTCCTGCTGCAGCGCGAGCTGGTAGCTGGAGTAGAACTCAGCATTCCAACGAGTCTTGAGCGTGTTGGCACGGTCTCCAGACCACCATAGACGGATATCACCGTTGTCGCCGTTATGGATTTCGTTACGTGCGTCGACCCAAGCCTTCAAGCTACCTGCCAGGTTGTCTCGCACTGCTTCCGTTCTGGAGGCGTTGAACGCGATGTTCCAGTTTTCAACCGGATTGTAGGTGAGCTCAAACTCCGTGCCTTCCGACAGAAGGTCAGAGGTCGTAGTGAAGCCTGCTGGCTGAGCGCCTGTGGACTCGCTCCAAGGATCCCACCAGCCGTTTTGCCAACGGGCATCGGACTTGGTCGCGCCCCAAGCATCCCAGAACTCTTGCGGAGCTAGGTTTTGCTCGAGGTTAGTGAGAGCACGTTCTTGCCAAGCTTGGGCCTCTTCCGCGGTTTGGTCGCGGGAAGCCTCGCCGCGGGCCGCTAGATAGGATTCCCATGGAGCATCACCTGCTTGGTATGGGCTGTTCGCATAACCGCGCCAGCTGTCGCTCCATCCTGGGACTCCGTCAAGGAAGGCCTTGTCACGCATACCAGCCGCGAAGAGGCTAGTTTCAGCGGTACCAACGTACCACAGGTTGCGAAGCGGGAACGTCGCGCCGTTTACGAGCGTTTCGTATTGAGTAACCTTCAAGCTGAGGCGGTCGTCGAAGGAGCGGATCAAGAAACCGTAGTCTTCCGTGATACCAGTCGGAGGAGCGATCGTCCTATTCATGTGGTCGACTCGCGTTTCCGCGGGCTGGAAGTTCGAAGACTCGTTCCAGAACACACTGACCTTGGTGTTACCGGGCAGTTCGGGAAGGAACTGGTCAAGGTGCACTACCAAGCTCTTGGATTCGTTGTCGTCTTCGAAACGGTCAACGCTACCGAGCGCTGCAGGAGCCAAGGCCGCCGCATCCTCAGGGGTGTAGCTCAAGTAGTTGCCTCCCGTTTGCGGGAACGGCGTGTTGCCCGTAGGATCGAAGATGTTACGAGGATCGTCAGGAATACGCGGAGCTGTTACGTTGTACTTGAGCACTTCGTCTTCGCGTACGCCGTAGGTACCAACGATGGCACCACCCCAGAAGAATCCTTGCCAAACAGCTGCCTGAGAAGTCACCTCCTCAGTCTGGGAACGCGCAGTCGTGACCAGATTGAGGCGATCACCCTCGGTATCTACGAGAATATCGATCGGACGAGTCGTCCATCCCACATAGTTGCCAGGGTTGTTCTGCTCGTCGCTGTATTGCTCGTCCCAAACGTGGTACCAAGTCTGGCTCTCGAGGTAATCCACATTGCGTGTGGACGGGTTCGCCCAAGTGTTGTCCCAGTAGTTGATGACGTCGATGCCCTTAGGGTTAAGCCTCGGCAGTGGCTGCAAGTTCAGCCCCTGAGGACCGGACGTACCGATGACAGAAGGTCCCATATAGACGGCCGTCATGACTTCGGAGGTGTTATCCGCCATGCCAGGCAGACCTTGGTAGGCACGGAATGAGTCGTCTGCGAGCCAGTTCTTAAAGCCCATCTCGTAGAACGTAATGTCATCGGAGGACTTCAAAGCAGTGAGACGTTGCTTGCCGATGAGCTTTCCTAGGAAGGAGTCTGACTCAAAGAGATCGTCTTCGCGCAACTCGGCAGTTGCAGTGAACCGGTAGCCGTCACGCTCACGCTCGTTCAAGTTACTGCTACCTTGCGTACGCTTGAAGATAACAGGACGCCCAACGTTGGGGTTTGGAGTCACCAGGTCGCCCAAGGTCTCGTTGACGTCGATCGTGATTTCAGGCGACCAACCGAAGGGGCTGGACTGGCCGTACTTGTAAACCTCGTTGTTGATCGCAGCCTCGAAACCAAGACGGTTGTCGAAGAAGGTTTGCGCGACCTTGAGGTTCAAGACCCGGAAGTCCTGCATTTCGCGCTTGTTGTCTCCGTCCAGCAAGTGGTTCTTGTAGTCGAAGATGGAGCGATCCCAGAGACGTTCCGCATTATAAACGCCGATGTCCGCCAAAGGCAGTCCAAGGGTTCGGGCTGCGGCCGAAGTGGATGCCGGCGACATGATGGAGCGGTAGAAGACGTGTCCAGTACCACCAAGGTCACGGACGATCTGTCCATTGTCTACGGTGAGTACGTTCGCGTCTTGGGATGAGATACCTGGAATCCACATGTCCGTAGGATTGCCGTCTCCCGCGTCTGCGTTGGCGAAGTAGAGGACAGGGCCATCCGTGTAGTTTTCCCCGTACCATGGGTGGTTGAAACTGATCTGGTTAAGGATCGGTACTTCGCGCATGATGGGTACCTCGAAGCGGTTCGGATCATCGGGGTTGTCGTTATTCCAACCCGTTCCCGCTTCTACCCAAGTCGTTGGGACACTGGAACCTCTGACGTGCACTGACACTGGAGTCGACCCCAGTACAGGACGGCCGTCCTCGGTGTAAACGAGTCCCCCTTGCGTGTTGTAGGGCGCGTCATCGCCATAAATCGCGTCTTTAACAGACTGCGGATAGGCTCCGAAGCTAAGCGGCTGGTTGGTAGGAAGCCAAGCGTCTGTTGTCGAAAACGCCAAGGGGCTACCCGTGATCTGAGCCGGCAAATCGCCGAACGTATTCCAGAATCCCGACATGCGGTCGACTGGAGGGCGGGTGCGCGGGCGGTTCGAGTTGATGGAACCCGACTCGAAGTTACCGGTGAAGGTCGTGAGAGCGTTGTCCGTCTTCAGGAACTTCGGCTCGTACTTCAAGGCGACGAAGAAACGTTCGTCCTCCGCCCAAGCTTCTTCCTGGCGGTACTTGTCGTCTTTCTTAACAGCTGCGACACGCACTCCGAGCTCATCTTCCAAGATGACGCGGTTGACGTTGACGTGGGCGCGAGTGGAACCGTGACTTCCGAAGCGGATCTGAACCTCGCCTTCGTTAGTGTAGTTCGCAGAGTCTGTAGTGTTGTTGATGATACCAGCAGGACTTCCGAGACCGGAGAGGATCGCGTTCGGACCGCGCTGCATGTCGACGCGGCTGACGTTGTATCCATCCCATGGGACATCGGAAAGGAAGTAGTCGCGGGTATTGTCCGCAGCTTGCAGACCGCGGACACGAGTGTTGGCGTTCGGGTTGAGGAGGCTCAAACGCTCCTCACCTGCGAAGTTACCTCCAATGCCGCCCACTTCCGTGCTCGTCGTATACTGGAGAAGCGATGCGTTGTCGACGGCACCCGTGTCCCGAAGAAACTCTTCGGTGATAACAGAGATGGCGGAACCTACGTCCTTCAAATCTGTGCGGATACGCGAACCTGCCAAAGTGCTGGTAGCACGATAGCCCTGATCCTCGGAACCCTCGACCGTAAACGGCGACAGTTCGAAGATTTCCTCATCCTCCTGGTCGTCTTGCGCGAAACCGAGAGGAGCAACTAGAAGCGCGGCGCCACAGAGCATTGCCTGTGCCCCACGTCTAGGCCGTAGGTATCTATTTGTCTGTTTGATATTATTGTTCATGGTTGTCTTTGCGGTAGCTTGGAACCCAACGAACCACAGCAATCCATGTACACCGAGTACGAGAATGCGGATGGGCTCAGGGGGTGCCTAAAAATCAGTGCGGTAGCTGAAAAAACTTGGGGTGGAATTTGATAGGGGCAGTTCCGGGGCCGGGAACTAAAGTGCGATTCTAGGAAAACAATCCTAACTGATCGTGCCTATAAAACAGCACCTCAGGGGCCCCACTGTCAACCCAATTGAGGGTATTTCCAGCAAGAATGCTCGAACGTTCAAAAAAAATACAACTTTCGTAAAACACTGGTTTACATCAACCTACACGGTGTAAATTTGCGATAAACATCCTTTTTAGCCCGTTAAACATTTGCTCTTACTATACACAAGACAGGTAGGTTCTCAAATCCAGTGAATAGATCTCAAAAACACCTTCTCCAAACGCCCTAAATGCCACGTACCAACACCCTTTATCTCGTCACCGGCATGCCGGCGGCTGGCAAATCTACCTTCGCCCGGAAACTCGCGGCCCGCACGGGAGCCTGCCTGCTGGACATCGACACCTGCACGGAAACCATAGTGCAAGCCGCAATGGAACGGATAAGCGGCGAGCCCAACGACCGGGACAGCCCTACGTTCAAAGAAACCTTCCGAGAGCCGGTCTACGATACGCTCTTCGCGATCGCGGCCGAAAACCTACCTCACACCGACGTTATCGTCACAGGCCCCTTCACCAAGGAGCAAGCCCGCCCGCATTGGCCCCGGGAAATTCGCTCCCGTCTAGGAGCTCCCTGCGACGTCAAATGCGTTTTCGTCCACTGCTCGCCCGAGCTCCGCAAGCGACGACTCATCGAACGAGCGAATCCACGCGACGAGCCAAAGCTCAAGAACTGGGAGAAGCACCTCCAGTACTACGACCCGGATGCCTTCCCTGCCTATCCTCACTTCGCGGTCGACACCGCAGCTCCCAAGAGCTTCGAGACGGCCTTGAACGAGGGCTTGTTGGACTAGGGCTGCTCCCTGCGAAAAATCCGGCCAAGCGCCGCCCTGAGGTCCTCAGGAACCACCGGCTTGCTCACATAGTCGTCCATCCCGGCCCGCAAACACGCGTCGCGATCTCCATGCATGGCGTTTGCGGTCATGGCTACGATCGGAATCTTCGACCGCCAGCCGTCCATCTTACGAATCCGCCTAGCCGCATCCAATCCGTCCATGATCGGCATCTGCCAATCCATGACGATGGCGTCTAGCTCCTCGCAACGTGAGACCAAATCGACCGCTTCTTGCCCATCGCCCGCCACCAGGCACGACACACCCATGGTCGCGAGGATGCGGGACGCGACCTTTTGGTTCACCGGATGATCCTCCACCAGCAAAACCTTGTAGCCGGCGTAGATGCCATCGTCCTCCCTTTCAAGGCTCCGATCGTTGAGCTCTCCCCCCGGTGCACCCAACTTCCGAACGCACCGTTCCAATTCAGATCGACTGAACGGCTTGTCTACAGAGTCCGCCAAGGAAGCCTTCACGCTGGGATTCAAGGCATAAGCCCGCACGGAGCTGGCGAAAGAGACGACTCCATTGAGAGCCGGAACCTTCATTCGCACCAAGTTCTTGAGCAGCTGCTCGTGAGACAATCCGTGTACCTGCCCGGCGAATACGACCACCTGCCCTGATTGCTCCGCCAGAGCGACCTCCAATTCTTCCAAGCCCTTGTACAAACGCGACTCGATTCCAAGCCAGCGCAGCTCCGCCTGCAACATCTCGCCGTGCGGCCAATCGTTATCGACGACGAACCCCGCCCACCCCGTGGCCAGCGGTTCCTGGCTCCTCCTCCCTTCGGTCCTTGGCGCCTTTTTCAAAAGCACCGTGAAAGTAAATTCAGATCCCAAGCCCTGCTTGCTGGATACTGCGATCTCCCCCTGCATCTTGTCACAGAGACGCTTGCTGATCGCCAAGCCTAGACCGGTTCCGCCAAATTTTCGGGTCGTCGTGGAATCGACTTGGCGAAACGAATCGAATAAGTTTTCGAAGGCCGACTCCGGGATGCCGATACCGGTATCCTTGACGCAAAACTCTAGCCGCTGATGCGTATCGGACTCCTCGATACACTTGCCTGCTATATCAACGCGGCCCGAGATCGTGAACTTGATGGCGTTAGAAGCGAGGTTCAGCAAAATCTGCCTGAGGCGACCGGGGTCGCCTAGAAGGCGCCCTTCCACTTCCGTTTGGAGGTAACAACTTAGCCCCAAGCCCTTCTCCTCCGCCTGCACCGCAATAATCTTGGACAACTCCTCCATAACCTGCCGCAAGTCGAAAGCAACTTCCTCAAGATCCAATTCGTTAGCTTCTATCTTAGTGAAATCCAGGATGTCGTTGATCAATGAAAGCAGCGACTCCGAAGAGGTGCGGATCGCCTCCACAAAGTTTCGCTGATCCTTCGACATCTCCATCTCGCTCAACAAAGCCGTCAAACCAATGATCGCATTCATCGGCGTGCGAATCTCGTGGCTCATCGACGCAAGAAAAACGTTCTTCGTTCGGCTTGCCGTTTCAGCGGCAAGCTTGGCCTCCTCCAGACTTGCATTGCTGGTCTTCAATTCAGCCAAAGCGGCGTTCAACTGATCCGTGCGCCGATTGAACCAATACGCGATCCTCCCCAGCTCGTCATCGCCCTCCAGTCCTAAGCGCGCCCCGCTTGGTCCTCCCAGCGCCAGTTTCCTCACCTCGCCGCGCAGGGCCTTTACCGGCGAAAATATGCTGAACCACAGGTAAGCGTAGAGCAACAAGCAGATGAGGGAGACGACCCCCAAGACCGTTTTCGAAACCCGCCCCACAACGTTGGCGACTGCCTTGTCGGAGTACGCCGCGGGCATGGCCACTAGAACTTTCCAGTCCGTCGAAGGCACAGAGAAAAGGCTGATCAAAGAGCTTTGTTCGAGGAACAGCTCCCCTTCGAGCCGGAACTGCTCAACCTGAGCCTCCATACCTTTGCGGGACATCAGAGACTCCGCGATCCGCAAGGCCTCCGCCTCATCGATCTGGTAAGATTCCGAGGCAATCTTCGACGCCAGCCAAGTCGATTCGCCCACCACAGCGCTGCTGAGTCCCTCCTTCCCCACTGTGCTGAAATTCTCGATACGGGCCGCAATGCGACTGAAAAATTCGCTTTCCGGAGCGACTTCTCCCACAAGCCGATACTCGACCACCTCGTTGCCGTCCTTATCCGTTTGCGAGCGTTTCCCAAGCGCGGCGTCCGGAAAAGAAATGAGACGATTATTGCGGTCCACCGCGAACGCGTAGCCGTCCACATGCTCGGCCTGTTCCGCCATGAACTCCGAAATTCCGTCCAAACGCAGGTCTACCGTGGCAACACCCGCGAACTGCCCGTTTCTCCAATAGGGGGCCGTACAGGTGACCATAGGGACAAAGGAATAAGGGTCCATGTAGGACTTGGACCAATACACTTCCCCTTTTTTCAAATAGCGGGCTGGCACGTACCATTCCTCGTTGTGATAACCCGCGCCGCTAGGCTCATTGTAGTCGTCGTAGTAAACCAATTCGCCTTTGGCGTTTCGCGACCAGAAAAACGACCGACGGTTAACCCCTTCTTCGAACGCACCCGGCTCCGGCCAAATCCCTCCTCCCGCGATCAAGCGATTTTCGGGGGGCACCCCTTCTTCCGAATTCAAAAGCTCGGGAAGCACCTTCCCATAAATCGCCTGCTCGCGAGGCAAGGCCTCCGCCAAGTTTGCTAGCGAACGCGTCAGGGCCTCCGTACCAGACACCCGCTCGCCCAGCTTGAGCACGATTTTCTGCCCGATCTCGCGATGCAGCTTTTCCGCTTGCTGTACCAAAGTGCGCTCCGCCGCCGCTTGGATGGCGAGGTATGTCGCAGCGATCACCAACACCAAGAACACCAGCAAGCCGATAAACACGCGTACGGACAATTGCCGGAAAGCTGGGGTTTCGGTCTCCTGTGGGGATTGGGACGCCATGGGGCAAGGTCAGAAAAGGAAGGATAGAGATATCGGAAATCACTTAGTGGCAAACGAATCCTTCTATTTGTTGAGCGGCAGACAAAGAAAAGCCCCTCTCGCGACAAGGCGCGGAGAGGAGCTGTAAAATGTCGGGAGCTGGCTAAAATCCAGCCTCGCCGTGGCTCAGACCTTAGCGTTTGCCAGCCGATTCCTCTTCGATACGGGCGATGTACTCGCTCACGTTACAGGTCAGCAGACGGGTGCCGTCCTTCCGGACCTCCAAGACCTTGTTGACCAAGGGATCGAGGAAGTCGCGGTCGTGGCTCACCAGGATGATCGTGCCGTCGAACTCCTTGATCGCGTCCTGCAGCGTTTCCTTGCTCCGAATGTCCAAGTGGTTGGTCGGTTCGTCGAGGATGATGGTGTTAGCCCGCTTCATCAGGATCTTGGCGAGGGCGAGTCGATTGCGTTCCCCACCGGAGAGAACCGTCGTGGACTTGAAGACGTCGTCCTTACGGAAAAGCAAGGCACCCAGCACGCCACGCGGATTCGCGTCTTCGTGCCCAGCTTCCGCCGCTGCCGCTTCCACTTCCTCCAATACCGTCTTTTCCGGGTCCAGCTCCTCCGCCTGCTGCTGGGCAAAGTAGGCAAGCACTGTGTTCATGCCCACTACGCGCTCGCCCGACTGGAAAGGCTCGATCCCGGCCAAAACGCGAGCCAGGGTGGACTTACCCGCGCCGTTGACACCGACCACCGCGATGCGGTCGCCCTTGTCGATGTGGAAGTTGAAGTTGTTGAAAACCTCCAGATCGCCGTAGGACTTCGACATATTGACCAGCTCGATCACCTTCTGGCTGCTGGGCGGGGGCTCGGGAAAACGGAAAAACATTTTCTTTTCCGTCTTCGGCAACTCGATGATGTCGATCTTGTCGAGAGCCTTGATGCGGCTCTGCACCATCGACGCTTTCTTCACGTTGGAACGGAAGCGGTTGATGAAGTCCTTCTGGCGCTGGATCTCCTTCTCCTGGTTGGCCTTCTGCTTCCGCAGCGCGTCGAGGCGAGCCTGCGACTCCTTCGCGTAGAAGCTGTAGTTTCCCTTGTAGGAAGTGATATTCCCCAAGCTCAGGTGCAGGGTGCGATTCGTCACCGCGTCGAGAAACGCGCGATCGTGCGAAATCACCATGATCGAGCCCTCGTAGCGCTTCAGGTAGTCCTCGAACCAGTTCTGGGCAATGATGTCCAAGTGGTTGGTCGGCTCGTCGAGCAGTAGCAAAGAGGGTTGACGCAAAAGCAGCTTGGCCAGGGCGATACGCATCTGCCAGCCACCGGAAAACTCTCCGGTATCGCGATCCATGTCCTCGATGGCAAAACCGAGGCCTAGCAACACGCGCTCGATCTTGGACTTCATCTTCTCCGGCTCGTACTCCTCGAGCTTCTGTTCCCAGCCGCCGATCATGTCGATCATGTCGTAGTACTCTTCCGAGCTGGTATCCATCTCAGCGAGCTTCTCGTCCGCATCGTCGATCTTCGCCTGCAGCTCGAGCGCGTCGTCGAACGCGGTTTCCACTTCCTTGTACAAAGAGCGACCGCGCACCTCGATGCCGTCCTGGGGCAAGTAACCGAGGGTCACCCAATCCGGCTTCTCGAATTCGCCACGGTCGATCTCAACCTCGTCGAGCATCAGCTTGAGCAGCGTCGACTTGCCAGCCCCGTTGGAACCCACGAGACCGATGCGGTCGCGCACGCCGATCGTGAGCGAAACGTCGCCGAAAATTACTTTCTCGCCGTAGCGAAGGTGGAGATTCTTGAGTCCGATCATGGTTCTTAAAAAGCGCTGCACCCTAGCAAGGGCGGAAAAAAAAACAACGGCTCATTCAGAAAAATCGAATGAGCCGCCGAGCGGTGAAAATCTGTTGGTTGGCAGAGCTGCTAGTGGGCGTGGCCGAGCTCGTAGCGGGCCGAGGTAAACTCGGTGAGCTTGATCCAGGACTTCCACATGGCCTGGAGCTCCTTCTTCTGTTGCTTGATCTCGATTTCCAGCAACTTGCGGCGCTCTTCCGTGGCGCTCTTCAGCTCGCGGGCCTTGACCATCAAGGAAGCCGCCTTCTCCTCGAAACTCTCCGAGAGGTGCTCCAGCCTGTTGTGCAACTCCTTGGAGGTCTCGTCGATTTCGTGGCGGATACGCTCTAGCAACAGGCTCTTGTCCTTCTTCACCAGCATCTGGCGCAGCTTCACGTCGCTGACCCAACGCAAGTCGGAAACGAGCCCGAGCTTCGACGAAGTCCAGATCAACCACTTGGTCGGATCGAAATGGTACCAGCGAACGCCGTTGCGGTAGTCGTTCGCCATGGTGTGGTGGTAGTTATGGTAACCCTCGCCAAAAGTGAAGAGCGCCAAGACCGCGTTATCGACAGCAGTCAATTCCTTGGCGTAGGTGCGAGCGCCCCAGACGTGGCAAAGGCTGTTGATGAACCAAGTACAATGGTGGATCGCAAAAAGGCGCATGAAGAAACCGGCGAAAAGCGCCGCGATCGGGTGCATGAAGAAGCAGCCGATGCCCACTACCGCCACATTCACCGCGATCGTCACCAGAGCGTAGTGATTGTGCTGGAACATGACCCGCGGGTTCTTGAGCAGGTCCTTGACGATGCGCTTGTCGATCGGCTCGTTGTAGCTGAACATCCACCAGATGTGGGCGTACCAGAAGCCCTTTTTGATGCTGTACGGATCCTTGTCAGTATCCACATGGCTGTGATGGATGCGGTGATCGTGCGACCACTGCAGAGCGGAAGACTCGATCGCCAAGCTCGAGGAGAGCAAGCACGCCCACTCGTAAGCTGGCTTCGCCTTGTAGGTGTTGTGCGAAAACAGACGATGGTAACCCGCCGTGATCGAAAAGACCGAAATCGCCCAAGTTACGCCGAACAGGACCAGCGACGCCCAGCTGAAAACTGAAATGTAGACAGGCAGCAAGGCGACCAGCAGCACGTGGTAGCCAACGATGAAAGAGAAAATTCCCCAGTTATTGATGCGCATAGATGAATAGACTAAACTCCGAAATAGGGCGCGGAATGACCTCATTGGCCAGCCCTCTTTCCCTTTAAGACATATTTTTAATAAACGACATTAGGCAAAGCCTCCCTCAATCCAACGGCGGGAAAAATTAGGCGCAAAAGCGAATTGCCATAAATCCCCTAGGGCGCCACCCACTTCCACTAGTAACGAAATGGAAGTAACACCTAGCAAGATTCGCGGCATCCTTATCGATCTGGACGGCACCTTCGTCGACCACATCCAAACCATCACGCGCTGTTTCCAGTACGCCTGCAGGGAACTCGGATTCCAGGAGCCGACCGCTGAAAAAGTGAAGCGAAGCATCGGGGGTTCGATGCCCGTGACCATCCAAAAGTTCCTTCCTCCTGAACAAGTAGAAGCAGGAAAAGAAATCTGGCGGCGACGCTTCGAGGAAATCCACCTGCAAGGCGTCATCGTTTTGCACGGAGCCGACGAACTGCTCGACCATTGCAACTCCTCCGGAATCAAAGCCGCCATCTTCACCAACAAAACCGGAAGGCACTCCCGCGCCATCATCGAAAACGAAGGCTACACCGAACGTTTCGAATTCGTGCTCGGCGCCGAGGACACCCCCTACCGCAAGCCCCAACCCGAATACTCCGCTGCCGCGATCGAAAAAATCGGCATCCCCGGAGAGCAACTCGCCATGGTCGGCGACTCCCCCTTCGACATCGAAGCGGCTCGAGCTGGAGGAATGGCCGCCATCTGCGTAACCACCGGATCCCACAACCGCGAAGAGCTCCTCAACGCCGGAGCCGACAAAGTCTTCGACTCTCTCGCCGAAGTCTCCCACTGGCTCGCCTTCGGCAACTAGCATTTGTAGGAAGGCGCCGTCACGCGATTTCGTCCGACTCGAGCAATCGCAGTTGCGCACCGCGCCCCAATCCGCACCCTAGCTTCCACCTTGCCAGCCCCCGCCAACACAGAATCCCTATCCGGCGTCCTCGAGCGCATCATCTTCTTCAACGAAGAAAACAACTACACCATCGCCGAGCTCCGCCCCAGCGACGGAACGGAGAAAGTCACCATCACCGGACAGCTCGGCGGGGTACAATGCGGTGAAACCCTTCGCATCCAGGGCAGCTGGACCAAGCACCCCACCCACGGCCCGCAGTTCAAGCTCTCCTCCTTCAAGTCCGAACTGCCCGCATCCATTTACGGGATACGCAAGTACCTAGGCAGCGGACTCGTCAAAGGCGTCTCCAAAGGCCTCGCCGAACGCATCGTCGACCGCTTCGGCGACGACACCCTGCGCATCATCTCCGAAGAGTCGGCCAAGCTTCAGGAAGTCAGCGGCATCGGCAAGCAACGCGCCCGCTCCATCAAGGAGGCCTGGGACGAGCAAGTCGTGCAGCGCGAACTCTTCATCTTCGGCCAAACATACGGCCTCACGCCCGCCCTCTGCCTGCGCATGTACAAGCAGTTCGGCCCGGAAGCCACCCAAGTGCTGCGCAACGAACCCTACCGCGCCGCCCGCGAAGTCCAAGGCGTCGGCTTCAAGACCGCCGACAAGATCGCCATCAACACCGGCATCCCCAACGACAGCCCCCAACGCATCGACGCCGGCATCGAGTTCGTCCTGCAAGAACTGCAAGACGACGGCCACACCGCCTTCCCGCAAGAAGACCTCGGCGTCCTCGCCTCCGAAAAGCTGGAAGCCGACCTCTCCATCGTGCAAGCCGGCATCGACCGCCTGCTCGCCTCCAAAGCCCTCCGCGCCACCGAAGCGACTAGCGGGCACGCGTATCTGCAGCTCCCCTACAACTTCTTCGCCGAGGAGAAGATCGCCCTCGCCATCAAGCGGCTAAAGGACACCGAAAGCGCCCTGCCGCCCATCAAGCGCGACATCGCCGTCGACTGGGCCGAAGAAAAGGCAGGCTTCCAATTCGGCGACTCTCAAAAAGACGCCATCAAAGGCTCACTCGCCCACAAAGTCTTCATCCTCACCGGCGGCCCCGGCACTGGTAAGACCACCATCCTCCGAGCCGTCGTCTCCATCCTCAAAGCCAAGAAAGCCAAGATCCTCCTCGCCGCCCCTACCGGCCGCGCCGCCCAACGCCTCGCCGAATCCACCGGAGCCTACGCCCAGACCATTCACCGACTCCTCAAGTTCGATCCCTCCGAAGGCGGATTCGTGATGAACGAAAACAAGCCTCTCTCCGCCGACGTCGTCATCGTAGACGAAGCCTCCATGCTCGACGCCCGCCTCGCCGCCGCCCTGTTCTCCGCAATTCCCTCCCGAGCGCACCTCATACTCGTGGGCGACGTCGACCAGCTCCCATCCGTAGGAGCCGGCAACGTACTCAAAGACCTCATCGCGTCGCGAAAAATCCGATACGTCACCCTCGACGTCGTTTTCCGCCAAAAGAAGTTCAGTTCCATCGTCCACTACGCCCACGCCATCAACCGCGGCGAAGTGTCCCTCCCCACCGCCCTCGAAGACGTCCGCCAGCTCGACCCCCAGAAAGACTTCCAGTTCGTGGCCGCCAGCGACCAAGCTGACGCCGCCCAAAAAGTTGCCCAAGTATTCGATTCCTTCATACGCGGCGAGCTCTGCCTCGACCCCATCGCCGACGCCCAAACCCTCGCCCCCATGCACAAAGGTCTCGCGGGCGTCGGAAACCTAAACGCCACCTTGCAAGAGACCCTCAACAAGCGACGCGAAGCCATGCCTTTCGGGCAGCTCAAGTTCAAAGTCGGCGACAAGGTTATCCAGACTCGCAACAACTACGACAAGAACGTATTCAACGGCGACATCGGCATCGTCACCGCCATCGACGGCTCCAACGGCCTGCTCGACGTCGACTTCGACGGCACCGAAGCCACCTACGACCGATCCGAGATGATCGACCTGCAGCTCGCCTACGCTGTCAGCATCCACAAGTCTCAAGGCAGCGAATACCCCGTAGTGGTCATACCACTACTCAAAGCCCACTTCATGATGCTGCAGCGCAACCTCATCTACACCGCCGTCACCCGCGGAAAGAAGAAGATCGTCATCGTCGGAGAAACAGCCGCCTACGCCATGGCCGTCCGCAACTCCGACGCCAAATCCCGCTGCACCCTCCTGCAAGAATTCCTAAAGTAGCGTCCGTAGGAGCGAGCTTGCTCGCGATTCAACCTATACCTGCTTGAACACCAGCGACACATTCGCCCCGCCAAAGCCGGAACTGTTGCTCAAAGCGATCTTGGGAGCTTCACTCAAAGTCTCTCGAATCACGTTCACTCCCTCGAACTCTGGATCCAGATCCCGAATGTGCGCCGATCCCGGCGTAAAGCCTTCCTTCATGCTCAAGGAAACGATCGACGCCTCCAAGGCGCTGGCCAAAGAGAGCCCATGCCCCGTCAAGGCCTTGGTGCTCGATACCTTGGGAACATGGCCCTGCTTCGCGAACACTTCTCGAATGGCGCGGCCCTCGCTCAAGTCACCGACCAATGTGGAGGTCGCGTGCGCGTTGATGTATTCCACCTCCCCCGCATCCAACGAGGCAGAACGCAGCGCTCGCTGCATCGCCGCAACCAATCCCACGCCTTCCGGATGGGACATAGCCACGTTGTGCCCGTCGCTAGCCTGCCCCCAGCCGAGAAGTTCCGCATAAGGCCTCGCGCCCCTGCGAAGCACCTCCTCTTCGCTCTCCAGAATCAGCACAGCCCCACCGCCCGTACTCACAAAGCCATTACGAGACTTGTCGAAGGGACAGGAGGCACGTTGCGGGTCGCCCTCGAGCGAAAGCGCTCGCATGCCCGCAAACGGCAAGAGCGATTCGTCATTCAAGTCCTCGCCAGCAGCGACGAACATCCGTTTCTGGCGCCCCAAGGCGATATCATCATAGGCAAAGCCGATGGCATGTCCCGAGGAGGCGCAAGCGGAAGAAAACCCGCAGGAATTGCCGCGAATCTTGAATTGAGCCACCAGGTTGAAGCTTAGGGTGCCCGCGATCGAAGCCACGATGCCCGTCGGAGGACAACGCATCGGCCCCATTTGATGGAGACGGGTCGTATTCTGGTGGATCAGCCGCGTCGACCCTCCAGAGGAGGTGTACATGCCTGTATCCAAATTTGAGATATCCGGCTCCTCCAGCCCTGCACTTTCGATCGCCTGCGACATTGCCACGTGCACATAGGGGCCATGCGGCGGAAGCGAACGCATGACGTCTCTCCGGATCCGGTACGGCGCCGGCAAGGTCCAATCCTCGAAATCGGGCGAGCTTACATCGAAGCCTTTGACCGTGCCCGCTAGCTTCACGTCCGACGGAATCTTAGCATTCTGCGGGGCGAAAGGCTCAAAGCCGTGCTTGAGAGCTCGCAGGCTACCGACCACTGCTGGCGCATCGTTGCCGATGCTGCTCACGATTCCGATTCCGGTTACAAATACTCGCTGAAGTCCCATGAAGCCTGCTTCGTTGAAAACGAACACACGACGCCCAACAGGACAAGTCGAGCTTACTCTTTCGCTCCGCTCGCCGAGGCCCCCTCAGCTGGAGCGACGATCAAGGAAATCTCTTCCGCGGAGGCGGCCTTTTCGCCGGCAACCGTAATCTTGCCGGAATAGACGACCAAGGGATCGCGGCGGCGCTTCAGCTCAACGCTTAGCTCCAGCGTGTCACCCGGCCGGCAAACGCGACTGCATCGCACCCCGTCCGCTCCCGTGAAATAAATCGAACTTCCGGCGCCCTCCGAGGCCGAATCGTCAGTGGTCAAGAAGTGGAAAACTCCGAGCTGCCCCAGCGCTTCAAGCATGATCGAAGCTGGGAACACGGGGTCACCCTTGAAGTGGCCTTTGAGGAAGCCTTCCTTGCCCGAAATCGTGTAGGCCCCCTTTGCCTTCGCTCCATCAATCTCAGCTGACTGCAAAAACAAGAAGGGCTCCTGCTGCGGCATCACTGCAGCGATCTGCTCGATAGGAAAGGACTTGGCTTGGGCCACCACTTCCACTCCCGAAAGCTTGGCCGCGATGAATGTCTTCAGGTCGCCCACCGTGCGCAGGTCCCAAAGCTCCTCGTTCTTGATGCTCACCCCCAGCGACTCCTCTACCATCATGATCGCCTCAAACATCGTGAGCGAGTCCATGCCAAGGTCTTCCATGAACCTCACCGAATCGTCGCCGCTCTTCAGCGTGTCGACTACCTCCGGCTCCAAGAAGCGCTCTACGATTCCCAACACCACCGTCGGCACCAGAGAGATGTCCCCGCTCTGGCGAAACGCAAGTGCGGCAGTGATGGTCTCCGGAGAGCAACGCTTCAGGGTCTCCTTGAGGAGCTCGTCTGCGCTGGGGTCGGAAGGACTCTGATTCTGGTTCGTGCTGGTTGCCTCGTTTGACATGAGAAGCGTGTAAAAAAGGACGGCCGCCTAGCCTTGTAAACAGCAAAAGATGGACCAGTCCCCGCAACCTATAGAGCACTCTTTGAACAAGAATGAAAGCCCTTAAGCGGTCACCCCTCGATAGCCCCCGCTTTTTGAGTTGATTCGCTTCCCCAGTTTGCCTGCAATCGCCGCAGCATCCAACCGCCCGCCCTCGCGCCGGCACGCTCAAGACATGGAAATCGCCGCCAGCGCCCCGATTCTGATACTCACCCACGAGTTCGCCCCCACCAAAGGCGGGATCGCTACCTTCACCGAAGAAATGGCGCGGGCCGCAGTCAAACTCGGGCGCTTCGTCGAAGTGTGGGCTCCCAAAGCCAATCGAATCGACGACGACGAATTTCCGTTCTCCATCAGGCGACTCGAACTCAAAGGCAGCCAAGACCTGAGCTGCCAAGCTCGCCTCGCCATGCAAATGATTCGCGAACGGCGGCGCCTACGCAACGCCATCGTCTACCTCTGCGAGCCCGGACCCGTGCTCGCCATGTGCTACCTGCAATTCTTCAAAACCTTCAAGCCAGGCAAGCTCATCCTCACCTTCCACGGTTCCGAGATCCAAACCTTCGCCGCAAACCCGGGTAAACGCATGGCCGTAAACGCCCTCATCAAACGAGCCGACCGCATCAGCACCCCCTCCGAATTCACCCACGGCCTGCTCAAGCGAAACTTCCCCGAAGCCAAGCGAAAGACCTTCCTAACCCCCTGCGCCCTGCGCTCCGACTTCGCCGAAATCGAAAACCGCCAAAATCGCAGCTCCAAAAAAGTCCATATCCTCACCGTCGGACGCCTCCACCCCCGAAAAGGCCAAACCTTCATCCTCAACGCCCTCTCCCAGCTTCCTCGCCAGCTTCGCCGCCAAGTTACGTTCTGGGTCGTCGGAACCGGCAAGAAGCACGGCTACGAAAGCGAACTCCGCGAACTCGCCGCCAAGATGGACTTCGGCGTCACCTTCTTCGGCGACGTGTCCAACGAGGAACTGGAAGACCTCTACGCTCGTGCCGACATCTTTTCCATGACCAGCGTCAACTTCCGCAAGAGCGTGGAAGGCTTCGGCTTGGTCTACCTCGAAGCTGCCGCCCACGGACTCCCCATCGTCGCCCACCGGATCGGAGGCGTCGCCGAGGCCGTTTCCCACGGCGAGAACGGCATCCTCGTCGAGCCGGGCAACCAAGCCGAGCTCACCGAGGCCTTCGCCCAGCTCATCCAAAATCGCGAGCTCCGCCAAAAAATGGGCCGCAACGGCAAGAAATGGGCCCGCCGCAACACCTGGCTCCAATCTGCCGACCTGCTCTTCAACCGCTGGGACATCACTATCGATCCCACCCTCGAGGAGGCCGAAGAGGCCATCGAACTCTGCTCGTAGAGGAGTTGGACAAAGTGCGGGAGCGTGCTCTTGACTGGGCGTAGTTCGATTTGAGAACGAAGACTGTTGTCACGCGATTCAATCCAGCATTCCATTCCAAGCATGATCGAAAGCGTCACCACGATCCAAGTACGCTACGCGGAAACCGACATGATGGGCATCGTCTATCACGCCAACTACCTGCCATGGATGGAAATCGGGCGCACCGAGCTGCTGCGCGAAAACGGACTTCCCTACAAAGAAATCGAGGCCCGCGGTCTCATGCTCCCAGTGCTCGACGTCAGCGTGCAATACAAACGCCCCGCCAAGTACGACGACACGATCACCATCCACACCCGCATCGCCGAAAAGCCCTTCCTCAAGATCAAGATCGCCTACGAGCTCACGCGCGGCGACGAGCTCATCGCCACCGGCAGCACCACCCACGCTTTCATGACCCCCGACGGACGCCCCACCAAACCGCCCGCCTTCTTCCGCGAAGCCCTCGAAAGCAAACTCTAGAAGAGGGGCGGGTTCCACCCCGTCCGCGCTGCAGGATCAACCGGTAGCGTCCACTGTCCCGGCGGACGAATACTCAGCCAGCACGGACTCGTCCGTTTCCCTAGCCCGAGCCCCAGCCAGCAAACCCTCAGCTTCGTCACCACAAAGCTGATACACCGCCCAAACTGCGTGCCCGCGCACCAGCGGTTCCTCGTCCTGGCTCGCCATCGCAAGCAGCTCCCGCTTCACCTCGCTCAAGAACAAGTCCCGCTCCCTCTCGCTCGTGCCCTTCGGCCACCAATCCTCGCAGCGCAACAAATTGCCCGCCGCCACACAGGCGTTGCGACGCAATCCCCGCCGCTTCGTGCGCTTTTGCGGCATCTTGCGAAACAGCTCCTGATAGGTTTCCACGTCTAAGCGCAGCAGATCCAGCAAGCCCAGTTCCGTGGGAGCGTAGCGAGCCTCCAGCAACTGCAAGCGACCCGCTTCCGCGAAACGGTTCCACGGACAAGCGTCCAAGCAAATGTCGCACCCATAAACGCGGCCCCCAAACTTCGCCCTGAGCTCCACTGGAATGCTTCCGCTATTTTCGATGGTCTGATACGAAATGCACTTCCGCGTATCCAAAATCCCAGGCTCAACAATTGCATCCGTCGGACACGCATCCATGCAGCGAGTACACTTTCCACAAAGCAACCCAAGGTGGCTCGGCCGCTCCGCGGGCGAACTCGCACCCACACCCTTCTTCAGCGGTTCATCCGCCTCGATCTCCAAGGGCAAAAACACCGTCGCCAAGAGCAGCCAGTTTCCATGCTCCT
Source organism: Pelagicoccus enzymogenes (assembly GCF_014803405.1). Lineage (NCBI taxonomy): Bacteria > Pseudomonadati > Verrucomicrobiota > Opitutia > Puniceicoccales > Pelagicoccaceae > Pelagicoccus > Pelagicoccus enzymogenes. The sequence goes on from NZ_JACYFG010000061.1 coordinate 331,987, forward strand.
TGGAAATCAGCATCCCATTCTTACCTTGCCAGCCCATACCCGCAGCAGCCGCCCAACCGCGCTCCATCACCGGGCCCGTGTCCGTGTAGTAGCGGTAATCTCTCGGACCCAAGCCAAAGCGGCTTTCCAGGATGCTTCCGAGCGCCTTCAAGCCGCTCAAAACTGTGTCGTGATAATCTCGATACAAGGAATACTTGGCAAAGCCAGTCTGCGACCGCGCCACCGTATGCGCAGGCGGCAAATAGTTCAACCCCAGCATAATCACCGAGCAAGCGCCGTCCAAGACCAAGCTCGGATCCAGTCGCTTCTCGATCGAACGAGCCAACCACTCCATGTCAGCATGGTAGCCCGCCTTTATCCATTCCTTAAGACGCGTGTTGGAGATCGGACTCAAGTCCGTGAATCGAACCGCATCGAATCCCAACTCCTCGATCGCCCCCCGCAAGTCTTCCTTTTCAGAGCCCCGTATCATCGCGCCATCTGGGACACTTCCAAACGATAAGAGCGACACACGTGAGCGACGACCTCATTGACAGTGCGGCCTTCCGTCAAAATGCAGCAATGAGCTTGTTGGTAGATCGGGTCACGCACCGCCAACAGCTTTTCGATCTCTGCCAGAGGATTCTCTACCTGCAGCAAGGGCCGGTTCGAATTGTGACGCGTTCGCTCGTAAATGCCCTTCGCCGTCGCGATCAACGAAAAGACAAGCCCCCTCGACTTCAACAGATCCATCATGCCTGGCTGCACCGCCAATCCACCTCCGCAAGATACCAAGTTGCCCTCGTCGGAGTGCCCCGACTCAACGAAGGCCTTTTCCATCGCGCGAAAAGCAGCCTCCCCGTCGGACGCAAAAATCTCCGAAATCGACTTCCCTTGTTGCTCCTCTATCGCGTGGTCGCTATCGACAAAATTCAGCCCCATATGCTGAGCCACTTGACGACCCACCGTACTCTTTCCAGTCCCCATGAATCCCACGAGGTAAAGGTTTGGCTTCTTTTTCATCTTCATAAGGCAGCCTTGCACCCAAAAGCCACGCCCGCTCATAGTCTACCCAAATTTACCAACCCGTAACTCCCATTTCCAAGCCACTCACAGCAATCATCTTCGGCGGAGGCCTCGCCGGAACCATCCTGGCCGAGCGCTTTACGACCGCCGGACTACGGATCCTCCTCGTCGACGACCCCAGCAAATCCCGCTGCTCCAGAGTCGCAGCCGGTCTGATCAACCCAATCGGCGGCAAACGCCTAAAGCTCGTCTGGCAGGCCGACTCCCTCATCCCTCACGCCCGCGCCTACTACGACGAGCTCACCTCCAAGCTCGGACAAAAGCTCTTCCATCCACGTCCCATCCATCGCTACTTCGCCAACGAGCAAGAAGCCCAGCTCTGGCGAAAGCGAAAGGAGGATCCAGCGCACCAGCAGTGGGTCGGCTTCTCCGCAGACGACCACTTCACCATCCCCGACTCCGGCTATCTCGACACCAACGCCCTGCTCGACCTCATCCACGCCCAACTCGAGTCCCACCGCCAGTTTCTGTCCTCAACGTTTAACTACGACGAAATCGCACTCACCGAAACCGGCATAGCATTCCGCGACTACAAAGCCGACTACGCCATATTCGCCGAAGGACACCTCGCCACAAGCAACCCCCACTTCTCCTTCATCCCCTACAAACCCGCAAAAGGCATCATCGCCTCCATAAAACCTGCAGGAGCGAGCTTGCCACTGGATCAACACATACTCCTCAAGGGCAAGTTCATCATCCCGCGACACGACGGAACCGTTCAAGTCGGAGCGACCTACAACTGGAACGACCCCACCGACATCCCCGACGCAGCAGGCATCCAGGAACTCGCAGCCTTCCTCGACCAAGAACTCGGCTCCGGAACCTGGGAGTTCGAGCAAATCCGAGCCGGCGTCCGACCTGCCACCGCCGGAGCCTACCCCGTGGTCGGCCCCCATCCCAAACACCCCCAACTCATCGCCTTCAACGGCTTCGGCAGCAAAGGCTCACTGCAAATCCCCTACTTCGCCGAGGCCCTCATCGCCTTCCTTGAGGTAGCGACCGCCGTCCCAGCAGACAAAGAACAAGCCTCGCTCCACACCGAAGTCCTTCCCTCCCGCTTCATCAAAAAGGCAGCCAGCAAACCCAAACGCTGGATCGCCACCAACGTTGTGAAAAGCGAAATACTCGGCGCCCTCTCCAAAGGCGATCTCGCTATTGACGCTACTGCCGGCAACGGACACGACACCCAATGGCTCGCCGAGGCCGTCGGACCTGCTGGACACGTATTCGCCTACGACATACAAGAGCAGGCATTGGCGATCACTCGCGAACGTCTGGAAAAGCACCAGCTCCTTTCCCAAGCGACCCTCCTGCAAAACGGACACGAGACGCTGCTCGAAACGATTCCTCAGCAGCACCATGGCCAAATAACCGCCATCGTCTTCAACCTCGGGTTCCTTCCTGGCGGAGTCCCCACACTCATCACAAAATCCGACACGACCATACGCGCCCTAAAGGCCAGCCTAACGCTCCTCAAGCCCGGCGGCACTCTCGCTGTCACCCTCTACCCCACCCATACCGGAGCCCAAGAGGAGGTCGACCTCGTCCTATCCTGGTTTCATAACCTACCCGAAAACCAGTTCGAAACGCACATCGAACCGCACCCCCAAAACAACCTTAGCTCCCCCTACCCGATATTTATCAAGAGGAGGTAGAATCCGCTGCCCCTGCGGACATCAACGCGTCAACCTCCGAATTTCATCCCCATAATTCGGATACGCTTCCAGCAATTCCTCTCGCTGCCCGATCTCAAAACCATCCCACTCGAAGCCAGGGGTGACCACGCAACTCATCAACGTCCAGCCGCGTTCTCCATCCCCTATTGGAACCCCACCGAACCATTCGCCTGGCTCAAAGACTAAATGCGGCGATTCGCCCCTGTCCAAATCACGCCCCAGCGTTTCCCAACGCCCCTCGCCTTCTCGTCCAATACGAAAGACCTCGAAAGCATCCCCATCCAAAAAGAAAAACTGCTCCACCGCATCCAGCCGATGCAAGGCTGAGAACTCTTCTCGGGTAAACAAAGCGTAGATCGTGGTGCTCACCGCTCGTCCATCCGCCCCCGCTTTTCCCGTATGGATCCGCCGAAACCAACCGCCCTCGCGATCCAGCCGCTGCAAGCCCAATCGATCAACCACCGACTCAACAGTCATCTTTCAAAACAATTCCCCCTGATCCGGATTCTCCAACAACGCCGGGCAAAAAGGAGCATAGCGCTTCCGCCAATCATTGAGTTTTTTGACATAATAACTCGGATCATAGGGTCGCTCATCCTTATCGTACCCGTCGATCGGATACGCTCGCTGCCAGTCAGCGGACTGCCCGCTTTGCTTCGGCAGAATAAAATACGAAACGCGATCTCCCATGCCCACCGCCTTCTCCATCTTCAGGGCGACTTCGAGTGACGCGCGTCGCGGTTTCCCGCCTGCTTCAATCTTCTTCTGATACGCTTCCGGATTCTGGCTCAGCACCTCCGACTTCGCAATTTCATCCACCGGCATATCCTGAGCCTGTATCCGCTTTTCCACTTCTAGAGCTAGCCGAGCCGGGTCCTCCCGGACTGCCCCCAGCAAACTGTAAATGAGTTTCCAGGTCAGGTCCTTTAAAAATGGCTCAATCCCACGAGAGCGCAGGGCCGAGCCGCGAATGGTCACCTTCTCCCCATCGTAGAGAGCGTAGTTCTTCGCCTTGTAGCAAAACATCGACTGATACTTGCCATCGTATTCCAGCTCTATTCCTTCCGGCAAAATTTCTTGGGCATTCGCAAGCAGCTGCGGCTCCAAATCAAAGAATTTGCCCGCGCACACATAAATACCATCGGTATCAGCTTCCAAAGGCTCGCACCCCTCCCGCTTGAAGAACTCGATCAAGGACTGCAAAATCTCGCGGCCTTTTGCCGTAACCTCCGCTGCCAAAGCAGCATCACCAAAACGAGCGCCCGAGAACCCGAGGTAGCCATAGAATGAATTAATCAAAATCTTAAAGCTGCTTTGCCTGGCATCGTATTCACCCGCCAATGACGCGTCTTCCGTCTCGCGAGCCAGTTTCTTGTACTTCAAGCGATACTCCCGCAATCGCTTCAGCATGGGAATGAAAACCTGCAAGTGATCCCGTTTCGGGTTGCGACCGATCAAGAGCAACAAGCTTGGATACAGAGACGCCACGTCGAAGTGCAACACCTTCTCGAAGACCCCTTCCTTAAAGCTGGCCGTATACCCTCCTTCAAACGAGCTTACCTCACCGGGCACCGGACAAGCCGCCCGAGCGTGATAGTACTCCTCCTGAAAAACGAGATCTACCTTACTCGCGGAACCCCGTAGGCAAGCTTCCTGCAAAGTCGTTGGAAAAGCTTTGGCCTGCTCGAAGTAGGTCGGCAAAAGACGATTCGCTACCCCTTCCGTCTCCCGCAAGTCATCCCTCAGGTAATCCAGAAACGTTTCCCGATCCTCATCGAACATGCGCTGAATCTGGGACCCTTCGATGTAAGTGCGCTCGTCTCCATCCTGTGAAGTCACACCAAAGAACTTCGCCACATCCTTCAATCCATAGGACATCAACTCTCGCGTTGTGATATCGAAGATCTGTACCAGCAAGTAGGTATCCACCACGGCTCGTCCCGGAATATCGCAGCGCGTGTAGTCGATCATACGTTCCGCCACCCGAATGCGAGTGTTGCGAAAACTCGCTTCCTGACCATAGCGACCCCACTGCACCGCCAGCTTGAATCGCTTGGCACGCCGCCTCAAGTAGTCCAAGTCGAACTTGAATACATTGTGTCCTTCGATCACGTCCGGATCCAAATCCTGGATACGCTCATTCAACTGCTTCAACAAGGCCCGCTCCGCCGCATCGCTGCGTTCTTCCAAGACAAGCGTTTCTGAAGTTTCACCGCAGCGAAGCCCAATGGCCAACACGCGGTCACCTTTGCGGCTCGGGCTACTAAAGCCACCGTCCACCTCGCATGCCGTCTCGATATCTAGCTGCAAACGGCGCAGGTCCGAAAACTTCATCCCATCAAAAAGACGCAAACGACGCTCCATCAGAAACTGGCTTTCCAGCAAACGTATCCAATCGATGGAACCGCTCCGCCCGTGTTCCTTCAAGAAGTCGCGATAGCGTTCCAGCGAATCGAAACGCAACAAGTGGTCGTATTCGCCATCGCCCGACAAGCGCTCAGCTACGACTCCAGTCAACTCTCTCCATGCTTTCTCCTCGCGGCCCCAGACAAAGGGCACAAACGGCATGGTCTCGTCGCGCCGTTCTCCAGCCTCATTGGCCCAAGTCACATGAGCCAAGCCTTCCGGGCTTATCCATACGCCGCAAAGAGATTCTGTAAAAGAGCCGGTCATGCCAAAACGTAGCGCGAGGCGTCAGCCCGCGTCCACGCAAATTAGCCATGCAAGCGCAGCTCCCACTACATCGTCTCTGGACAACACCGCCAATCCGTGGCGAGGCATTCAGCCGTCCCTCTTAAGCTTTGATTCTGGAGGGACCGGTTCCACCCGGACCGTGTTGCAGGAGCACCCCTTCACGACGGCCAACGAAAGCTGCGCACTGCCGTGTTGGTCATAATGAAGCTCCGCGGTCGTAGCAGCGAAGTCACCCGGCTAGCTCGCCGGATACTTAGCCATCAAGCGGATGTTGTCGTCGATTTCCTCCGGCGATCTCGCACCGATCGTCATGGCATCGAGGTACCCCAAATTCTGAGCGAACTTCATGCATTCGTCCCGCTTGTCGACCAGTCCGCCGGCGCCAAAAATCTTCATCCCGATCACGTTCGCGCCGCGCTCCCTGAAGCGGCGTTGCACCGGAATCACCTCCTCCGGAGAGCCGTCCATGTGCTTTCCGTAAGGATTGATACGCGTCAGGGCGACCTCCACCCATTCCGTTTCCGACGCGCGCTGGAGAGCTTGCAAGGTATGGCAAGACATGCCGAGAGCCCGGATCATCCCGCGTTCCTTGTATTCCTGCAGCACCTCGAGATAGCCGGCCATATCCTCGTCCCACTCGGCTGAAGTGACGTTGTGCATCAGCAAAATGTCGATCACGTCTACATTCAGCTCCTGGCGAAAACGTTCCACCGCCGTCCGCGCCGAACGACGCTGCTCGTCGAGGCTCAGCTTTTTGGGGTTCGGATCGTTGTAGCGCCACCAAAGCTTCGTCAGAATAGTCACCTCCTCTCGGGGGATGAAACGAAGCGCCTCGCGAAAGTAGTAGTGGGTTCCGTACAAGTCCGCCAAGTCGAACAAGCGGATACCGCGATCGTAGCCATGCCTCAGCAAGTTGACGAAGCCTTCGAAGCCTTGTCGCGTCTGGTCGGACTGACGATCCCAGCCGTTGAAGCCAGTGCCCTGAGCCAGCCGGGTCGTTACGATCCCCGACCTCTCGAAGGTCACCTTCGGCACCTCCGGCAGAGAGCCGATCGGCTTGGAATAAGCAACGGAACCAATCATGGGAGCAGTCAAGGCAGCTCCCGCTACGCGACCGAGGAAATCTCTACGCTTCATACTTCAGGCGGGGTTGGGGTTTACGAAGGAAGGCGAGATTGGCGTAAGCCTCGCCTCAGCTCAACAGCAAACGAAAAAGGCCTCGAAGCGAATCCGCTTCGAGGCCAAAAAAATGGAGAACAAGGACAGCTGCTAGAACGGCTTGAAGTAGACCATGTAGAGAGCCAGCCCGGAGGCGACGATCAAACCTGAGAGCACGAAGCCCTTCGGCTTCTTGTAGGCCATGCCGGCAAGGGCCATCAGAAAGAGCCAAGCCACCAGCTTGACGATAATCCAGCCAGCGGTGTAGCTGTAGCCGAGCTTGGCAATCAAGCCAAAGGCGCCCACGAGAGCGACGAGTCCAACGATACCGTTGATTGCCATCATCTTCGCTTTCTTGTGCTTCTGCGGATTCGCCGCGATGTAGAAGATCGAGCCGCTGAGCATCAGAATCGAAAAGACGTGGATAAGGGAATAGATTCTCGGGTCCATAAAGCACGATCTCTACCAAGCCTTTACGCAAAAGAGCAATCTATGAATTGCGCTTCGTAAAAAAAGAACGCGTACCCCACCATTGTGCCGTATGCCGAAGGGGCTCATAGTCCTGTTTATATACAGGTGGGCGCCCGTCGGACAGCCTCTGCTTTCCGGTTTACGGCTTAGCATCAACCACCCTTCGTGACTCCCGTAAAAGTAAAGTAGGCGATGAGCGTTTTATCAGCACCTCGAACACCGCAGGGTACGCGAAGACCTCAGATACTTCGCGCCAGCCCCAACGGGTCAATCCCAATGCGAAACGCCTAGAAGTTTTGCCGCTTTTTTGACGGATGCTTGCGCAGTAGCCCTCTGGCCAACCACCCGCTCATCAGCAAGTTACCCAACAAGAAGCCCAAGACCTGATGCTCGCCGAAGATTTCACCTAGGCGATAGCCTCCCACAAACGCAATCCCCGCGCTGATCGCGAGCGCCTGCCAGTCGCTGAACAACTTCGGCTTGGAGATGGCGAAGAAGAAAAGGTTCGCCAGCAACACCAGGGCCCCCGCAACCAAGGAGGCGACGGCAAACTTGGCCGCGTTGTCCGGCGCGTTTCTGGAGAGGGCCAAGAGGTCCATCCCCGCAAATAGCAGCTGGTTGAAAATCAGGAAGCCCCAGGCCAAGGCCACTCCCAGCTGCCAGGTCGCAGGCAGGTCCGTCTCTCCTCGAGGCAGACGGCGAGCCAAGTCGCAGCCGGAAGAGCAACAGTCGTGGTTTCGGGCAGCTGTCTCGCCGCAATGGATACAAGTATAACTGCTCATCGTCTACCTTTCATCTTCCAAATCCTCGCCATCGCCCCAATCCAGTTCATCGCTGTTCTCGGACTCTTCCCCAGGCGATGCCATTTGCGAAATGATCAGTTCCTGCAAACTCGCGAAAAGCGCATACGCCGCGTATCCAATCTGCAATTCGTCGGTCCACTCCAGGCCCTCGAGGTTCCCTTCTTCCAATTGCGAGTCGCTGATCGGTTCCAGCATCGTCTCGCGCAGCTTGAGCCGAATCGCGGAACAAGCTCGGATGACCCTGTCCATCTCGTCCGCTGCGATCAAGGTGCGTCCGCTCAGCATGAACTCGTCATCGAAAAGATTCGCGATCACCCGCAACTCCTCGCGCTGGGAGTCGAGCAAGTCTTTCTTCCAAAAATCCTCCAGCAGCTCGTCCTCGTCGGGAAATTCCGCTGGCGTCGCCAGCTCCTCCTGCAGCTCGTCGAGCACCGGCTGGATCGTCTTGAGTAAGGACTCGACCAAAGCCGGGTCTAGCCTGATCTCAATCTGTCTCATCACGTTCCAATATCGCGTTGAGATGCCACTCCTGCAACTGGTACACGTAGCCTTCCGCCTTTTCTCGGTTTCCCTTCCAAACAAGGGAACGTCCCTTCTGATGGACCTCCATCATGTGCTCCTCCGCCTTGCTGCGCGACATGCGCAACACGCGTTCGAGCACCATGGTGACGTAAGACATGAGATTAACGGGATCGTTCAGGACGATCACTCCCCAAACATCCGATAGAGCCGTTTCGTCCTTGGTGCTCGGTTCCGCCGCCGGGGAATCTACGCTGGTTACAGGTGCTACCATCAACTAATCTCTGCCAAACTATTGGGACTTCGCCTCGATTCCTTCCACCAACACGCGCTCCGCGTCCGCGATGGCAACCTTCATGACATCTTCCTGGTCGCGCCACTTCATTTCGACTTCGCCGTTCTTCAAACCACGACCGCCGATAGTGACGCGAAGCGGGATGCCGATCAAATCCGCATCCTTGAACTTAACGCCGGGACGCTCTTCGCGATCATCCACCAATACGCTCGCGCCCGCCGCTTCCGCTGCTCGGCCGAGCTGCAGGGCCAACGTATCCGCTTCATCCATACCGGGGTCGAGCACGGTGATGATCACTTGGTAAGGAGCCACCGACCACGGCCAAACGATACCGTTCTTGTCATGCTTTTGCTCGATGATCGACTGCAACGTTCGGGAGATGCCGATACCGTAGCAGCCCATGACCGCGGGCTGGCGATTTCCGTCCTTGTCGACGTAGAGGGCGCCGTACTCCTCGTTGTCGCTATACTTGGTTCCTAGCTTGAAAATATGGCCCACCTCGATGGCCCGCTGGATCTCCAAAGGCTTGCCGGATACAGGACATGGTTCGCCTACCTGCACCTTGCGGAAGTCGCCGAACTTATCGATGTCCAAGTCGCGGGACACGTTGACGTTCCGGAGGTGCATCGCCTTCTCGTTGGCCCCTGTCACCCCGTTGCCGACCAAGCGAATCGCGTTGTCCGCATACACGCCGTCAAGCTTCTCCCGGTTTTTGATGGTTCCCTTCACCACTCCCAAGCTACCGGGATAAGCGCCCATCGCTTCGAAGATTTCGTCAACCGTTGCCGGGCGAATCAAGGCATAGCCGAGGGCTCCTAGCTTCGCCTCTTCGACTTGGTCGCAACCACGCACCACGACCGCGAACAGCTTGTCGTCGCCCACGAAAAGCAAGGTTTTGTACTGCTGCTCGGCTGGGATCCCGAACTCCTGGGCCAGCTTCTCGATCGTCTTAACGCCCGGCGTATCGAACTTCTCGATTTCACCCACCGGAGCGGCTTCCTCAAGATCAGCTGGCACGATGCCGCTAGTCGCCTTTTCCACATTGGCCGCGTAGCCGCTTTCGAGGTTGTAGACCACATCGTCGTCGCCGACTTCCGCCGGCACCATGAACTCGTGCGAAAAAGCTCCGCCCATCACGCCCGTGTCCGCCTCGACCGAGATAAACTTCAGCCCACAGCGGGCAAAAAACTTTTCGTAGGCCGCAGCCATGCGCTTGTAAGTCTCAGTCGCCTCTTCGTCCGTCGCGTCGAAGCTGTAGCCGTCCTTCATGATGAACTCGCGAGCGCGCATCAGGCCGTAGCGCGGACGAATCTCGTTACGGAACTTGGTCTGCACTTGGTAGAAGGTCTTTCCCATGTCTCGGTAGCTCGTCGCCTCGCCGCCGATGAGCGGCGTTACGATCTCCTCGTGCGTCGGCCCCAACACGAAGGCCGGTTCCTCGGGAAACTCCGCCTTCTCGCCAGCGCTCGCCACCTGGTACATGATCTCGCGAGCGGCATTCCAACGCGGTCCCGCCTTCCAGTACTCTGCAGGAACCACCGCCGGCATTAGCAACTCCATGGCGCCCGCGCGGTTCATTTCCTCGCAGCAAAGTCGCTTCACGTTCTCCAAGGCCTTGGCCCCCAAGGGCAAGAAGGCGTAGATACCGCTGCCGATCTTGCGCACGAGACCCGCTCGAAGGAGGAGCTTGTGCGAATCGATTTCCGCTTCGGCGGGGCTTTCCTTGAGGGTTGGAATGTAATGCTTGCTCCAGTAGTCCATGGTGATTGAGGGCCCAAAAAATGCGCCGCCTCTCCTCTCATACAATCCTTAAATAATGAGGGAAGCGGCCTTGTGCCGCGATTCCCCTCCACCAAGTGCCGCCCGCTCCTCATTTCGAGCTTTAACTCCGTCCCGTTTCGCGCTCCCTAGGCAAGCTCATGAGCACACCCGAGAAGCCCGAACCGAAGAACCAGCTGCCCAGCGGCATCGCCGATCGCAAGCCCTGGCCCATGTGGCCGATCGCCTTGGCCATCGTCGCCTTCATCGGGGTGTACACTTGGATCAACCTCGAGTACCGCAAGGAAGGCAAAGCCTTCGAGCCCTTCCAGGCCATGATGGACCGCAAAAACGCCATCGTGGAGAAAAACTTCTACGAGTGGTACAGCATCAAAACGGACCGCGCCCCCTCAGCGGTCACCATCGATTCGCCCGCCAGCTCCACCTCACGCGCCTACGAAGACGCCCTCGACCTCGTCATCCCCGAGCAACTCAAGTACTACATGGCCGGCAAACCCGTGCTCATCCCGGGATTCATCAAGACCGAATGCCCTGACACCCTCACTCCCGGCGAGCCTCTCCCGATTCGCATTCAGGTGCCCGCCCCGCTCGCCCAGCACGAACTCCTCCACTTGCTCAGCTTCTACAAGGAAGGCGAGCTCTTCATCCTCGCCACCCTCTACGCCGAAAAAATGGAGGATGTCGACCAAAGCCTACTGGTCGGAGAACCTGCTCCCGCCACCTTCCTCATCCCAACCGAGCCGATGGCCGCAGAGACCATCAAGGTCAGCTTCATCAACGAAGACCGCCTCGCCCAGTGGGAGATACAGAACCTCGATCCCAGCAAGGCGGTAGTAGAGGTGGAAAAGAGCGAGCCCCCGCAATAAGCGCTCGGCCGGCGGGCCTCTTCCCAATCTCCGCTTGCTTCCACCCCCGCATTCACTTGAATCCGATCACTTTACGAGCCATGGACGCAAGCGAGAGCGAACAGACCATCAAGCCGACCGACCTGCGCGGCATCCTGAACTACGTACCCAGATTTCTGGGACAAACCTTCGTAGTCGCCCTCGACGGATCCATCATCGAGAGCGATAACTTGCCCAACCTGCTGCTCGACATCGCAGTCCTGCGCAGCCTGCAGATCAACGTCGTTATCGTTCACGGCATCGGCAAGCAGCTGACAGACCTGTCTTCCGCGCGTTCGATCACCCCAAGCAACACCGACGGCAGCGGCGCCACGGACGGGCCCACCCTCGACCTCGCCATTCGCGCCTCCTCCCGAGTTTCCCACCAAATCCTGGAGGCCCTGACCAAGGCCAAGCTGAAATGCGCCATCACCAATTCCATCAAAGCCAAGCCGATGGGCATCCTCAAAGGCGTCGACTTGCTCAACACCGGCAAGACAGACCAAATCGACGCGGACTTCCTGCGGCATCTCATTTCCAAAAGCATCATTCCCATTATCCAACCCATCGGATTTGACCGCAACGGGCACACCCTGCGCATCAACTCCGACGCCCTCGCCGTCGACACCGCTATCGCGCTGGGCGCCACCAAGATTCTGTTCCTGTCCGAGGAAAACGGATTCGTAAAGAACGGTCGACTCACCCAGCAGATTCCCGTCGCTGAGCTCGAAGAGTTCATCGCCGCGCCCGAATTCGAATCCCTTTCCCCCGCTCTGAAGAGCAAATCCCTGCAAGCCCTGCGGGGCGTGAAGGCCGAAATTTCCCGTATCCATATCCTCGACGGACGTATCCACGACGGTCTTATCCGCGAAGTTTTCTCCAACGAAGGCGTCGGTACCCTCATCTACGGGAACGAGTACCAGCAGATTCGCCGCGCCACCCGGGACGAGGTCCCACTCGTTTACCACCTCACTCGTAGCGGCGTGGCTCGCGAGGAACTGATGGAACGCTCCATGGCTTCCATCGAAGAGAAAATCCAAAACTACTACGTCTACGAGGTCGACGGAAACATCATGGCCTGCGTGCTGCTCGACCGCTTTCCGGAGGACTCCGAACTCAGAGAGGTCAGCTCCCTGTTCGTGCACCCCTTCTACCAGCGCCAAGGCATCGGGAGAAAGCTCGTGCGATTCGCCTGCCAATTGGCCGAACAAGAAGGAGCTCGACGCGTCATCGCTCTCTCCACCCAAACGCAGAACTTCTTCACCAGCCTGCTCGGCTTCGAAGAAACCAGTCCCGACGCGCTGCCTCCCTCGCGGCGCGCCAGCTACGACGCCAACAAACGCAAGTCTAAGGTCCTGCTAAAAAGCTTCGCCTGACACTCAAAGGCGGGACGGCCAAGGGCGTTAGCACGAAGCAATACGGAGCGGGTGGTACCGAGGCTGGAAGCTGACACACTCACCGGTCCCTCCATACAGAAACAATTGGAGGGACTACTTCCACGTCGTCCGCGATACAAGAGCTCTTCAATAGCGCTCGTTAGTCCAGATGCTTGGATGCCGCCGAGTCGATCCTCAGCCGTGCCAACTTGCGAAGCTGCTCGTCGTTTGCCTTGCGAATGGCGGTTTCGAAGAGTTCGTCCTCCGCCGTCTTTTCGCTGAGACTGCGCCCGAGGCTGTTGAGGCCGATCGTTGCGTCGCGAGAGAGGTTTGGGGCAAAGGCGCCTCCGAGCAGTTGTTCGAAATTCTTTGCTTTCATAGTTCTGATAGGGCTCCCCTTTTCATCGGTTTCCCGCTTGCGCTCTTTAGCGACACGGCTTGCATCCGATTACTCTGTTTCCTCCTTTTTACAAAGCATGTCCGCCAAGATCCGCATCGTCTCCGACCTACACGTAGGGCACAAAGCCAGCGTGATCGATCGGCTCGACGCGCTCGCTCCCCTTGCCGAAGGCGTTGATTGGCTTATCCTGAATGGCGACACGCTGGAGCTGAAATACGGGGACCTCGACGTCGCGCACTACGACGCGCAGCGCGAGAAACAGAGATTCGAGCAAGAGATCGCCAAGTGGGACTGCAAAGTCAGCGTCATAACCGGAAACCACGACCCGGAGATATCAGAGCTTCACTCGCTGACTCTCCTCGACGGCAAAGTATTCGTCACCCACGGCGACGGACTCTTCCCCAACATCGCCCCATGGAGTTCGAACGTGGACAACCTCGAGAAGCATGCGTCCATCATCGATCCGGACGCCACCGGCATCACCGAGCAAGACCTGCACGACTACCTCGCGCTTCACAAGCAGGTGACCATTCGCGCCCACAAGGACGACAAGAAGTACAACCCAACTCTCTGGGGAAAACTGAAAATCTTCCTGCACCAAACCTGGCCGCCGACGACACCGTTTCGCATCCTCAAGGCATGGAGCGAGGTGCCAGACCGCGCCGCTTCCCTCACCGAACGCTTCGGCCTAGCACCCAAATTCATAGTGGTGGGCCACACCCACAATCCCGGCATTTGGACGCGCGGAAAGCAAAGGGTCATCAACCTTGGCTCCTACTTCCCTTGGCCGGGCGCGCTCTGTATCGAGATTGAGGACAAAACCCTAAACGTTCGCCGCGTCCGCAAGCGGCAAAACGCTATCGAGATCGGCCGTACGGTGGCCTCCTTTAAGCTCTGATTTCTGCAGGAGGCAGGAAAGCGCCTGCTTACTGGGTAGTTCATCCTAATCCCGGATAAGGCAAAAAAGTCGGAGGTTTGCGTGAATTTGGGCTAAATCCATGCTTCGGCGGTAAGTTTTCCGTGTAGGGATCCGATGAGGAAAAGGCGCCTTGCGCGCGGATTTAGTTAACCTCGATCGAACATACTTTATGAGCTTCCGCTTCACCCACACAGGAGATTCCTCTGCTCCAACGCCCTACGAACTCTCCAACGGTCAGTCTCTAGACTTCAACGCGGGCGATTCCTTGAAACTCACCAACCCCGACGACATCGCCGACATGATCCCTCAAGGTCACGACGTGCTGGTGATGACCAAGGACGGATCCTCCTATCTGCTCAAAAACTTCCTCCTCACTGACGCAACCGAACTGGAACTGCCCGACGGCACAACCATAACTGCGGACAGCTTCCGGCAATCGGAGGCAAACGACGCCGCGGGGGCAGACCACGCGTCGCTTCAGGCCATCAACTTCGAACCGGAGGACGCAACCGGTTCCGTCGTGCTGCAGAGCGTGACGTTGCTCTCCATCATCAGCGCCCTCTCGCAGAACACTTCCGCATTCGACGCGTTTGAACTCAACGCCGACGGCAGCGAAAACCAAGAACTTCGCAACTATTTCCAGAGCCTCACCCTCGCCGCCCTTGGCAAGAGCGAGAGCGACCAGGAGCATGCTCAAGTCGCAGAGCTCTCCACCCAAGACAACCAACAAGCCTACTACTCCAGCTCCACGAGCCAAACCCGCGACAGCCAATCCTCAGCCCAAACAAAATCCGGAACCTCCGATGAGGGCGCAAACACTCGCAGTGTCAGCATCGACGTCACCGACACCATCGAAGCTTCGCAATTATTAGACATCGAACGGTTCCGCTTCACGGCGGTCGTAGTGAATGGCGATGGCGACATCGTCGAGTCCACTACTGAAGTGAACCAAGAGACCGGTACCGTCGAGGTTGTTATCGACTTGCAAAAAGAAGACGCCGGCCAGCAGGTAGAGATCGAGGTCATCGTAACCGATCCTGAGAACAACGACCGCGTCATCGACCGCAACGAGCTCACGGTCGTTCTGCCAGATCCCTTCAACGAGGAGAACGTCACCCTATCGCTTTCCGGAAACGATATCACCGAAAACGAAGCAGGCTACGCTATCGGCTCCCTCGAAGCCTTAGGGAGTGAAAAAGAAATCGAGGGCCCCTTTACTTACAGCATCGCTTCCGACCCATCCGGACTCTTCGAAATCGAGGGATCTACGCTCAAGTTGAAAGACGGGGTAACCATCGACTTCGAAACCGCACCCGAGTCCTACTCGCTCTCCCTGCGCATCGAAAACGAGGACGGCAGCCAGGTCGAGCGCACGCTCACCTTGCATCCAGCCGACGCCAACGACGCTCCCGAGGTTTCAGGAATGGGCCTCGAAGGAACCGAAGACAACGCCATCCCCTTCAAACGCGAAACCTTCGAGCAAGCCTTCTCCGACGTAGATAACGACGACACGCTTGAATCCGTTCGCATCGATTCCCTTCCCGCAAACGGCGCGCTCACAGTCGCCGGCAAGCCAGTCGAAATCGGCCAAATCATTCCCGTCGAGCAAATCTCAGGCGTCGCCTTTCAGCCGAACAGCGACTGGAACGGCCACACCGAATTCCTATGGTCCGGCTTCGACGGAGCGGCATGGTCCGATAAAGCAGCGACTGTTTCTATAGACATCGAGAACGTAAACGACACCCCCCTCGCCACATTCTCGATCGCAACCCAAACGGCCAACGAAGACGCCGCGTTCACCTTCACGCTTCCCGAGGGACTTTTCACTGACAGCGACATTGGCGACTCACTCACGCTCAGCGCCGCTCTCCCCGACTGGCTAAACTTCGACCCCATCACCGGCGAAATCTCTGGCGTTCCTTCCTATGAAAACCTAGGCGAACACCGTATTGAAATCACCGCTACAGACGCAAGCGGTGCAAAGACAAGCACGGCGTTCACGCTCGAAGTCGAAAACGTAAACGACCGTCCAACATTTACCCAAATCCAAGACGTATCCATTGGTGAATACGATCCGATCGATATCGATGCCGGTTCCTATTTTTCAGACGAAGATGCGGATTTCGGCGATACCTTATCTTTCACCGCAAGCCTCGCCGACGGAAGCGGGCTGCCGGAGTGGCTCACAATCGACGAGTCGTCCGGGAAGATTGCAGGCAATCCGCCCCAAGGCCAAAACACGGACCTCGACATCCGCGTCACCGCTACAGATTCAGAAGGTGAAAGCGTGTCTAGCACTTTCGCCCTGCACGTCGAAAATCAAAACGACTCCCCCGAACTCGATTCTCCCATCGCGGATCAGGGCGCCGACGAAGATAGTGAATTCTCATTCAACATCGCTTCCAACTTTAGCGACAGCGACCTGGGCGACCAGCTGACTTACACCGCGACTCTTCCCGATGGCTCCGATCTCCCCGAGTGGCTGAACTTCGACACTGCCACAGGTCAGTTCTCCGGCATTCCTACCAACGATGACGTCGGGATGCTCACCCTCCAAGTTACCGCTAGCGATGGTTCCCAAAGCGTAGACGACTTCTTCGCCATCATGGTGGACAACACCAACGACAAGCCAGTCGCCACCGCTCTTGTCGACCAAACAGTCGAAGAGGACAGCGGCTTCTCCCTCGACGTTTCAGATGCCTTCTCGGATGTCGACGCTGGCGACACATTGACCTACTCGGCAACCCAAATGAACGGCAGCGAGCTGCCCGAGTGGTTGGAATTCGACGAGGGCACCGGTAAATTCTCCGGCACCCCGGCAAACGAGGACGTTGGTTCCCTTTCCATTCTCGTCGTCGCTTCCGACGGCCAGGAGAACGCCAATGCGATTTTCTCCATCGAGGTAGAGAACACCAACGACGGGCCCGTCGCGACCTTCATTCCCGAACAAACGACAGAGGAAGACGCTCCCTTCCTCTTCGATGTATCCGACGCCTTCAGTGACGAAGATATCGGCGACGAGTTAAGCTACTCCGCCACCCTTGAGGATGGAAGCGAGCTGCCCGAGTGGCTCAATATCAACCCACGCACGGGCGAACTCTCCGGCACGCCACTCAATGCCAACGTGGGTGAGCTGAACCTTAAGGTCTCCGCCAGCGATGGCCAAGAATCCGCTGCCACGACCCTCAAAATTACCATCGAAAACACCAACGACGGACCCTTTGTGTCCGCAGGTATCGAGGATGTCACTACAGCAGAAGACGCAGCATTTACGCTCGATGTCTCCTCGAATTTTGGCGATCCCGACTTCTTCGACACACTGGAATTCTCAGCCGCGCTCGAAGACGGCTCCCCTCTTCCACAATGGCTCAGTTTCGATCCTTTCACCGCTTCCTTCAGCGGGACACCGACCAATAACGACGTAGGCTCCCTATCCGTTCGCGTTGTAGCCCAAGATGGAGAAACCTCCATCTCCGACGTCTTTAGCATAGAGGTCCAGAACACCAACAACGCGCCAACAGTCACAACCGACTTCGTACCGGTGAACGCAGAAGAGGACAGCGCCTTCACCTACGACGCCGCATCCCACTTCGAAGATACCGACGCCAGCGACTCCCTCACATACACCGCCACTCTATCAGACGGGTCCGATCTCCCCAGCTGGATATCCATCGACCCGATCACCGGCGAGCTCTCCGGCATCCCAGAAAACCAAGACGTCGGATCTATCAACATCACCGTAACCGCAACCGACGTAAGCGGGGAGACAGCCAACGGCACTTTCACGCTCACCGTCGAGAACACGAACGATGGCCCTGTTGCATCCGCTATCGCCCAACAGTCTACCGAGGAAGACGCAGCCTTCTCCCTCGATGCCTCCGTTGCATTCGACGACGTCGACGCAGGCGACGCTCTCACCTACAGCGCTACCCTCGAAAACGGCGACTCGCTCCCAAGTTGGCTCACCATCGACTCCCAAACCGGAACGCTCGCTGGAACTCCGCATAATAGCGACGTCGGCACGATCTCAGTAACCGTTCGCGCCAGCGACGGTGAGGCCAATGCCGAAGCGACATTCACTCTGGAGATCCAAAACACGAATGACGGCCCAACAGTCACCAATAGTATCCAGAACGTCACGACACTCGAAGATGCATCATTCGTTTTCGAGGCTAGCAACCATTTCGGAGACGCAGATACCGGCGACGTCCTCAGCTATTCAGCAACGCTGCAAGACGGTTCTCCGCTTCCCGATTGGCTTGCGATCGATCCGGAGACCGGCAAGATTTCGGGTCAGCCCGGGAACGACGACATTGGAACCATCTCCCTCGTCGTAAGTGCCACGGACCAAGCGGGTTCAACCGCCTCGGACAACTTCGCTCTCACCGTCGAAAACACCAACGACGGCCCAACCGCTTCGCTCGAAATCGAAGCGCAAGAAGTCCTCGAGGACAGCGGCTACAACCTCTCGCTTGCCGATTACTTCGACGATATCGACACCGGAGACGCCTTGAGCTATTCCGCAGAACTAGCCGACGGTTCTCCACTGCCCGATTGGCTTGCGATAGATTCCCAAACCGGACGTCTCTCCGGAACGCCGCGCAACAATGATGTTGGTGAGCTAGAGATCAAGGTGATCGCATCCGACGGCGAAGCGGAGGCCCAACAAACCTTCACTCTCTCCGTCGAAAACACCAACGACGGCCCGGTTCTCAAAGCGGATTTCTCCAACGAAAATACCCTCGAAGACGAGAATTTCATCCTCGACGCCTCCGAAAACTTTCACGACGCAGACCTCGGCGATACGCTCACCTACAGCGCTACGCTGCAAAACGGCGACCCGCTGCCGGATTGGCTAAGCCTGGATGCGAGCACCGGCAAATTCTCTGGAGTCCCACTGAACGAACATGTTGGCAGCATCTCCATCACAGTAAGCGCCTCCGACGGCAGCGAGACAGTATCCGACTCCTTCAGTCTCACGGTTTTCAATACAAACGACGCTCCTCTGGTCGAGTGGCTGAACGACAACCAGAACATCGTAGAGGACGAGCTGTTCAACCTAGACGCTTCGAACATTTTCTTCGACGTCGACGAAGGGGATACGCTGACCTACTCCGCGACTCTGGAAAACGGAGACCCGCTACCCGATTGGATGAGCATCGATCCACTGACAGGTCAACTCTCCGGAACCCCAACCAATGCAGATGTCGGCGAGATCACAATCCTCCTGAGCGCCTCCGATGGTGAAGCTACCACCTCCAAATCATTCTCCCTCTACATCGAAAACACGAATGACGGGCCGGTCGTAACGACAAACATCGCCGATCAGTCCATCGACGAGGACAACGAATTCTCGCTCGATATTTCCGAGAACTTCGCAGACGAAGATATCGGCGATTCTCTTACCTTTTCTGCTACGCTAGAAGATGGCAGCCCGCTTCCAAACTGGATAAGCATCGACTCGGAATCAGGTCAACTGAGCGGCACACCGAGAGGAACAGACGTCGGCGAGCTCTCCATCGTCGTCACAGCCTCAGATGGCGAAGCATCCGTTTCCGATACCTTCACACTCACCATCGAAAACACGAATGACGGCCCCGTCGTCACCCACGCGATTTCGGACCAATCCGTCGACGAAGACTCCGCCTTCAGTCTCGATCTTTCCTCCAACTTTGCAGACCAGGATATAGGCGACACCCTCACCTACACCGCTACCTTGGCGAATGGCGACCCGCTCCCAGCTTGGCTCATTCTGGACCCAGCAAGCGGGCAGATATCCGGAACTCCAGGAAACAGCGATGTCGGTGAAATTGAAATAACCGTCACCGCCTCTGACGGCGAAGCTTCCGTATCCGATTCCTTCACCCTGTCTGTCGAAAACACAAACGACGGCCCAACGGTTACTACGAGTATCAATGATACAACTACAAAGGAAGACAACGCCTTTACGCTAGACACGAGCAACAACTTCCACGACCCTGATCTTAGCGACACTCTCAGGTACACGGCAACGCTCGAAAACGGCGACCCACTGCCCCAGTGGCTGCAAATCGATTCGGAATCCGGTCAACTCACTGGCACGCCTAGAAATTCAGACGTCGGCAATATCGCCGTACGCGTAACCGCATCTGACGGAGAATCCTCTGCATCAGACGTATTCACGATCACCGTCGAAAACACGAACGATGCAATCGTCGTTTCTTCAAATGTCGCAGACCAAAACATCGACGAAGATTCCACCTTCACTCTCGACATTTCAGGAAACTTCAAGGATCTCGACCAAGAAGACACACTCACCTATTCCGCAACACTGGAAAACGGCGAGCCCTTGCCAAACTGGCTTACCATCGACCCCGAGACGGGTATCTTCTCCGGAACGCCTCTCAACGAGGATGCCGGCGAGCTCTCCATCACGATCACAGCCACAGACTCCGCCGGATCCACGGCCTCAGACACTTTCAGTCTTGAGGTAGAGAATACGAACGACGGACCAACTGCATCCGTCATCGCTGACCAAAGCACCGACGAGGACGCAGCATTCTCCCTCGACGCCTCCACCGCATTCGACGACATTGACGCAGGAGACACTCTCACATACTCCGCCACCCTCGAAAACGGAGACCCGCTCCCAAGCTGGCTCTCCATCGATTCCGAGACCGGCGAACTCTCCGGCACACCCGAAAACGGCGACGTCGGAGCGATCTCCGTAACTGTCACCGCAAGCGACGAGGCTGGCGAAACCGCAACTTTCACCTTCGGTATTCAGGTTGAAAATACAAACGACGGACCCACCGCCTCCGCAATCGCCGACCAGACCACCGACGAGGACGCAGCATTCTCGCTCGACGCCTCCACCGCATTCGACGACATTGACGCAGGAGACGTCCTCACTTACTCCGCCACCCTCGAAAATGGCGAACCGCTCCCAAGCTGGCTCTCCATCGATTCCGAGACCGGCGAACTCTCCGGCACCCCCGAAAACGGCGACGTCGGAGCGATCTCCGTAACCGTTACCGCCACCGACGAGGCGGGCGAAACGGCATCCTCTACCTTCGGTATTCAGGTTGAGAATACGAACGACGGACCAACCGCTTCCGCCATCGCCGACCAGAGCACCGACGAGGATTCTGCATTCTCCCTCGACGCCTCCACCTCGTTCGAAGACATCGACGCAGGCGACACCCTCACTTACTCCGCCACCCTCGAAAACGGAGACCCGCTCCCAAGCTGGCGCTCCATCGACTCCGAGACAGGCGAACTCTCCGGCACACCCGAAAACGGCGACGTCGGAGCGATCTTCGTAACTGTCACCGCAAGCGACGAGGCTGGCGAAACCGCAACTTCCACCTTCTGTATTCAGGTTGAAAATACAAACGACGGACCAACCGCCTCAGCCATCGCTGACCAGACCACCGACGAGGACGCCGCATTCTCCCTCGACGCCTCCACCGCATTCGACGACATTGACGCAGGAGACACTCTCACCTACTCCGCCTCCCTCGAAAACGGCGACCCGCTCCCAAGTTGGCTCTCCATCGACTCCGAGACAGGCAAGCTCTCCGGCACCCCCAAAAACGGAGACGTCGGAGCGATCTCCGTAACCGTCACCGCCACCGACGAAGCAGGCGAGACAGCAACCTCCACCTTCGGTATCCAAGTCGACAACACAAACGACGGACCAACCGCTTCCGCCATCGCCGACCAGAGCACCGACGAGGACGCAGCGTTCTCCTTCGATGTTTCTGGCAACTTCGCAGATATCGACACTGGAGACGAACTCATTTACGAGGCGACTCTCGAAAACGGAGATCCCCTCCCCGATTGGCTTTCATTCAATGAAGACACCGGAGTGTTTACAGGCACTCCGGCCAACGAAGATGTCGGTTCGATTTCGATAATCGTCACAGCTTCAGACGGTGAAGCGATCACAAGTTCGAGTTTCAGCATCCAAGTCGACAACACAAACGACGGGCCAACTGCCTCTGCTATCGCGGACCAAACGACCGACGAAGACGCCGCATTCTCCCTCGACGCCTCCACCGCTTTCGACGACGTCGACGCAGGCGACACCCTCACGTACACAGCCACCCTAGAAAACGGAGCCCCGCTCCCAAGCTGGCTTACCATCGATTCCGAAACCGGAGAACTCTCCGGCACGCCTGAAAATGGCGACGTGGGAGCGATCTCCGTAACCGTCACCGCCACCGACGAAGCAGGCGAAACCGCGTCCTCCACCTTCGGTATCCAAGTCGACAACACAAACGACGGACCCACCGCCTCCGCCATCGCCGACCAAACGACCGACGAGGACGCAGCGTTCTCCCTCGACGCCTCCACCGCATTTAACGACGTCGATGCAGACGACACACTAACGTACTCAGCCACCCTCGAAAACGGAGACCCGCTCCCCAGCTGGCTCTCCATCGACTCCGAGACAGGCGAGCTCTCCGGCACACCCGAAAACGGAGACGTGGGAGCGATCTCCGTAACCGTTACCGCCACCGACGAAGCAGGCGAGACAGCAACCTCCACCTTCGGTATCCAAGTCGACAACACAAACGACGGCCCCACTGTAACCTCAAAAAACGGCGAGTCGCTTTTCAGCGAGGATTTCGCAGGAGACCTCGATGGAGCAACCGCTGATAGCAACGATACGAAGTGGTCCACCGACGATTCGGCCGCCACGACATCGCCCACCCACGGCATCGAGAACGAAGCCTACGAGTTTTCCGAAAGCACCTCCACGGCCAACGACAACGGAGCTTTGATAAAGCTCCAAACCGAGACAATCGACATCGCGGGCAAAACGGATCTCGAGCTCTCGTTCGATCTCAAGAGCGAGGGCGACATGGAAGCATCCGGATCTTGGCATGACTATTTCCAGGTCATCGTCGTAGTCGACGGCGTGGAAACCGAGTTGATGCAGCAAGACGGAAATCTCGACGGCAACAACGGTTCCTTCACCCTTCGCAACATTCCGGAAGGAGACGAGCTCGTCATTTCCTTCGAAGCAAAGACCACTCACTCCAGCGAAGTTTTCACCATCGACAACGTCCAGCTCAACGGGGACTCGTACGGGCTCGCGAACCAAACGGCGACCGAAGACGCAGCGTTTTCTATCGACCTCTCAGAGAGCTTCTCCGACACCGACGCAGGCGATACCTTGAGCTACTCTGCCACTCTGGAAAACGGCGATCCTCTTCCCGAATGGTTGACGCTCGATACTGCAACAGGCGAACTCTCGGGCACTCCCGAAAACGGCGACGTTGGAACCATTTCCATAAGCGTCACCGCTACCGACTCAGCCGGTGCCAGCGTCAGCGACTCCTTCACTATCCAAGTTGAGAATACCAACGACGGCCCCGTCGCGACGACCCTAGCGGATCAGGTCATCGACGAAGACAGCGCCTTCTCGCTCGACGCCTCCACCGCATTCGAAGACGTCGACGCAGGTGACACTCTCACCTTCTCCGCCACCCTCGAAAACGGCGACCCGCTCCCCAGCTGGCTCTCCATCGATTCCCAGACGGGCGAACTCTCCGGCACTCCCGAAAACGGCGATGTGGGAGTGATCTCCGTAACCGTCACTGCCACCGACGAGGCTGGCGAAACAGCCTCCTCCAACTTCAGTATCCAAGTCGACAATACAAACGACGGACCTAGTGTCGTCTCCACGCGAGGAGAAAGCTTGTTCAGCGAAGACTTTTCGACCGAAGAAAATGGAGCAAAGTCTGACGCTGAAGGCAATTGGGACACAGAAACGTCGGCCTCCAACGCGAACCATGGCGTCGAAAATGGTGCCTACGACTTTTCAAAAAGCACAGGTTCCGGCTCGGAAAACCAAGCGATTCTGAGAACGAACCCAATCGACATCAGTTCGCACGAGAACCTGGAGCTCACTTTCGAGGTGCGATCGACTGGAAGCATGGACCGAACCGGCTCCTACCAGGACACCTTCCAAGTGGTGGCAATTGTCGACGGTGAGCGACACGAGATCCACCAAGAGACCGGTCACGTCAGCAGCGGAGCAAATCAATTCCACACGATTTCTCTGGATTCGATCCCTCAGGGCAACGAGCTTGTGATCGCGTTCGAATCGAAGGCGACTGGCAACGACGAGACTTATACGATCGACAACATAAGCTTGAATGGCGATTCCCTCGGAATCGCACATCAAGTGGCGACCGAAGACGCAGCGTTTTCTATCGACCTCTCAGAGAGCTTCTCCGACATCGACGCAGGCGATACCTTGAGCTACTCTGCCACTCTGGAAAACGGCGATCCTCTTCCCGACTGGTTGACGCTCGATAACGAAACGGGCGAAATCTCGGGCACTCCCGAAAACGGCGACGTTGGAACCATTTCCATAAGCGTCACCGCTACCGACTCAGCCGGTGCCAGCGTCAGCGACTCCTTCACT